>JBMYRO010000005.1:0-71502 GCA_049602435.1 Hyphomicrobiales bacterium
AGGAAGTTGTAGAAGTGGCTGAACCCGTTGCTGTTGTATCTTTCGAACAAACAATAGCTGATCAGTACAATATGCCCGCAGCAACTGAGGAAGTTGTAGAAGTGGCTGAACCCGTTGCTGTTGTATCTTTCGAACAAACAATTGAAGACCAATACAACTCTCCATACGCAGTAACTGAAATGCTGGAAGAGGATGCGTCTGAAGAAGCCTTCGATTATTCCTTGTATGATCCAAATGAAGAAGAAAACAGGAAAGCTTTTGAATTACATCAAAAATTAGATAAAAATCTCTTCAAACCTCTAGCTAAAGCATACAGAGATGTTGTCCCAGAAGGGGGTAGAAAGGCAATCAAAAACTTCTTGCATAATTTGGAAACGCCAACTGTTCTCATGAATGATGTTTTACAAGGGGAACAAGAAAGAGCTAGCACTACAGTCAATAGGTTCGTTATAAACTCAACTGTTGGTTTTCTTGGCTTTGGTGATCCAGCTACTGATTTAGGCTATGAACGACACACAGAAGACTTTGCACAAACATTAGCAGTCTACGGTTTTGAAACAGGCCCTTACTCATATTCGCCAATCTTTGGCCCAACAACAGAAAGGCACACGACTGGACGTGTTGTTGATTTTCTAACACATCCCCTAACATGGTACTTTAGTGACCAAGATGCAACTGTTGGTCTAACGTATGGAGCAACTCGGGTGGTTTCAATAAGGGAAGATTTACTCGATGCATTGGATGATATTGAAATGGATAGCACAGACTATTATGTTTCAATCAGAAGTATGTACAGACAAATGAGAGAAAACCAAATTAACAATGGACTTTTTGGTGATGACCCTTCTCAATTTTCAATTGACACAGGTATAGATCTCAACTTAGTATTCTAACTATTCTGTACTAGGTTAAAAATGTTCAAATTCACTAAAACTATTTTAAAGATTTCTATAATAGCCTTCTTTATCAATCCTAATTCTTCGCTCGCAAATGAATTATGCGACAATGCATTATTATTCACTAATGAGTTAACTGATAATACTATCGAAATTTTAAATTCTAATGAATTAACAAACAATCAAAAGAAAACACAAATTTCTGACTTACTTACCATAAATGTAGATTTTACCACCATGGGTAAAATTATGCTTGGTAAATATGCAAGAAAGATTAATGAAGAACAAGAGCTCCTATACTATGAAATTATAGAAAAGATGGTATCCAAAACTATTTATGATAGACTTGAAACTAATGAAGATCCGGACGTTATATATTCAATATCAAATGATACTTGTCGTGAAAAAGGATCCAAAGGAAAAGAATTCCTCATAGATGGTGATGTCATGAAAAATGACTCCAGACTTGCTTCAATTCGTTGGTGGTTAATATTGAACAAAGATAATGAGTACAAAGTGGTTGATCTAACCCTAGCTGGATTATCACTCACACTTCAAAAGAAAGAAGAATTTACATCTTATCTATCAAATAAGTCCATCGATATGTTAATCGCAGATTTATCCAAGAAATTTGATTAATATACTAAATTAAAATGTCTCTAAAAATAGCAATAATGAATGGGGATGACATTGGTAATGAGATTGTGCCAATGGCTAAGTTAGTATTAAGTGAAACGCTTAACACTCTTGGATGTAGTATTGAACTAGTTGAATTACCCATTGGAAAATTAGCTCATAGTGAATATGGTGATACCTTTCCTGAATACACAATCTCCAAATTAAATGAAGTCAATGGAATGATTTGTGGGCCTATTGGGCATAATAATTACCCACGGAATGACTCAACCTGGAAAATGCCACCTATAAGAAAGCAATTTGAATTATATGCCGCTATAAGACCTACAAAATCATATGATCAGTCAAAGAAAATAGATATCATATTCGTAAGAGAATTAACTGAGGGTCTTCAGAGTTCAGACACAATTGTTGGAGGGTACCCTGAATTTCGTCCAAATGATGAAATTACTATAGCATCAAGAGTTATTACAAGAAAAGGATCAAATAGAGTAGCTAAAGCCGCATTTGATATTGCTGTAAGTAAAAATCGATCCAAAGTTACAGCAGCACATAAGGAACCACTATTCAGGTTAAGTTGTGGTATGTTCCTTGAAGAATGTGTAAAAGTTTCAAAAGAATATCCTTCAATCTCTTATGAAGACACACTTATTGATACAACTGCAATGCACCTAGTTTCAAATCCAGAGTCATTTGACGTTGTTGTAACAACAAATCAATTTGGAGATATATTAAGTGATATTGGAGCAGGTTTAATTGGCTCAATTGGTATGGCACCAGGTCTTTGTATTGGTGAAAATGTTGCAATGGCCCAAGCGACGCATGGTTCTGCGCCTGATATTGCAGGAAAAAATATTGCTAACCCATACGCTATGATTATGTCAACATCAATGCTCTTATCTTGGATGGGCTCTAAATATAATGAAGAAAAATTAATTATAGCTGCAAATATTATTGAGAAGTCAGCATTAGAAGTAATCAAAGAAAAAAAATACTTAACAGCAGATATTGGAGGAAAGGCCTCTACTGTTGATATGACGAATGCAATACTAGAAAAAATAAAAACTAAATAGCAATACCATCACTCACTAGTTTGGTAAATACATTTTCATCCACACCAATTTGACTCAAAATTTCAAAACTATGCTCTCCTAATTCCGGAGCAAAGTTATCTATGTTTATTGGTTTATTATTAATTAAGACTGGATTACGTATTGTCTTAATTTTAGCTCCATGACCATCACTAATTTCCGTTACCAGTTGTCTTTCGATGCTATGAGAATTATTAAGAGCTTCTTTGTAATTTCTTACACAACCGCATGGTATACCAGCTTCTGTCAATTTAATTTCTAAATTTGATGAGTCCCAATCCTTTATTTTATTTGCAACAAGCGGGACAAGATCGTTTTCATTTTCTTTTCTGCTGGAGTAAGAAATAAATTTAGGATTTTCTAATAAATCATTTAGATCTAGTATGTCCATCAATTTTTTGAAATGGGCATCACTCGGCGCACCTATTGCAATGTATCTTTTGTCATTAGTTTCAAATAATTGATATGGCGCACTTGCTCGGTGCGAATGCCCTAATTGTTCTGGAACGATCCCACTTGATAAGAATTCTGTTGTCTCCCATACAGCGGATGCAATAGATGCCTCGATCAAAGATACATCTGCATTCATACCTTGATTATGCTTAATCTGCCCAATTAATCCAGCTAAAGTTGAGTAGGTTGCAAACATTGCACCAAGAATGTCTGCGGTTTGCAATCCAGGCCTTGGAGGAATTTCTCCTTTCTCACCCATTACGGATAATGTTCCTGATAATGCTTCAATTATAAGATTTATACCCGCTCTATTTTTTAATTCACCTGTTTGTCCAAAACCGGATACAGATGTGTAAACAATTTTATTATTTATCTTTTTTACATCCTCTTCACCCAACCCCAGTCTTTGCATCACACCTGGTCTATTATTCTCAATTATTGCATTTGCTGTTTTTAATATCTCAAGCGCCAGAGACCTACCACGGTCAGACTTTAAATCTAATGCTAAACTTTTTTTGTTTCTATTTAAGGTTATGAATGCAGCACTTTTCCCATCAATTATTGGTGGTATAGCTCGTGCCAAATCACCTGTCAGAGGTTCAATTTTAATTACTTCTGCTCCCATATCCGCAAGCAACATTCCGCAGAAAGGTCCAGCAATAAAGTTACCAAACTCAATTACTCTAATACCTTCTAAAGGTCTAGTCATATGATTTAACCTGTATATTCGAGAATATGTAGACCTAGCCCCCATCTATCAGACATATATATGAGTCCGGTTTCACGATCGACATACACATCGTTACTTTGTGGGCAACATCGTTCTTTATTTCCTGCTGGGATATAAGATCCAACTTCTTTAGGGCTAAATGGATTACTCCAATCAATGATCCTTAATCCTGCATTAAACCAAGCAATGTAAATAAGATCATTTTTTTCCATGTCTAACCATATATTATGAGCACCATGCCTTGATCCTGTCTGCCCCCATTTAGAATCTAATGGCCTCATCTCATGCGGATCTATATCAAATGGCATATATGTACTTACTGGAAGAGGTACATCTTTGTTTCTTAAATCATAGAATGTTATAAATGCAGGTGGATGCTCACAGTTAACAGTTATAGTTTCTTGAGTGACAATTCCAAATTCAGAGCCTTTTGGCACAAGAAAACTATGATAGTTTCCAGGCCAGCCATGTGTTTCATGTGGATTATGTCTCCACTTAAATTCTGGTTTTGATGGATCTGTACAATCAAATAATACAATTCCACCATCCCACCATCCAGCAGTTACATAGTTACCCCATGGATTTCCTTCATGACACCAAGCTTCGTTTTTAACTATAGAGTTATCCCATGAATACTGTTCACCTTCTTTTTGACCCTCAACCCAACCATGACCTATAAATTCAGGATTTGATGGATCTTTCATATCATGAATGAGAAGTATTTTTCCATTATAACCGTCTTTAAAACCAGAGCTATACATCAATTTCCTATCCCTATCATAGATAGGCCTATGTATGCCAAAACCATCAACTTCAACGTGTCTTATGAATTTTGGATTTATGGGATCTGAAATATCAAAAACTCTTAATCCACCTTTTAGCTCTGGATATTGATCTACTAGTTTAGGTCTTAACTCTGAATTTGTGATTAGTATATCATCACTAATTCTGAGAACCTTATGGGTTCGTGCACCTGGTGAATCGGATATTTGGTTTAATATTGTAGGTTTTGATGGATCCTTTACATCAAGAATTGTCATACCGTTATGACCATTTATTCCCGATGCAGCTACATAACATATTCCATTTGATACTTGTATTTGGAAGGCATCCCCCCAACCATTCAAATCTGAATGCCCAACTAATTTTACATTATGTGCTTGTTCTTTCCACGGCTCATTAAGTTTATATTCAGCGCCAACATATTGTTCTGGACCCCCAACAGGATCTGGCTTGTAGTATGGTCTATTCATTTAAAACCTCATTTGTGGCAAAAATTATCCTTCAATTTCATATGCTGCTTCATCTAATTCTTCTGGTGAAATCAATACCTTCATATTATCAGTTACAAATGTGACATCAATCCTCATGCCAGCATCTAATGCTCTGACAAGATCCGTTCCTTCTTCAAATTCTCGATCAGATGGTGGTAATTGAATTAATTTATCCAGAGGACCTCTTCTCCATGCGTGAATTGGTACTAATTTGTATATATCATCAGAGTCAAAGTCATTAATATCTCTGCGAATGTCCTTTAAGGTTCCCACCTTAGATCCTTCAAGTGGATATACAATTCTATCATTATTCCAGTCGACTTGAGCTTTAACTATATCGTTATTACTTTTCTCGTGCTCTTCTAATGGTGATACCATGGTAGCAATACCTACATCAGAGTCTGACAATGCATACATTAGCGCTTGCATGTAGTATGGTTTGAGCTCAGGCATATCATCAGGGACAGCCACAACGATGTCATGAGTGTAATATCTATCAAATTTATTAACTGTTGCAGCAATTCTCTCTGCACCAGATTTTGATCGATAATTGTGATCTTTTCCAAATTCGGACATATCAGTTTTTACAGAATAAGCTCCATTACTTTGTAATTCCGTAACCTGTTCATCAGATACACCGTCTACAATAACACTACCAATACCAGAGTCACTTACATTTCTAAAAGCCTTTATCATAGCTTTTATTTGTTCTTTTGGCTTTGGAGGTTCTGTTGATAGATCTCTAATACCTAGCTCGGATGCAACAATAATTAATGGATTAAAAATCATTGAACGATTTTTTTCAAACTTATAATACACAAAAGTTTGCCTTATAAAGTTGAGAACCTCGAGGCAATTAAAACCTCGAGGTTTATGTTTATATTAAGATTATTTTTGTGGGTAACCAAAAATTTCAGCATGATGGAATTCACCTGGTCGATAACCAGCCACAGCTTCTTCCATATGTTCCATTTTGGTAAACACTGATGGACCGTCTTTAGTAACAAGAACGTTCTCTTCAAGTCTACATGTTTGAGGTAGACCAGCATGTCCAGCAAAAGTCTCGATAGCAAAATACATATTTTCCTTAATCTCAGCTGGATATTTGAGTGAGTAAGCTCTACTCATCCACATACCTTCATATAGAGTAATACCAATTGAGTGAGCAAACTGTTGCAATGTAACTGTTCCAAACTTGTCATCGTCATACTCAGGGAATTTTGATACGACATCTGCAGATGTTTTTCCAGGTTTAAGATTTTCAAGTCCAGCATACATAGAGTCATATGTTTCACGGTAAAGATCAATCTCTTGTTGTGACATTTTTGCCCCACATTTAAATGTTCTCACATAGTCGATGAAATAACCACCTGGTCCTACTGCGTTAATATCAACAATAAGCAAATCACCTTGTTGAATTAGTTTATCAGTTGCCCATCTTCTGTATGGACTTGTATTACCACCGGAAGCCACGATGATATCGTAGATAATTTCACAACCACGAGATAGCATAAAATCGTGTACTTTAGCTTCAATTTGGCGTTCTGTAATTCCTGGTTTTAACCATTCGTGTTTTACGTGCCACATAGCAGCATCACCAATGGATGATGACATTTTAAGGTGTTCAATTTCGTCAATTGTTTTTACAACCCTAGCCCTTGACATAGCAGGCCATCCATTAACGATTTTGATACCAGCTTTTTCCATTGCGTGGAGCGCAGGCATATCAAGCTGATCAACACCAATTTTTTCATTTTGGACGCCGTTATCGACAAGAACTTGCTTAACAGTTGCAACCATCTTATCAGCCATTTCGCCAACAGCACCCTCAGCCCATTGCCAAGTCATGGCTGGCCTTATATTTTCTTCGCCTAACCAAGGTAGATCAAGGAAAGCATTTCTCATATCAGACCCTGCAGTTTCAAAAAGAACTGGGTCACCACCTCTTGGAAGCACGGCATATCTGATGTTGATATTATATTTCCAGTTACCTTGATAAGATCCAGTGATGTATCTTACGTTAGCACCTTGGAAAACTACAAGTGCTCCAAGATCATCAGCTTCCATCTCTGCTCTTATTCTCTCTAATCTTTGACGTCTTAATCTTTCATGATCAACACGATATTGCCAATCTGCACCAGTTTGACTGTACAATCTTCTTGGATTTGTATGGTGCTGCTCTTGTATAAAGCTAGTGTCTAGCTGATAACCCTTTGAAGGATCTACTGGTTTCATATTTACTCCCCTTTAACTTACTTAGCCATCATATAATTTAAGCTTATTGATGTTATGTTTAATAGTTTTTCTATTTAACACATAATTAGTTTGGAATGCAATCTCATTTGTCAAAAAAAACAATCAAATACACGAAAAATACAGGTGTAGAACATCATAAAAAAATCAGTGATGGAAACAATATTGACCCATTAACTAAATTTGATCGATAATACAAAATAAGACAATAAATCCGAAGTAGTATTCAACTAATTATTTTGGAAGTGGTGGGCGATCCAGGACTCGAACCTGGGACCACTCCGTTATGAGCGGAGGGCTCTAACCAACTGAGCTAATCGCCCGAAATTTTTTTATAGTACCAGAATCTACATAAGTAAAGCTACAATTAAACTAATATTTTAATTTTTACAATCCTATACTTATGAGTCTAAGAAGCTCCTTAATTTCCTACTTCTTGATGGATGCTTCAATTTTCTTAGAGCTTTAGCTTCTATTTGACGAATACGCTCTCTTGTAACGGAAAATTGTTGCCCTACTTCTTCAAGGGTGTGATCAGTATTCATGCCTATGCCAAATCTCATTCTTAATACTCTCTCTTCACGTGGAGTTAGTGTTGCCAAAACCCTTGTTGTTGTATCCCTGAGATTAGAGTGAATTGCTGCATCTATAGGTAACATAACGTTTTTATCTTCAATAAAATCTCCTAGGTGACTATCATCTTCATCTCCAACAGGCGTCTCAAGAGAAATAGGCTCTTTAGCTATTTTCATTACTTTTCTTACTTTATCAAGCGGCATACCAAGTTTCTCGGATATCTCTTCTGGAGTTGGCTCGCGCCCAATTTCATTTAGGATTTGTCGAGAAGTTCTAACAATTTTATTTATTGTTTCTATCATATGAACTGGTATTCTGATTGTTCTTGCCTGATCAGCTATTGAACGTGTTATTGCTTGCCTTATCCACCAGGTAGCATATGTTGAAAATTTATAACCACGACGATATTCAAATTTTTCAACAGCTTTCATCAAACCAATATTTCCTTCTTGGATCAAATCAAGGAATTGCAGACCGCGATTGGTGTACTTTTTAGCAATAGATATAACCAATCTAAGATTTGCCTCTACCATCTCTCTTTTTGCAGTATGTGATTCTCTTTCACCTTTTTGAACCATTTGAACAATATTTCTAAATTCTCCAATATCCACACCTGCTTCAGTAGCTAGTGAGGTGATTTCATCCCTAATTATCTTTATCTCGTTCTTTTCAGCAGATGCGAATTCTTTCCATCCTTTGGCTGATAATCTTGAAACCCTCCTTACCCAATTAGTATCTAATTCATTGTCGTGATATTGTTTTATGAATTCATCCCGATCAACACCATAGCTTTCAGCAAGTCTCATTAATTTACCCTCAAGTGACATGAGCCTCTTATTGATATTGTAAAGTTGATGAACTAGTGCTTCGATCCTGTTTGCGTTAAGGGATAATGCATTTACTTCATCAATTAAAACTGATCTAATTTTTGAGTATTTTTTTTCTTCGGCTGCTGTAAAATTCTTTGTATTAGAATTCTTTTTTTCGAGAGATTTTTTAAATTTCTCAAGATTAGCATACTCTTTCGCTATTATATTAAATCTTGCTGACACTTGTTCATTCAGAGCAGCTTCCATGGCGGTTAGTGATAGATTATTCTCATTATCTTCATCATCTTGATCATCTTCAATTTCTTGCAGAGGTTCATCTTGATTATCGTCTTCTAATGGCTGTGTTTCTTTTGGTTCCTCGTCTGGAATTTCAACTTTTGGCATTTCCTGAGCATCAGGGCCTGAATAAGTTGCTTCAAGATCGATGATATCTCTTAGTAAAATATCACCATCATTAAGTTGGTCTCTCCAAATTATGATCGCTTGAAATGTCAATGGACTCTCGCATAGCCCTCTCATCATCGCTTCTTTCCCAGCTTCAATCCGCTTAGCGATTGCTATTTCACCATCTCTTGAGAGTAATTCAACGGATCCCATTTCCTTCAGATACATTCTTACAGGATCATCAGATCTATCAGCACCTGAAGATGATGTTTGATCAATTTTTACTGGGAGTTGTCCTTCAGACTCGGAACCCAATTGTTCGTCAGCTTCGTCGTTTTCTATTACGTTTATCCCCATGTCTGAAAACATGGCCATAATATCTTCAATTTGTTCAGAAGATACTTCATCTGATGGCAAAATTTCATTTAACTCATCATAAGTGATATAACCTCTTTTTTTTCCTAACCTAATCCAACTTTTTACAGTACGATCGGAGGTGTCAATTAGAGGTGCGTCTTTCTTTTCTTCTATAGTATCTTCGGTTGTAACTTGTGTTTCTTTTTTCGCTGCAGGCATCTTTTTCTAGGTAATAATTATTAACTCTTTGTATATAATAAATAAATCAATAAATTACTATAAATATTTATTATATTTTTCTCTTTTTTTAATATTGAATCAATTTTTCTTTTTCAACCTTGATTTGTTTTGCTCATACCAATCATCAAAAGAGTTCGAGATTACACCGGTATCATGAACATCACTTTTATGCAGTTCGTTCAAACTACTAAGTTCATCCTTTAGTTTGAATAATTTTTCTTCATTTTCTTTTGAGTTATTATTTAAGTATTCTTGCTTGGTGTCTTCAATGTTTCGATTTAAATTGTGCTTTTTTAACTCATAAATTAAATTTCTAAGCCAACCCTTTAATTCTATTTTTTTATCTTTGCTCGCTGGGTATTTAATTTCAAATTCTTTATATTCCGAACTAATTAAATTCAAAATTTCTTCAAAACCCCCCTCAACTAAAATACTTCTTAAAAGTGATGCATTTTCGTTGGTAATTTTTTTACTATATATAGTATCAATAATTTCTTTTTTTAGCTTATCAAGCTTATCATCTGATAATTTTATTGTTATTATATCATCACTATGATCACTAAGTATTTCTGGGTAACTTAATAAAGCTTGAACGAGATAAATATCCTCTTTCTTATAATCCAAATTTTTGTTACCAATATTTAATTTCTTGATAAGACTGCTGGAAGGTTTTCCAATTTTGTTTTTGAAAAATACCTTGTTAGATTCAAAACTTTTTGCCTTCCAAAATGCATTGAGTTTATCATTTATATGCAGACTATATTGTTTCCTGACCTCTATGTTCTCAATTCTGTTTATCATGGTATTCATCTGGTTTTGAATATAGGCTCTTTCTTCAGGGGTACCATAATCTAAATTATTAATGTGTAAATTCCAAAAAAGATCAATTAAACTAATACAATTATCTGATAGCTCATTTATATATTCAGCACCATAGTTTTTAATCACATCATCTGGATCCATACCCTTTGGTAAAAAAACAAAATCCATTGAATAACCTGGCTTTAATATTGGGAATATAAGATCTACCGCTCTTTCAGCAGCTTTACTCCCTGCTTCATCCCCATCATAGCATAGCAAGGGAAGATTAGATAATTGCCATAGAAGTTTTATTTGATCCTGTGACAGACTTGTTCCCATTGTAGCGACTGAATTTGGAAAGCCATTTACCGAGAGAGAAATACAGTCGAAATAACCTTCCACGGCTAATATCTTTCTATCTGTATTTCTTACATTTTTTGCATTATGAAAATTATAAAGGATATTTTTTTTCTGAAAAATTTTAGTTTCGGGCGAGTTAATATATTTTGCTTGTGAATTTCCGCTAAGATCTCTGCCGCCGAAAGCAATGATTTTATTTTGTGGGTTTGTAATTGGAAACATTATCCTATTACGAAACCTTTCATAAAAATTTCCTTGATCGTTTTCGATAGTCAGACCAGACTCTTGGATCTGGTTATTACTATAACCTAACGAATTTAAATGGGAAATCAACTTTCCATCTCCTCTTGCATACCCAAGTGCAAATTTATTAATATCCTCTGCCCTAAGCCCTCGTGTTTGAAGATAATTAAGTGCTTGCTTGTTCTCTTGTTTTAGTAACTCACCTCTAAAAAAATTACTTGCTTCTTCATTTATCGTTTGTAAAATCTGCCTCTTTTGGTCTTCAATTGGATTATAATTATTGCTTGGATTTAATTTTACACCACTCATTCCAGCTAATATTGTTAATGCCTCTCTGAACTGGATATTTTGATGGTCCATAAGAAACTTAAATGCGTCACCGTGGGCGTTACAACCAAAACAATGATATGTATTCTTTGAATTATCTACGGTAAAAGATGCTGTTTTTTCATTATGAAATGGGCAGCAAGCCCAATAAATGCCTTTACTTATGTTACTCTTTTTGGAGTCCCAATTTACATAATTTTGTATCACCTCTGATAATAAAATTTTTGATTTTATTTCGTCTGTTATATTATTTTGGATACTCATTATCGTATTTATAGGGTTTGAAATTTAGTTTGATAGGAGTTCTTTGATTAACTTTCCTGCGGCACCAAAATCTAATTGACCAGAATATTTTTTTTTCAATTCTGCCATGACAACACCCATATCCTTGATTGAAGATGCATTGTTATCTTGAATTATTTTATCTATGATAGTTTTTACTTCCTCATCAGATAACTGAGTTGGCATAAAGTTTCTTATGATAGAAATCTCATACTCTTCTTTTTTAGCTAATTCTAATCTCTCATTCTTTTTGTAAATATCTGCTGATTCCATCCGTTGTTTCACCATTTTAGACAAAACATCAATTATTACGTCATCCTCAACGCTTTTATTATTGGCTCTCTCAATTATTTCACGGTCTTTTATAGCAGCTAAAATTAATCTTAATGTTGATGTTTGATCCTTGTCTTTATTCAGCATTGCCGTCTTTAATTGATTGTTTATTTGATCTCTAATCATAATTTTAGCCTCAATGGTTTTAAATTAATTACATTATATCTATTTTTTTTTATATAGATATAAAATTTGCTATGGAAAAGTGTTAACTTTATGATGAATTTCAAGCATATTTCATTCAAATGTTATATACATAATTGGAATAATTTATAATAATTAAAAATATGAATAACAAACAACAATCCAGAAGAATTTCTGGAAATGGTATGACTGGATGGCAACCAATTAAAAAAACAGCTGTTGTTTTATTTTCAGATGGATCTATTAAATTTGGCTATGGTATTGGTAAAACAGGTGTGACATCTGGCGAGGTTTGCTTCAATACTTCCATTACTGGGTATCAAGAAATTATTTCGGACCCTTCCTATTCTCATCAAATTGTAAATTTCACCTTCCCTCACATAGGTAATGTGGGTGCAAATTTTGAGGATCTAGAAACAGCCAACCCCGATCAAAAAATTCATATTTCAGGCATCATTACTCACGCTATCATTAATTCACCATCCAATTATAGGGCGAAGTTATCGCTAAATGACTGGTTGAAACAGGAAGGTATCATCGGTATTTCTGGAATAGACACGAGGCAGCTTACCAAAAATATAAGGGATAATGGTATGATGAATTGTGTGATTGAACATTCTGAGACTGGTAATTTTGATATTCCTAAACTCCAAAAAATATTATCTAACGTAAAAAGTATGGAAGGAATGGATTTAGCAACAGATGCGTCAACAAAAACTATATACAAAAATTATCAAAAATCTTGGAATTGGGATTCTGGTTATGAAGAGAACAAAGATAGTAAAATTAAAATTGCTCTCATAGACTATGGAATAAAGACAAATATCATTCGCATGCTAAATCACTTTGGATGTGAAATAAAAGTATTTCCTCCTGATGTCAAAATCAATGAAATATTTGATTTTAATCCAGATGGAGTTCTACTTTCAAATGGCCCTGGAGATCCTCATGCAACAATCAACTTCAGTGTACCTTTGATCAAAAATTTAATTCAAAAAAATATACCTATTTTTGGTATTTGTTTAGGGCATCAAATATTAGCTTTGGCATTAGGAGCAAAAACTATAAAAATGTCATTCGGTCATCATGGGGCAAATCATCCTGTTCAAGATATGGATACAAAAAAGGTTCTAATAACTTCTATGAATCATGGCTTTGCCGTGGATAGTCAATCGCTTCCTAATGAAGTTGTTGAAACACATAGATCACTATTTGATGGTTCCAATTGCGGTATTAGAGTCAAAGAAAAACCGATATTTTCTGTCCAATTTCATCCAGAAGCTTCACCAGGACCTCAAGATTGTTATTACATTTTTGAGAGTTTTTTAGATAATATTAAATCAAACGCAAGAAACCAAGATGCCAAAAAGAACTGATCTAAAATCAATACTTGTTGTGGGAGCTGGACCAATCGTAATTGGTCAAGCTTGCGAATTTGATTATTCCGGAACACAAGCTTTAAAAGCAATAAAAGAAGAAGGTTATCGTGTAATATTAATAAATTCTAATCCTGCCACAATAATGACTGATCCTGAATTAGCTGATGCAACCTATATTGAACCAATTACTCCTGAATTTCTTGAAAAAATCATTAAAAAAGAGCGCCCCGACGCCATACTTCCAACAATGGGCGGCCAAACTGCTCTTAACACAACACTGTCTCTCAAAAAGTTGGGTGTTTTAGATAAATATAATGTTGAAATGATTGGTGCATCCTCAGAAGCAATTGATATGGCGGAGGATAGAGAACTATTCAGAGAAGCTATGAAAGACATTGGCTTAAAAACACCAAAATCATTACTTGCACATGATCTATCCCAAGGACTTGAGGCACTTGATACACTCGGCTTACCAGTAATTATCCGTCCATCATTTACACTTGGTGGCACAGGAGGTGGAATTGCGTATACAAGAGAAGAATTTATAAAAATTGTAGAAAATGGAATTGATGCATCACCAACCTCTGAAGTTCTCATAGAAGAATCTGTTCTTGGTTGGAAAGAATATGAAATGGAAGTTGTTAGAGATAAGAATGATAACTGTATTATTATCTGCTCGATTGAGAATATTGATCCGATGGGTGTGCATACAGGGGACTCAATAACTGTTGCACCTGCATTAACGCTTACGGATAAAGAATACCAAATTATGCGGAATGCATCCATAGCGGTCCTCAGAAAAATTGGTGTTGAAACCGGGGGATCTAATGTTCAATTTGCTATAAATCCAGAGAATGGAGAGATGGTTGTAATTGAAATGAACCCTAGAGTATCAAGATCCTCGGCGCTAGCATCAAAAGCAACAGGTTTCCCAATTGCGAAAATAGCTGCAAAACTTGCATTAGGTTATACACTTGATGAACTAACCAATGATATAACTGGCGGTCAAACACCTGCCTCTTTTGAACCAACAATTGATTATATAGTCACTAAAATACCAAGATTTGCATTTGAAAAGTTTCCTGATGCAAAACCTTTACTTAGCACATCTATGAAATCTGTTGGAGAAGCGATGGCTTTTGGAAGAACATTTTCTGAAAGTTTACAAAAAGCCCTCAGATCACTTGAGATTGGACTAACTGGCCTTGATCCAATTGAGTTTAGCGATATAGGGAAAGATGCTGAAAAAAATGTCGTAAGAGCAGAATTAGGTGAACCAACACCAAATAGAATATTAAAAGTTGCACAAGCATTGAGATTAGGTATATCGCATGATCAAATTTATCAATCTTGTAAAATAGATCCTTGGTTTATACAAAGGCTTCAGGAAATAATTGATTTAGAGAATAAAGTCAAAAACTTAGGATTACCAAATGATCGAGAGAATTTTCAACTTCTTAAATCTCATGGGTTTTCTGATGCTAGGTTAGCCAATATCATTGAAAAAGATGAGTCTTTTGTTAGAAAACATAGAGAAAAACTTGATATTCATCCAATTTATAAGAGAATTGATACCTGCTCGGCAGAATTCCATACTCCAACAGCTTATATGTACTCAACGTATAACTATATAGATTTTGATGATTTTGACACGGAAGTAGATCCAAGTCTGAAAAAGAAAGTTATTATTATTGGAGGTGGTCCAAATAGAATTGGGCAAGGTATTGAATTTGATTATTGTTGCTGCCATGCGTGCTTTGCATTACAGGAATTAGATATCGAAACAATTATGATAAATTGTAATCCAGAGACTGTTTCAACGGATTATGATACTTCTGATAGATTATACTTTGAACCATTGACCACAGAAGATGTATACGAAATAATCAAGATAGAACAAAGTAAAGGAAACTTGTTGGGCGTTATTGTTCAATTTGGAGGGCAAACACCGTTAAAATTATCCAATGAACTCGAAAAACGAGGAATCAATATTCTTGGAACAACACCCGATACAATAGATCTTGCAGAAGACAGGGATCGTTTTTTAAAATTAATTAACAGACTTAACTTAAGACAACCAAAAAATAAAATCGCAAATTCAATTAAAGATGCAAGAAAGGCAATAGAAGATATGGGATTACCCATAATTCTCAGACCATCTTATGTGCTAGGTGGAAGGGCAATGGTCATTCTAAGAGATGAAAATGATTATGACGATTACATTGAAAATACTCTACCGGAGTTGATACCAGAAGAAATAAAGATAAAATTTCCACAAAACAAAGATAAACAAATAAATAACTTATTAAAATCAAATCCACTTCTTTTGGATAGTTTTTTATCAGATGCAATTGAGGTCGATGTTGATGCTATTTCAGATGGTGAAAATGTTTTCATCTGTGGAATAATGCAACATATTGAAGAAGCAGGAGTCCACTCCGGTGATAGTGCCTGCTCGATACCTCCATATTCACTTAAACAAGATATTATTCAAAATCTTAGAAAACAGACAATTGCAATAACCAATGCACTTAATATTATTGGTTGTATTAATATTCAATATGCAATTAAGGATGACCAAATATTTATAATTGAAGTTAATCCTCGTGCCAGTAGGACAATTCCGTTTGTCGCAAAAGTAACAGGTGTACCAATTGCAAAAATAGCTACAAAATTAATAGCAGGCGATAAATTAGGACAGCATATTACAAATAAAGAAAAAGAAGTGCTGAATAATATGAGACATGTTGCTGTAAAAGAAGCTGTTTTCCCATTCAATAAATTTGATGGAATTGATGTCTTGCTTGGTCCTGAAATGAAATCAACTGGCGAAGTAATGGGTATTGGTGATGACTTTGGAATCGCATTTGCAAAAAGCCAATTAGGAACAAATGTGCCGTTACCAAAGGACGGAAATGTCTTCGTTTCTGTTAAAGACAGAGATAAGCCAAGTATCCTGAACGCTATAAAATCTCTAGAAACACTTGGTTTCAAAATACTGGCAACAGGGGGAACACAAAAATACCTAAATGAGCAAGGAATACAGGCAGGTAGAGTCAAGAAAGTGCTAGAGGGACGCCCGCATATTGTTGACTCAATGAACAACAATACTATAAGCTTGGTAATTAATACAACAGAGGGGAGCAAGGCACTATCCGATAGTAAAACCTTGCGGCAAGCTGCTCTTAGGAATAGAATACCATATTATACAACACTTTCAGGAGCTCTTGCAGCTGTTGAATCTATAGAAATGTATATTAATGGATTGGGTGATATAAAATCATTACAAGAATACTTTAAATAATTGTTTAGAAAATATACTTATATTGAAACTATACCATTTGGGAGAATCTATGGAAAAAATACCAATGACAATTATTGGATATGAGGCTCTTCAGAGTGAAATTAAAAGACTAAAGACTATCGAAAGACCTGCAATCATATCTGCTATAGCTGAAGCAAGAAAGCATGGTGACTTATCTGAGAATGCCGAATATCATGCTGCAAAAGAACAACAGGCAATGAATGAAGCAAAAATAAGTGATCTTGAAGATAAGTTATCAAGAGCTGATGTAATCGATATATCAAAATTATCTGGCAATATTGTAAAATTTGGAGCAAATGTAACGTTAGTTGACGAAGACACAGAAAAAGAATCACAATACCAAATCGTTGGTGAATTCGAATCCGATATCACAAAAGGACTAATTTCAATCAGCTCACCAATTGCACGCGCATTAATTGGTAAATCAATCGGTGATAGTGTGGAAGTAGCTACACCTGGCGGGGGAAAAAGCTATGAAATTATCCAAATATCCTTCCCAAAATAACAATACAAATATTATAAGAATATACATATGGACGAAAAAAAGACAAAAGTATTAATTATTGGATCTGGTCCTGCAGGATACACCGCAGCAATTTATGCATCTCGAGCTATGTTGCAACCAATTTTGATTGAGGGAATACAACCAGGAGGACAATTAACAATCACTACCGATGTAGAAAATTATCCTGGTTTTTCAGAAATTATTCAAGGTCCATGGTTAATGGAGCAGATGAAATCTCAGGCTCTAAGTACCGGTGTTGAAATAATCAGTGACCACATAAACCTGTGTAACCTTGATGAATTTCCTTTTAGATTAATTGGTGACTCTAAAACTGAATATTTAACTGACTCCTTAATAATTTGTACTGGGGCACAGGCAAAGTGGCTTGGAATTGACTCCGAAGAAAAATATAAAGGTTTTGGGGTATCAGCATGCGCAACTTGTGATGGATTTTTTTACAGAGATAAATCAGTAATCGTTGTTGGTGGAGGAAATACAGCTGTAGAAGAGGCTCTGTTTCTAACAAATTTTGCCAGTAAAGTAACATTAGTTCATAGAAGAAATGAATTAAGGTGTGAAAAAATTCTTGAGGAACGACTAATTAAGAACCCTAAAATTGAAATAATTTGGGACTCAGTCATAGATGAAATCACTGGAACAGATAACCCTAATTCTGTTAATGGTGTAAATTTGTTGAATGTTAAAACAGACAAAATTACAAAACTTGAAACTGATGGTGTTTTTATTGCAATAGGACATAAACCATCTACTGAACTGTTTAATAACTCATTAGAGATGAAAAATGGATATATTCTTACAACTCCGGGAACAACAAAAACCTCCAGAGAGGGTGTATTTGCTGCCGGTGATGTTACGGATGATAAGTATAGACAAGCGGTAACAGCAGCGGGAATGGGATGTATGGCTGCACTTGATGCAGAACATTATCTTGCAAATAAAAAATAATGGACTGGGACAGGTTAAGAATCTTTCATATCGTTGCTGATGCAGGTAGTTTTTCACATGCAAGTGAGGATTTAAATACAAGCCAATCGGCAATCAGTAGACAAATATCCAACCTTGAATACGAAATAGGTATACCTCTATTTCATAGACATCCACGAGGGCTAATCTTAACAGAACAAGGTGAATTACTATATAAGAGAACTAGAACGATCATCAATATTGTAAAAGAGGCAGAATTCGAGTTAACAGATAGCAAAGATAGGCCATCAGGAGATTTATCTGTAACCACTACTGTTGGCCTTGGAACAAACTGGCTAACACCGCGGCTAAAAGATTTTACAGCACTATATCCAGAAATTAATTTAGAACTGAGACTGACGGATGCAGAATTGGATATAGGAATGCGTGAAGCTGATATAGCAATTAGATTTCATAAACCACAACAATTAGACTTAATTCAAAGAAAATTATTTACAGTTCATTTTCACTTGTATGCATCACCAGAATATCTTGATGAGTATGGGACTCCAAGTAGAGTATCCGATTTAAAAAATCATAAAATAGTGACTTTTGGTCGAGCCCCAGATTATTTGAAAGAAATAAACTGGTTAGAAAATATTACCAAAGAATATAGGATCAAACCAATTTTGAAGATTGGTAATATCAAAGGTCTTCACATGGCAGCATCAAATGGGATTGGTCTTGCTTTATTACCAGATTACTTGGTTGGTGAAGAGGATAATCTTTCTCAAATAGCATTTAACGAGAAATTACCTGAAATAGATACCTACCTCACTTATGCTGAAGAGAGAAGAAATTCTAAAAGAATAGCAGTATTCAGAGAGTTTATCATAGAAAAAGGGAAGGAATGGAAATATTAGTACTCTTTTGCATTGCAAAAATTGCATGTCTGATTTGCAATATTACTTATAGAAATGCATAGCTAAATTTAGTAAAAAGAATGCACATAACGTATATGAACCTCCCTAATTACATATACACATACATACCCAAAATAAAAAAACTGAGCTCTTAAGGGTTCAGTTTTTTTATGACAAACCTGCGCAAAACCTGATGATCCTTGTACATGCTTCCTCTAAAAGATCTATAGATGTTGCATAGGAAATCCTGAAACAAGGACTGGTACCGAATGCAGCACCGTGAACAACAGCCACACCTTCTTCTTCCAGAAGCTGAGTAACAAAATCTTCATCATTTTCAATTAATTTTCCGTTTGATGTTTGTTTTCCAATACACCCAGAACAGTTAGGGTAAACATAGAATGCACCTTCAGGAAGGCCACATTCAATACCATTTGCTTTATTGAGCATTTCAACAACTAAGTTTCTTCTCTCCCTAAACTCTTTAATCCAACCTTTCATGAATGATTGATCTCCTTCAAGAGCTTCAACTGAAGCCCATTGGCTAATTGAAGTAGGGTTAGTAGTAGATTGTGATTGAATTGTGCGCATTGGTTTTATTAGTTCCAATGGCGCACCACAATAACCTATACGCCACCCTGTCATTGAATAAGCTTTTGACACCCCATTCAAAGTCAAAGTTCTTTTAAACAACTTTGGCTCAACTTGCAAAGGTGTAAAGAATTTAAAGTTGTCGTATACCATATGCTCATAGATATCGTCCGTTAATAGCCAAACGTGTTCATATTTTAACAATACATCTGTTATTTCTTTGAGCTCATCCTTCGTGTATGTGCCACCACTTGGATTAGATGGAGAATTAAAAATCACCCATTTTGTTTTGTTAGTGATCGCTGACTCAAGCTGGGTAGCTTTAATTTTATAATTGTTTTTTGGATCACCCTGTATAACTACAGGAAGACCACCTGCCATTTGAGTTATATCGGGGTAAGATACCCAGTATGGAGCTGGAATTATTACTTCGTCACCATCATTCAATGTTGCCATCATTGCATTATAGATAATTGCCTTGCCTCCTGGTGCAACAAAGACCTGTTCGGTTGTGTAATCTAATTTATTTTCTCTTTTAAACTTATTAACAATTGCTTGCTTTAATTCAGGAATACCATCTACGGCAGTATATTTTGTTTCTCCACGATTAATCGCATCTATAGCAGCTTCTTTGATATTGTCAGGTGTATCAAAATCAGGTTCCCCTGCACCCAAACCAATTACATCTCTTCCTTGCGCCTTCAATTCACGCGCTTTTTGTGTAACAGCAATTGTAGGAGATGGCTTAATAGATAAAACTTGCTTTGATAAAAAATTATTTGTCATTTAGGATAAATCCTTTTCTAAAGTTACCTCATATGCAGCAACATCCCTATCTGTTGCTCCACCATTTTCACTAATAGCTGCCCTCCATCTCTTGAAGTGAGCTGACTGAAAATGAATTTCCAAATCTTCCATTGATTTCCATTTTTCAGAAAGACGCATCAATCCTGGATCATCAAGAGCTTCAGAAAATTGAAAGTAAATACAACCACTTTCAGAGTTACTCATCTTTACCATCTGTTCTATTTCTGGGCGCAGATTATCAAGGTATTCCGGTTTAAGACGAAATTCTCCCATTACAATAATCATTTTTATGATTCTCCTCTTCACAGTGCAAATAATTCATTCAATTATCATAAATATTCACTATTTGTAAGAAAAAAATATAGTTTATAATTCATCAATGCAACTTATATGCGCTATAATTAATATAATAAAATTATAATTATGAGTTTTAATTAATGTCCATCAGTCCAATAAAAAATAAATTTCAGATTCATTCAAAATTTCAACCATCAGGTGATCAGCCTCATGCAATAAATTCACTAGTGGATGGCTTGAAAGATGGTAAACGAGATCAGGTTTTATTGGGTGTTACTGGATCTGGAAAGACATATACGATGGCTAAAATAATTGAAAACTCTCAACGACCAGCAATAATACTAGCACCAAATAAAACTCTTGCAGCACAGTTATATGGTGAATTTAAATCATTTTTCCCTGAAAATTCTGTTGAATATTTTGTCTCATATTATGACTATTATCAACCAGAAGCTTATGTAGCCAGAACAGACACATATATAGAAAAAGATGCCTCGATCAATGAACAAATTGACAAAATGAGACATTCTGCGACAAGATCGCTCATCGAAAAAGATGATATTATAATTGTTGCATCTGTATCTTGTATATATGGTATTGGTCCGCTTGATGTTTATGCTGAAATGACAGAAAAAATACAAGTAAATAAAAATATTGATCTGAGAGGATTGATTAGTAGGCTCGTTGAACTTCAATATAAAAGAAATGATTTAAATTTTTTTAGAGGAACATTTAGAGTTAAAGGAGATATTCTTGAAATATTTCCTGCCCATTTTGATGACCGAGCATGGAGGATGTCATTCTTTGGGAATGAAATTGAATCAATTAGTGAATTTGATCCATTAACCGGTGAAGTATTTAATGATATTGAAGAAATAACTATCTTTGCAAATTCACACTACATAACACCAAAACCAACACTAGATACGGCTATAAAACAAATTAAAGTTGACCTAAAAAATCGACTTGAGTTTTTTAATAATGAAAATAAGTTACTTGAGGCTCAACGACTCGAGCAAAGAACTATTTTTGATCTTGAGATGATAAATACAACAGGCACATGTGCCGGTATTGAAAATTACTCAAGATACCTATCGGGAAGAAAAGAGGGGCAACCACCGCCAACTTTATTTGAATATATGCCTGAAAATGCCATCGTATTCATTGATGAAAGCCATGTAACGATTCCGCAACTTGGTGCTATGTACAAAGGTGATTTAAGCAGAAAAGAAAATCTATCTGAATATGGTTTTAGGCTACCCTCTTGCAAAGATAATAGACCATTGAATTTTAATGAGTGGAATTTTATGCGCTCTCAAACAATTTATGTTTCAGCTACTCCCGGAAAATGGGAACTAGCTCAAACAGATGGAAAGTTTATTGAACAAATCATACGTCCAACAGGTTTGATCGATCCGATAACAGAAATTAGGCCAGTTAAAAATCAAGTTGAAGATATAATTGGTGAAATTGAGTTAGTTAGCAAAAATAATCAGAGAGTATTAATAACAGTTTTAACAAAAAAAATGGCGGAGGATCTTACTGAATATATTCATGAAAAAGGTATAAAAGTCAGATATCTTCACTCAGATATTGATACAATTGAGAGAATTGAGATAATACGTGATTTGAGAAAAGGTGTATTTGATGTTCTAATTGGAATAAATCTATTGCGAGAGGGATTAGATATTCCTGAGTGCTCATTAGTTGCAATACTCGACGCAGATAAAGAGGGTTTTTTAAGATCTGAGACATCCCTAACACAAACAATTGGTCGTGCTGCTAGAAATGTTAATGGTAGAGTGATACTATACGCAGATAAAGTTACGAATTCTATCTCACGAGCATTAAATGAGACAGAAAGAAGAAGGGAAAAACAAAGAATCTATAATGACGATAACAACATCACACCCGAAACTATAAAAAGTAATATTAATGATCTTGATTACTCCATCTATGAAAAAGATTACTATGATATTTCGATAAATTCTGAGATTGTTAACGATAGTGAAAGTTTAGAGAAGAAATTAGATAGATTAAGAAAAGAAATGGTAGAAGCTGCTTCGGATTTAGAATTTGAAAAGGCAGCAAAAATTAGAGATGAAATCAAAAAAATCAATAATAGCAACCTACTAATTGATGAATTAGTTAAATAGAATCAAAGGATAATAATGAGAACTATTTTAGTGACTGGTGGCGCAAAAAGAATTGGTAAATCAATAGTCAATTCCTTAGCAGAAGAGAATAATCGAATACTAATCCACTATAACAATTCAATTGAAGAAGCTCAAAAACTCAGAGATTATCTAATTAAAAAGAAAGTTAACGCGCAAATATATAAAGCAGATCTCTCTAATTCAAATCAAATCATGAAAATGATTGACCAGATTGATAAAGATTGTAATGGAGAACTTGATACATTGATAAATTGTGCGTCTATATTTGAATTTGATAGTGCAAGAGATTTTTCTAATGATAGGTTTAGTAATCATATCAATATTAATCTTTTAGCTCCCCTGTTGATCTCTAAGCATATTGCCCAAACAAATGATAGCAATAATGAGGTTGATAAAAATATCATAAATATAATTGATCAAAGAGTTCTGAGAATGAACCCATCTTATTTCAGTTATTCTATCAGTAAGTTTGCTTTATGGGGCGCAACTCAAATGATGGCTCAAGAATATAGTCCTCTTATTAGAGTGAATGCAGTAGCACCAGGACCTATATTAGCAAACAACGACCAATCAGAAGATGACTTTGCAGAAGAAGCTAATAACACTCCCCTCCAAAAACAACCTGACATAAAAGATATATCCAATGCCATCAAATTTATACTTTCAACAAGATCAGTTACAGGACAAATAATTGCAATTGACTCCGGCCAACATTTATCATGGAAAACACCTGATTATATAGAAGTGAAAGTTGATTAGTTTTTATGGTTTCACAGTTAACAAACCTCCAAGCCGGAGCGAAAATAATAAAAAAATACACAGAGACTCTGTCTAAAAAACCGGGTGTATATAGAATGTTAGATGCAAATCAAAAGATTCTTTACATTGGAAAAGCAAAAAACTTATCAAATAGAGTTAAAAGCTACACAAACCCCAATAATCACTCGAATAGAATAAAAAAAATGATTTCAGAGACAAAAGCTATGGAATTTATAATAACTGTTTCTGAAGCTGAAGCTCTACTTTTAGAAGCAAATCTTATAAAAAAAAACAAACCTAAATATAATATCGCAATGCGTGATGATAAATCTTTTGCTCATATCCTAATTAACAATCAACATCCCTATCCGAGATTAATGAAATATAGAGGCGAAAAAAAAATTAATGGACAATATTATGGTCCCTTTGCTTCTGCTGGTGCAGTGAATAGGACAATTGATATTTTACAAAAAGCTTTCTTGCTAAGAACATGTTCAGATAGTGTTTTTGAGAATAGATCACGCCCCTGTCTTCTGTATCAAATTAACAAATGTTCTGCACCCTGCACTGATGAGATTTCAAAAAAAGATTATAACTCTCTTCTTGATGACTTAGATCTATTTATGAAAGGTAAAGCAAGCACGATAAAAGACAAAATATATTCTGCAATGCAGGCAGAGTCCTCAAAATTAAATTATGAAAACGCAGCTAAGTTAAGAGATCGTCTTGAAACAATTAATAAAATTCAATCACAACAAACTATACATAACACAAGCATTAATGATGCAGATATTTTTGCTATAATGAAGTTAGATAATTTGGTATGTGTGCAAGTATTTTTTATTAGAGCAGGACAAAATTGGGGTAATAGGGAATATTTCCCTATCAATAATAAACTAGATACTAATGAAGAGATTTTGGATTCATTTCTAGCTCAATTTTACACAACACATCCCTCTCCCAGAGATATTATTATTTCCCATGAAATTCCAAGTAAAAAGTTACTAGAACACGCTTTATGTGAAAAGAATAAAAAAAAGATTTACATTCAAATCCCAAAGATGGGAGAAAAATATAAACTCATTCAAAAAGCTCTTATGAATTGCGAACAAGCTCTTAATAGAAAATTAAATCAAATAGACAACCACAAAGTACTTTTGGATGGTTTAGCAAACAAACTTTTATTAAATAAAATTCCACAGAGAATTGAAATTTATGATAACAGCCACATTCAAGGTAGCCATCCTGTTGGGGCCATGGTTGTTGTTGGAAAGGACGGATTCGAGAATAAAAGTTATAGAAAATTTAATATTAGATCAGAAGAAATTAAACCTGGTGACGATTATGGTATGATGAAAGAGGTCCTCACCAGAAGATTTTCTAAAATAGAAAATAAGGTCGCGTATGAAAATTCTCCCGACCTAATAATTATTGATGGTGGAATAGGTCAATTAAATATAGCAAGAGATGTACTAAATGAATTTAATCTCAACCAAGTTCAATTGATAAGTATCTCAAAAGATAAAAAAAGAAAGCATGGAAATGAAAAAATACACACTCCAAAAAATGGAATAATAATTCTTGATACAAACGACCCCATCTTCTACTTCTTACAAAGGATGAGAGATGAAGCTCACCGGTTTGCAATAGGTAGTCACAGAATTCGCAGGAATAAAGCAATAAAATATTCAAAACTTGATGACCTTGAAGGTATTGGTGTTAAAAGAAAAAATCAATTAATGAAATATTTTGGAAGCATGAAGTCTATACAGGACGCAAATGTAGATGATATAATGAAAGTTCCTGGCATTAGTGAAAAATTAGCAATGGACATATACCAATCATTCCATGAAAGTTGATAAAAATATGAATAATATTTATACAATCCCTAATTTAATTACAATGAGCAGGTTAGTTGCAATACCTGTCATAATCGGCTTATATTTATCTGATATTTATATTTTGCGTCTTACATCTTTCTTTATTTTTTTGTATGCATCATTGTCAGATTTTATTGATGGATATCTAGCAAGGAAATTAAATCAAACATCCCTATTAGGGAAGATCTTAGATCCGATCGCAGATAAACTTCTTGTCATTTTGATGTTTATGCTATTTTTGGGTTCATCTTTCTTAAATTTAACATCACTAATTTGTATTTACATTATCGCCGCTAGGGAAATTATAATAATGACATTGAGAGAAGTGATGGCTAATTACAGCATAAGCATTGATGTGATAGGCTTATCTAAAATTAAAACTACTATTCAATTTATATCACTAATATTTCTATTCATTGCATCCCTACAAGAAACGGAAAATTCAATCATAACCCAAGTCACAAATTGGTTAATTTTGTTATCAGCGATAGTAACTATCATTACTTTAGTATTATATATTCAATCTTCTGTAAAAAAGATAAAGGGTAGAACTTGATATGAAAATAAAATATTTTGCCTGGGTTGCCGAAATCCTTGATAAACGTGAAGAGGAAATAAAAGTTCCAGACCACGTCATCGACGTGAATACATTAATAAATTTTTTGTGTACTATGGATGAAAGCTATGAAGCTGCCTTTGCAAATAGAAAACAAATAAAATTTGCGATTAATCAAAAACTTAGCAAATCAAATGCTAAAATAACTAATAATGATGAAGTTGCATTTTTCCCACCTATGACAGGAGGATGAGATGTATATAGATGTAAGAGAAGAAGATTTTCAAGTGAATCAGGAGCTTGAAAGATTTGAAAATTCTTCAAAAACGGATGCAGCAATATCATTATTTGTTGGTAAGGTTAGAGCTGAAGAAAACTTGATTAGCTTAAATCTTGATTGTTATCCAGATATGGCTATGAGAGAAATTTTAAATATTGCTGAAAATGCCAAAAAAAAATGGCAAATCAATAATTTGACTGTCATTCATAGATTCGGAGAACTATTACCTGGTGAAAATATCGTGTTTGTAATTACATCTTCAGACCACAGAACTGACTGCCAAGAAGCAACCCAATATATTATGGATTATCTAAAAAATAGCGCACCATTCTGGAAAAAAGAAGTTTATAAGGATAGGTCTATGTGGGTAGAACAAAAAAAAGAGGATATTGAGAAAATGGAACGTTGGGAAGACTAATTTTTGACAAAATTTAAATAATCTTCCATGAGGTTTTTTGTTATCTCACCCGGTGTGAATTTGTATTCCGCAATCTCTGATACAGGAGTCACCTCTACTGCTGTTCCTGTCAAGAAACATTCTGAAAAATCTGACATTTCTTCTGGTAGAATTTTTCTTTCAATTACCTTAATCCCTCTCTTTTTGGCAATAGCAATGACAGTTCGTCTTGTTATGCCATCAAGAAAGCAATCTGGTTTTGGTGTATGTATTTCACCTTCTTTAATAAAGAAAACATTAGCTCCCGTTGCTTCAGCAACATAATTTTCATAATCTAGCATAAGTGAATCTGCATATCCGCGCTTTTCAGCATCATGTTTTGATAATGTACATATCATGTACAATCCTGCTGCTTTGGTATCACAAGGTATAGTTTCAGGTGATGGTCGCTTCCATTTTGAAAGTGTTAGCCTAATTCCCTTCAATCTCTGTTCAGGATCAAAATAAGAAGGCCACTCCCAAACTGCAATAGCTAAATTAATTTTGGTAGATTGTGCAGATACTCCCATCATTTCTGCACCTCTCCAGGCAATTGGCCTTACATAACCATCAATTATAGAATTTTTTTCGACGATTGCTTTACAAGCTTCATTTACCTGATCTTGAGTATATGGAATTTTCATATCCATTCTCTCAGCTGAATAAAATAAACGCTCTGTGTGTTCTTCTAATTTAAAGATTTTTTTATTGTATACTCTTTCACCCTCAAATACAGAACTAGCATAGTGAAGTGCGTGACTTAAAACATGTAATTTTACATCTGGCCAATCAACTAACTCTCCATTGAACCAAACATAACCATCCCGATTATCAAAATGTGCTGCCATTTAACTCCCTACTGTTTGAAATAAACAATATGAAGTATATACAATATTGTTATTTATTCTAGAAGAAAAAAGTAATGAATATAATGATTTTTTAGACTAAGCGGACCTTGATTTTGTGAACTTTGAAACCAAATTGTCAACAAATTTTATTGGTTTACTTATCTGTTCAAAAATTTCACCTGATTTTATGAGTTTCTGATCCAAAAATGACATAATTTTTGACATATCATCATCTAGTATCCATTGATCTACAGTCTGTTTATATATATGGATTAATCCTATATCACGTGATAATTTATGTAAGTTTTTCTGATTAGCATTTATATATATGTTATCAAATATTCTTGTAATATTTGTCATCTGAAAAAAATATTTATTCCTAAAATTTGATTCCTTACCAATCAGATTAATGATTGCATTTCTTCGCCTGCTATAAAGTTCTAATTTATTCAAAATGATGTTAAATATAATATCCTTCGGATCTTTTATATTTGCATCCTCCCGAGTTAGATCTCCTACCTCTAGATCAATATTATTCAAAAACTCATAAACAATTGAGTCTAGATCTAAAAAATCTGCTTTTATTTGCTCTTTTTTGAGCTTTGCTCTTTTTGCAACCTTCTCTAAGGTAATTAGATTATAGTTCTCTTTTTCTAATATACTCAAAAGAGCATCAACTGCTTTTCCTTTATTTGTATCAGTCATTTTAAATACTAGAGTCTTAGATAATTATTACTTTGATAGACTTTTGCTTCGCTCAATAGCCATACCGACAGCTTCATCTATCAGTAATTTTAATTTATCATTATTCATAAATATTTTCAATGCTGCTTCAGTCGTTCCACCAGGTGATGTTACGTTTTCTCTATGTTCAACAACTCCTATATTTGGAGAATTTTCCATTAAAGCAGATGATCCTATAAATGTCTGAGTTGACAGTATATCCGCAAGCTCTTTTTTTAAACCATGTTTTACTGCAATGGCAGACAAACACTCAGTAAATAAATAATAATAAGCCGGACCACTTCCAGAAATTGCTGTAATTGCATGCATATCTGTTTCATTCTCAACCCAAAAAAACTCTCCCATTGACCCAAATAAACTCTCAACTTTACTGATTAGATCTTGGGGTAGGTTGTGTTCAGAAAATAATGCTGTTATACCTCTCCCAATAGCTGCAGGAGTGTTTGGCATGGTTCTTATTATTGTTGGTTTTGGACCTAAATATTTCCTCATATCTGCGACAGAATATCCTGCGATTATTGATATAATAACCGTGTTTTCTGATATCATTTCTTTTAATTTATCAAATAAATCACCTGCCACCTGAGGTTTTACAGCAATTAGAACAATTCCATCATCTAATCTTATTTTATCCATATCATATAGTTTTAGATTGTGATTGATTAAGAATGGATCTTTATCATCTATAAAAGGATCAACAATCCTCACCACTTCTTTATCTAGTTGATTATTTAACCAACCTCTTAACATTGATTTTCCCATCCTTCCAAAACCAATGATGTTTATATTTTCTATGGTTGATAAACTCATGACTCTCCAATAGTTGTAAAGATTGCATTCTTTATTGCCTCGTCTGCATCATTACCACCCCATATTACGTACTGAAATGATGGGTAATATTTTTCACAAGCTTCCACTATATGATTTAATAATGCATTAGATTGTTTATTTGTTGGCAAAAGCCCACCGGCGAGGAGTAAATTATATCTGAATACTGGTATTTGCTCATTGGTCCAAATATCAAAATGTCCTAACCATATCAATTGATTAATTTTTATGGTTAACTTTGTTACTTCATTGATCCTATGATCTGGTATTTTTGTATCAAAAAATACTGCAATATGAATTCCTTCAAGTGTCTCATTCCAGTTAAAATTTATACGGAAATTAGAATTTTTCGAGGAAATCCATAAATCCAATTCATTCTTTAAAGCTCTACTAAAAGAATAATTTTCTGTTTCTGCTAAATTTTCAATGATATCTAGTGGATGTTCATTGTGATCTAAATAAAGAATATTTTCCATAACTCAAATGATAAATGTTTAACTATATTCTTCATCTTTAATGTAAATAATTAATTTTTTATTTACAGACGATATAGTTCGATGTTTTTGAGTTAGAAGTTGAACTTATCCACTATTTTGTAGTTTTGAGTTTTTTAATTTGATTTTCAAGAGAATTGATTTTTTTTTCTAGTTTGTTGATTGTATCTGAAGAATTAACTAACATTTCTTTCATCACATCAAATTCATCTCGCTGCACAACCTCAAAATCATTTAAAATACGTTCAACTTGAGATTTTGCAATAATTTCTACCTCTTTTTTTACACCATTAGCGAGCCCTGCTGTTTCTGACATTACCTCAGCAAGTTTGTTAAATATTTTTGAACTATTATCTTTCATAAAACTTTCCTGATAAGTTTAAATTATTTTTTTCATGATTATGATATATTAATGTTAAAAATCAATGGTAAAACATAATAAATGTTCACGACAGCAATAATACTGCCATATATAGATCCAATAGCATTAAATATAGGTTTCATTAATATTCATTGGTATGGTTTATCCTATTTGTCTGGGATTATACTTGGATGGCTATATTTAAAATCAAAGTTTGTTTCCTCATGTATAGGAGACAGTAAATCTATAATATTATCTCTTAGTGACCTAATACCATGGATTGTATTTGGAATATTACTTGGTGGAAGAGTCGGGTATGTATTAATTTATAACCCTATTTATTTTATAGAAAATCCTATTGAAATTTTTAAGGTTTGGAATGGGGGTATGTCATTTCACGGAGGCCTAATAGGAATAATTATTGCAATCTACTTTTTTAGTAAAAAGAATAGTAAAAGCTTTTTATCATTTATGGACCTTATTGCCATCTCTGCCCCAATCGGAATATTCTTTGGTAGATTATCAAATTTCATAAATACAGAATTAATCGGAACTTACTCTGATCTACCATGGTCTGTAATATATCCAAACGATACTGTATCGCGCCATCCATCTCAAATATATGAAGCATTACTTGAGGGACTAATATTATTCTTAATTTTAGCATATTTATCTAAAAGAAATAAAATCCTTCACAATAAAGGAATGGCATCCGCAATATTTCTTATCATTTATGGAACTTTTAGAATCTTCTTAGAGCTATTTAGATTACCTGATCAACAAATTGGATATATTCTTGCTAATAAGCTAACAATGGGAATGATAATATCTGTTCCAATGATATTAGTTGGTTTGATTTTATATAAAAATATAAAAAAAGATGAATAAAAAATACCAGAATCTTGAAGAAAAAATTGTTCAGAAAATCAAAAATCAAGGACCTATCAGTGTTGATGAATATATGGAACTTTGTCTCAGTGATGAAGATTTTGGTTATTATATAAATTCAAAACCTATAGGTAAAAAGGATGATTTCATAACCTCTCCTGAAATAAGTCAAATGTTTGGAGAATTAATTGCAGTATGGCTCATTGATTTATGGCTCAAAATTGATAAACCAAAAATAAATATAATTGAACTCGGTCCAGGTAACGGGTTCATGATGCAGGATATTCTAAGAGTATCGAAAAATTTTAATGACTTCTATTCTTCTATCAAAATATGGTTATTTGAACAAAGTAACGTCCTCTCCAAAATTCAAAGAAAAAACATAAACCATCCTTTTAAACACTTTTCATCATTAGATGAATTACCAAATGGAATAAACTTCATAATTGCTAATGAATTCTTTGATTCAATACCAATAAAACAATACCAATTTAATAACAATAAATTTAGAGAGAGAGTTGTATCAATTGATCAACATAATAATTTAACATTTGAGTCAATCGCGGTTAATCCTGATCATCTCAGTATTTCAAATAGAGAAATTGAGAGTCCAAGAAATGGTCTATTATATGAGATATCTCCTATGCAAGATACAATGCTAGAAAAAATATTTTCAAAGATCCGAATTAATGGAGGCTTATTGGTAATAGATTACGCAAAAACAAATGGGTCATCTGGTGATACGCTTCAAGCTCTATCAAAACATAAAAAAGTTTCAATATTTCATAAACCAGGTGAGAGCGATCTGACATCACATGTAGATTTTAATCAATATAGCTATATTTCAAAAAAAAATAATATTCAAAGTTATGGTCCTATAACACAAAGAGATTTTTTGATTGGTTTGGGGATTGATCAAAGATACGAAATACTGAAAGAAAATGCCAATGATAGTCAATTAGATAAATTGTATCGTCAATATCATAGACTTATTGATATGGATAAGATGGGAGAACTCTTCAAAGTAATGTACTTTTCAAATAATCCAAAAACTGTGCCGATCTCAATTACATGAAACCTAAATTTATCACATCAGAAAATCTAAAATTCAATAATTGTAAATATGGTTTTTTCAAGAGACAGGGTGGTGTTTCAACAGGCATATATAATAGTTTAAATTGCAATTATTTATCAAATGACTCTAATAAAAATATTGATAAAAATAGAAAAATCATCTCTCAAGAGATGGACTCTTCAGTGAGTTCAGGAAGACCTGTAGTAATTCCAACTCAACAACACACTAATATATGCAAGATTATTGATAGTAAATTTCCTGATAAATTTATAGCAGACTCAATAATTACTAGACGAGATGACATTATCCTATCAATTCTTACTGCAGACTGTACACCAATTCTGCTATACGAAAATAAAGAGCAAATTATAGGAGCTGTGCACGCCGGATGGAAAGGTGCACAAAAAGGTATAATAGAAAATACTGTAGAACAAATCTTGAATATTGGTGGAAAGATTGAAAACATATTTGCAATAATAGGACCCTGTATACAACAGGACTCATATGAGGTTGGTATAGAATTTTATCAAGAATTCATCAGACAAGATCCTTCAAACAAAAAGTTTTTTAAGACAATTAATAGAGGAAAATACTTTAATTTACAGGCATATTGTTCAAATAAAATCTATCAAATTGGAATAAGAAAGTATGATGTTATTGAAATTGATACATATAAAAACGAGACAGATTTCTTCTCTTACAGGAGATCACAACATAGAAATGAAATAGATTATGGACGACAAGCAAATGCCATTCTTATTGTAAATTAATTCAAATTTTTAGGTCATAATTATTGTGGCATATTTACATATTACCTAAACATGCTATTGTGACATAAAAGATCACGTCTAACATGAATAAAAAAGAACAAAATATAAAAATTGTAACAGGAAACTCCAATCCTCCACTAGCTAATGCTATTGCTTCATACTTAAAAATTCCTCTAACAAGCTGCAATGTAAAAAGATTTGCAGATATGGAAGTCTTCGTAGAAATACTTGAGAATGTTCGGGGAGAAGATGTTTTTATTATTCAATCAACTTCATATCCAGCAAATGATCATCTGATGGAACTACTAATCCTTATCGATGCACTAAAACGTTCATCAGCAAGGAGAATTACAGCAGTTATTCCTTATTTTGGTTATGCAAGGCAGGACAGAAGGTCATCTGGAAGAACTCCAATATCAGCAAAATTAGTTGCAAATTTAATTACAAATGCAGGTGCTGATCGAGTTTTAACTATCGATTTACATGCTGGTCAAATACAAGGTTTTTTTGATATACCAACAGATAACCTATTTGCAGCACCTGTTATTGTTAATAATATAAAAGACTCATTTGATATCAATAATGTAACTGTGGTATCACCTGATGTAGGTGGGGTTGTGAGAGCAAGACTAATCGCAGAAAGAATTGGTGGAGCGCCACTTGCAATAGTAGATAAAAGAAGAGACAAACCTGGACAATCTGAAGTTATGAATATCATCGGAGATGTAGAAGGAAGATCGTGTATACTCGTTGACGATATTGTGGACTCCGGTGGAACATTATGTAATGCAGCGAGCAAATTACTAGAGTCAGGCGCTAATGACGTAAGTGCCTATATAACACATGGAGTACTATCTGGTGAAGCTGTAAAAAAAATTGAAACATCAGATTTAAAAAATCTTATTATTAGTGATACGATTTACAATGAAAGCATCCAGAACGGATCAGAAAAAATTAAATTAATCTCTGTTGCACAATTACTAGGTGAGGCAATTTTGAGAACCTCAAATGAAGAGTCAGTCTCTAGCCTCTTTATTTAATAAAAAGATCTTTCTTTTTATATAAAAATTATTTATAGATATAATCTATACATTTAATCATAGATAACACTTTAATAAACAAGAGTAAAAAATGTCAGAAATTGAAGAAATTATTGTTACAACCAGAGATACTAAAGGAACAGGAAGCTCTCGTGCAATTAGAAGAGCTGGAAATACTCCAGGTGTAGTATATGGCGTTGGTGTTGAACCAACACACATATCAGTTGAAACTAAAGTGCTGGTCAAACATTATCAATCAGGACGTTTCTTATCAACTCTTTATGAATTGAATGTCGATGGGAAAAAATCAAGAGTTATTCCAAAAGATGTTCAATTACATCCTGTTAAAGATACACCATTACATGTAGACTTTTATGTGCTCTCAAAGGAATCTCAAGTAATAGTTGAAGTACCTGTGTTGTTCTTAAATGAAGACACATGCCCGGGTCTTAAAAAAGGTGGGGTTCTAAATGTTGTACGGCATAATGTAGAAGTATCATGTCCAGCTGATGCAATTCCTGAAAATCTTGAAGTTGACCTATCAGAGGCAGATACTGGAGACTCAATTCATATATCTGCAGTTACGTTACCTAAAGATGTGACACCTACAATAACTGACAGAGACTTTACGATTGCAACTATTGCTGCACCTGCAGGAATGACAGAAGAATCTGACGAAGAAACATCTGAATCCGAAGCAGAAACTGAGTCAACAGATACAAATAACGAAGAATAATAACGTAAAAAATTCTTATGTACCTTATTGTTGGTCTAGGAAATCCTGGGAAAAAGTATGAGCAGACTCGCCATAATATTGGATTTATGGCTGTGGATGCAATTTTGAATTCATACAGTAGTAACGACAAGCCAAAAAAAAAATTTAATTCCGTTATCCATGAATTACAATTAGAAAACAAAAAAATAATTATTGCAAAGCCAGAAACATATATGAATAATTCTGGAGATGCAATAATTCAAATTGTAAATTATTTTAAAATCAAAACAGAAAATATTTTAATTCTTCATGACGAGTTAGATCTTCCATTTGGTTCAATTCGTCTCAAAGTGGGTGGTGGTATTGCTGGTCATAATGGTCTAAAATCTATTCTCAGTCATTTAGATAACACCTTCTTAAGACTTAGACTAGGGATTGATCACCCGGGAGATAGAAGACTTGTTAGCAATTATGTACTTGGAAATTTTAATAATTCTGAGATGGATAGCTTGAACACGCTATTTGATTACATAGCAACGAATATCATTAATATAATTTCTAAAAGAGAGAAATTTCAAATTAATTTCAGAAGTATAGATAATCATAAAGACAAACCCTCTCATAAGGAGATTAAAACAAATAGTCCACTAACAAAAATTTTAAATATTTTTAAATAGGAGTTATGTAATGGGTTTCAAATGTGGAATTGTCGGCTTACCAAATGTTGGAAAATCAACACTATTTAATGCACTCACGCAAACAGCAAATGCAGAAGCAAGTAATTACCCATTCTGTACAATTGAACCAAATATAGGTGAAGTTGGAGTGCCTGATATTAGATTAATAAAACTTGGTGATATTTCAAAATCAGTAAATGTTATACCAACAAGATTGAATTTTGTAGATATTGCAGGATTAGTTGAAGGAGCATCTAAAGGAGAAGGTCTTGGTAACAAATTCCTGTCTAATATCCGAGAAACTGAGGCTATAGCACATGTAGTGCGATGTTTTGAGAATGAGAACATTACGCATGTTAATAATAAGATAGATCCAATTTCTGATATCCAAACAATCGAAACAGAATTACTTCTTGCCGATATTCAGAACTTAGAAAATAGAAAAGCTGGGTTGGAAAGAAAGATCAAGTCAAATGATGAAATCTCAAAATTGACTTATAAACTAATTGAAGGAATCATTGAGTCACTCAACGAAGGAAAGCCAGCAAGAGATATGTTGGTCGACGATAAAAATAAAAAAATATACCAAGAACTTAATCTCTTAACTTCAAAACCAATGTTTTATATATGTAATGTTGAAGAGAATGATGCATCATCAGGAAATAAATATTCAGAAAAAGTACAAAAATATGCTGAAGAAATTAATTGTAAATCTATTACCATATCAGCTTCTACAGAGGCAGAATTATCTATTTTGAGCGATGAAGAAAAAGTTGAATATCTAAAATCTATCGGTCTGCAAGAAACTGGTCTAAATAAGGTGATAAAAACCGGTTATGAAATTCTTAATCTTGTAACTTATTTTACAAGTGGCCCAAAAGAAACAAGGGCATGGACTATTAGAAAAGACACACAGGCTCCCAAAGCAGCAGCCGTCATTCACACTGATTTTGAAAAAGGATTTATTAGAGCTGAAACAATTTCATTTGATGACTTCATTAAAAACAATGGTGAAAGTGGTGCCAAAGAAGCTGGGAAGATGCGATTAGAAGGAAAAGATTACATAGTGCAAGATGGTGATGTCATGCATTTTAGATTTAATAATTAATAGGTAATCAAGGAGTGAATATTATTCGAATATTCTTCCAGACATTGACGTCCATTTAAACCCAATAACTCAATAATAAATATCATTGAAACTATTTCCCCTCCAAGTTGATTGACAAGCTTTGCAGAAGCTTCTGCAGTGCCACCCGTTGCCAGTACATCATCAATGAGAAGTATTTTTTGGCTCGGAGTAATTGCATCAATATGTAACTCTAATTGATCTAACCCATACTCAAGAGAATATCCTTGGCTTATAACTTTATATGGTAACTTGTTTCTTTTTCTAATTGGTATAAAACCCTTTCTAAGTTTCTGAGCTAAAGCGGATCCAAAAATAAACCCTCTTGCATCTATTGCTGCAATGAGATCTATATTGCTATCAACTAGTTCAGCACTCATATCAATAACCAGTGAAAATAAATCTGGACTCTTCAGTAGAGGTGTAATATCACGGTAAATGATACCAGGTTTAGGGTAATCTTTTATAGATCGTATTGATTCTTTGAGTAAATTTATATTTGTATTCAAACTAACACACTTATAGATTTAGTGCTCTATTCTTGACCAAATTTTCTTTTTGGAATAATACAATAAACCAGCGAGGACAAATAAGAATATTGCTACCTTGAAACCCATTTTTTTTCTTATTTCAAGCTTCGGTTCAGCTGCCCACATCATAAATGCAGATATATCTTCAGCCATTTGTGCAATTGTCGCTTCGGTACCATCAGCATACTCAACAGAGTCATCATAAAGTGGTTGTCCCATCGCAATTTGATTACCAGGATAATATTCATTGTAATGCATTCCATCTTGCAACTTGAAATCTTCAGGCACTTCCTTGTATCCATTTAATAATGAATATATATAGTCTACACCTTGTTCCTGATAGCCTGTGAATAGATCGACAAACCACCATGGAAAACCTCGCTCTGTACTTCGAGCTTTCGCGAGTACACTAAAATCAGGAGGATACGCCCCTCCGTTAGAAGCACGTGCTTCGTTGATATTTGAATAAGGAGATGGGAAGTTATCACTTGCCTTACCTTCTCTTTCGAACATCTCCCCAAAATCATCAGGACCATCAATTACGGTATATTCTGATGCAATAACCTTAACTTCTTCTGGTGTAAATCCTGGACCACCCTCTTCAGCTAAATTTCTGAAATACACATAATTCATGGAATGACATGATGAACAAACCTCTTTGTAAACCTGAAATCCTCTTTGAAGTTGTGCATTATCATAGTGCCCAAAAATACCGGAAAAAGTCCATTCATGCTTTTCTACACGTTTTTGTTCACCACCAGCAGCATTTGTATCTGTTGTAACCAAAAAAAATGAGAGGAAAGTAAAGACCAGGAAAAAGATTTTAAAATGTGCATAATTCTTCATAGCTAAACTAGGCCTTTGCTTCTTCTTTAGAATTTTTGATTTCTAATTTTTCAAGTACTGCTTTTGTAATACTTTCAGGAATTGGACGGGGCTTTTCTACCAAGCCAAGTACTGGCATTACTATCAAGAAATGTATAAAATAATATGCAGTACAAATTCTAGATGCAACAAGGAACAAACCTTCTGGATTTTGAGACCCTAAATACCCAAGTGCAATACAATTTACAAGGAAAATCCAATAGAACTGCTTGTATAGTGGCCTGAAAGTCGCTGACCTAACTTTTGATGTATCTAACCATGGCACAATGAATAGAACAGCAATCGCGGCTCCCATCACCAAAACACCTCCAAGTTTAGATGGAATAGCCCTGAGGATTGCATAAAATGGCAGTAGGTACCATTCAGGAACAATATGGGCTGGAGTGACAAGTGGATCTGCCATTATATAATTATCAGTATGTCCTAAAATATTTGGATTAAAGAATATGAACCATGCAAATAATATTAAAAAGCACACTAAAGAAAGTGCATCTTTAACTGTATAGTATGGCGCAAACGGAACAGTATCTTGTTTATCTTTAACACTTACACCAACAGGATTATTATTGCCCGTTACATGCAGAGACCAAATGTGCAGGATAACAACACCAAATATCATGAACGGCATAAGATAGTGAAGACTGAAGAACCTTTTTAAGGTTGCGTTATCTACAGCAAAACCGCCCCACAACCACTCTGTAATAGTTGTACCAACTACAGGTATTACAGAAAATAGATTTGTAATAACAGTTGCACCCCAAAAACTCATTTGTCCCCATGGCAACACGTATCCCATGAAGGCCGTAATTACCATTAAAAGATAAATTATAACCCCTAATATCCAGAGTATCTCTCTTGGTGCTTTGTATGAACCATAATACAGCCCTCTAAATATGTGCACATAAACAGCAAGAAAAAACATAGATGCACCCACAGCATGAATATACCTAATTAGCCAGCCATAGTTTACATTTCTCATGATGTGCTCGACGGATGCGAAGGCTAGTCCCGCATCCGCGGTATAATGCATTGCAAGCACGATACCGGTTAGAATTTGCGTAACAAGACAAAATGTAAGGATGCCCCCAAAAGTATACCAATAATTCAAGTTCCTTGGTGTAGGGAAAGCGCTAATATTATCATGCAACATTCTTGGTAGTGGCAATCTCTGATCAAACCACTTTGCGAAGCCATTTCTTGGAATATAAGTAGACTCTTTACTCATTCAATTTTTAACCTATTCTTATAACATTATCATTTACAAATTCAGCGACAGGAATATCAAGATTTTTTGCAGCAGGACCTTTCCGTATTCTCCCTGCAGTGTCATAATGAGAACCATGACATGGACAATACCACCCACCATAGTCTCCTTTGGCATCTCCCAAAGATTGGCCCTTAGGCACACAACCAAGATGGGTACAAACACCTACCATTACCAACCATTCTTTATTATCATCAAGCGCTCTATTTTCATCAGTGGCGGATGAGTCAGCGGTCAAATTATTATTTCTTGCATTGCCATCTGGTAAAGAATTAACATCTACTCTGGATGCCATTTGAATTTCTTCATCCGTTCTTCTTCTTATGAAGACTGGCTTTCCTCTCCATTTGACAGTTATTGACTGCCCTCTTTCGATTTGACTTATATCTACTTCTATTTTTGATAATGCTAGTGCTGTTGCATCAGGGTTCATTTGATCCACGATTGGCCATGCAACGCTAGCAGCACCCGCTGCAGCAAAAGCACCTGTTGCTAGAAAAATGAAATCTCTTCTGGATGGCTCTTTTGTATCTTTCTTTGACAATTTATCCTCTTAATTCCTATATATGTTTATACTGATTTAAAAAAAAATGCTATACCTTTATACACGTTATTAATTGATTTTTTCTAAATAAAATAAAATATCTAAATTACATAATTGTATATAATTAATTTAAATTATTTTTCTATTAAAAATGACTACAAACAACAAGAAAAAAAATATCTCCGTAGCTTTATATCAGCCGGATATTCCTCAAAATACCGGATCAATTATGCGCCTTACTGCATGTTTTGGAGTTTCCTTACACATAATAGAACCAACAGGATTTATCATTGATGATAAAAGATTAAACAGAGTTGCGATGGATTATATAAATCATTTGGATATTATTAAACATCCATCATGGACTGAGTTTTTTAGATGGTCAAAATCAAACTCACATAGAATAATATTAGCAACGACAAAAACTGAAAAGTCCTATTTAGATATTAATTATGAAGTTAATGATATTCTATTATTTGGTAGAGAGAGTTCCGGTGTTCCTGAAGAAGTTCATAACCAATCGGACACTCGAGTAAAAATAAAGATGCAAAAGGGTATGCGATCCTTTAATGTCTCCAGCTCGTGCGCTATAATATTAGGCGAAGCTGTGAGGCAGATATCTGATAGTTAATAGAATGATACAAAAAAATCATAAAGCAATATTAGAAGAAACATCTAATTTACGCACTAAAGCGACAGATCTTTTTGCTAAACTAAGAGATCAATTATGCAACACTCTAGAAACATACGAAACTCAATTAACATCTAATTCGAAGAAATTTCAGAAGGATAGCTGGTCACGTACAGGAGGTGGTGGCGGAATTTCTAGTCTTCTTAGGGGAATAATTTTTGAAAAAGCTGGAGTACATACTTCAACTGTATATGGTGATTTACCCCCCGGAGTACTCGAAAAAAGCATTAATTCGAAATTGTCAAATCAATTCTGGGCTTCTGGTATTTCAGTAATAATACATCCCAAAAATCCTTTTATTCCATCTGCTCATATGAATTTGAGAATGATAATCAGTGAAGATCATTGGTTTGGGGGTGGCGCTGATCTGACACCGATGCTCACAAACAAACGAACCCAAGAAGATTCAGATACAAAATTATTCCACAAATATATGCGTGAAGCATGTAATAATCATTTGAATGCTAATTTTGATGAATTTAAGAAAAACTGTGATGAATATTTCATAATAAAGCATAGAAATGAAAATCGTGGAACAGGTGGAATCTTTTTTGATAATTATAAATCACCAAACTCCCTTGATGATTTAGATTTTTTAGAGAGTGTAGGAAATAATTTCATAAAAGCTTATTGTGAAATTATTGAAATGAATATTAATAAAGAGTGGACTGACTCTGATAGAGAACAACAGCTTTATTACAGGGGAAGATACGTTGAGTTTAATCTAATGTATGACAAAGGAACAATTTTTGGACTTAAAACTGGTGGCAACATTAACTCTATATTATCGTCACTTCCTCCAATTGTCAGTTGGTAAGTCTATAGAATTCAACAATTCCTCATCACCAATCAAACATTTTGCACTAAGCCATATCTCTTCAAGTTTGGAGAGAGTTTTCCCAATCAATTTACCATCTTTAAACCCAAACTCTTTCAGAGTTTTTGCACTAACTGGAAAGATTGGTATGGGTTTATTATCTATATCAATAAATAATTTTATCCAATCAGCAAGAACAACATTTGAATTTATAAGACATTTTATAAGAAATATTTTTGTTAAATATCTACCATGTTTATAGAGATAAACATCAATTAAATCATGAAATTCATATAGTTCAATCACATCAAAATTATAAATTTTATGTATTAAATCAAATTCTTTTTTAGCAAAATTTAGTTCCTCCACAGCATCCATCACATCACTATTTTGTGAATTTTGGTCCAGGGCAAAAGCAAAATGTATAGTTGGATTTAATTCAAAATCTATTTCTTCTTTTATTTGACTAATTTTTTGATGGTAGGAAAAATTATTTATTTGAAAATTTAAGATACTAAAAAATTTATTTATTGATAAATATTTAATCATCTCAGAGGATTGAATTGCTGATACAATTTTCAGTACTTCATCTCTAATCCTATCTTTTGATAAATTTAAAATTAAATGTCGTGATTGTATGCAAATCTGTAACTCATCCATATTAATTTTACGATTATTAAAAAGCATTGCAAATCTGAGAAATCTTAGTATCCTCAAATTATCCTCTTCAATCCTGCATCTCACATCACCGATGAAGCAAACTTTAGATCCTAGCATATCATCGAATGCTCCTAGTGGATCCAGAACTTCACCTTGTCTTCCAATATAAAAAGAATTAATTGTAAAATCTCTCCTTTGTGCATCAATAAAAATATCTTTTGTATATCTTGTATCTGCATTTCGACCATATGATTTTATATCCTCTCTCATAGAGGTAACTTGGTAGCTATTGGTTTTACTTTTGAAGGTTATGCAACCATAAATTTTTGCATGATCAATTAGTCTGAATCTTCCATTACTAGATAATTTCTTTTGTATTTTTTCGGAATCTATATCTGTAACAAAATCAACATCGCTATATTCTTTACCCAATAAAATATCTCTTACTGCACCGCCAACTACCCATAAATTGGCGCCAATATTCTCAAATATTTCAAATAAATATAATACGTCTTCATTAAAATGATGGGTAAGATCCAAATACTTTATTATTTTAATTTTATTTGTCTGGGCTTGTCCCATTAAAAACTTTGCTTACTCTTGAATTGTTCCAGAAATAATCTCACCATTTTTAATATATGGTGGCGAGTAACTCTCATCTATGTTTTTATCGGAAAATATTGGGTTTATATAAAAAAGAATTATGGATATTGATAATCCAATAATTAACAAAGTTGAGAACTTTTGTATAAAAATCTCTTTGATGTTTTTCCTTTTGGGCAGAAATAAACTAATCAGATAAAATATAATAAAAGGAGTCAAAACAATAAATAGATGGAATATTATTAGTTTGATCATGATTGAAATAACCTTTCAGATAGTGCTTTCAGCAGGCGCGCTGTTGCTCCCCATATAAAATAGCTATCGTATTCATAAACAAAAAAAGTTCTATCTTCTCCATTGATCTCTCTATTCATTAACTTTAAGTTGTTTGTATCTGCAATATAATTTAAGGGAAGATAAACCAAACTCTCAACTTCATCATTATTTAATTTGGGAATAAAATTATTGCTGATTGAAGCTACAACGGGGAGTATCATGAAATTTGTTCCCGTAGTTGTTATATCCAGATAACCCAAATGCTCTATTTCTCCTCTTGAAAGTCCAATTTCCTCTTTGGCTTCTCTGTAGGCGGTATCAACAGGACTCTTGTCTTTTGCATCAACTTTTCCTCCAGGAAATGATATTTGACCGGCATGGGATGGTAAATTATTTGACCTCTGAGTAAGTATTATTTGAATATCTTGACCTTTTCTAATAAGTGGAATCAAAACGGCAGAGTTTCTGTATTTTTTACCATTGATTATGGAATATAATTTATCATCACTTCTATCGGTAAAAATTTTTGATTTGTATGTTGGAATATCTTTTATTAATTTTTCAGAATAATTCATTATGTAATTTTCAATTATAGTTATCGTTGATCGATTCGATCGGAAAAAACTCCTTATTACTCCAAAAACCAAAACAACTGGCATTATCAATTTCATGATAATTACATAGATCAAAGAGGTCAAGAGCACATGATCTAGTGAAATATGCTTCAATATTATCCCTAACTGTAACATATGGAATAACGCCATGATTTATCTTATTGTTTAAAAATCTTATCTGTTTATTTGAATTTAAAATTAATTCATCACCTACATTGGTTTGTAGGTATATAACAGCGTCATCTCTCTCACCTTTGGTCCATATACTTGTAATTTTAAATGGAACGTCTTCAACAATAACCTGCTCCTTTTCATATGGCGTCGTAATAAAATATTGACCAACCTCATTTAGCCGTAAGTATCTCGAAAAAAGACAGACCATTGGATGTCGTTTAATTTCAGTTCCCTTAAAAAACCACTTACACTCTTTATCAATAAAGAACTTTGGAGAGGTTTCAGTGTGATTGATTTTATTAGTTTTACTCAATTTAGATTAATCAGGGTAAGGTTTAATAATTATTTTTGAACTATCTTCAATTATATTAGTTTTGATTTCTCTATACAATACCCGATCATTATTGACAGGTCCTGCAAATATTATTTCTTTACCTAACATTCTTTTAAAACCGACCTTAGAATAATAAGATAGATCCCCTACAAGGATGATTATGTTATGATTTGCTTCATTGCATTTATTGACACTATAATCAATTAATTTGGCACCATATCCACGTCCCCTATGATCTGGATGAATGACAATTGGACCTAAAAGTAACGCAGAAGCATTATTTACAAGAATTTCCCAATATCTCACAGAACCGATGATTTGATTTTGGTCAACCAAAACAAATGAAATATTAATTAAATGCTCTCTCTTTTCTCTATACCTAAAAGCACTTTTTGTATATCTACCAGGACCAAATGTTTCAGAGTGAAGATTGTCAATTTTAGGAGCATCATCTAATCTCTCAAGCCTAATCTCAGGTTCTGACTTAGAATTATTTTTCATTTTACTTACATTTTTTTAAAAGAACATGATATGTTCATGAAATTATTAAATTAAAAGAAAACAAAATACTAGTAATATTTAATTTTAAGGTGAGAGTTTATGGGTAGACTGGAAAACGGTGTTTGGGTTGACCAATGGCACAACACGAAAGAAACAAAAGGACGTTATGTCAGAAAACCATCAATCTTTAGGAATTGGATAACGGTTGATGGAGAAGCGGGGCCTACTGGAAAAGGTGGTTTTTTGGCAGAAAAAGATCGATATCATCTATATATATCATGGGCTTGTCCATGGGCACATAGAACACTCATTTTTAGGGCAATCAAAGGTCTTGAGAATATGATATCTATCTCAGGAGTGAATGCTATCATGCGTTCCAAAGGCTGGACATTTGACGATGGATACGGCGTAATTCCGGATAATATCAACCATTCAAAATATCTATACGAGGTTTACCTCAAAGAAGATAATTCCTATTCTGGACGTGTTACAGTCCCACTTTTATGGGATAAAAAAACATCAACAATAGTGAATAATGAGTCAGCTGATATTATTAGGATGTTCAACTCAGCATTTGATAATATTGGAGCAAAAGAAGGTGATTACTATCCTGATAGCCTAAGGAATAAGATAGATAATATGAATGATTTTATCTATCAAAATATCAATAATGGAGTCTATAGATCTGGATTTGCAACAACTCAGGATGCTTATGATGAAGCAATTGAAACTTTATTTTTGGGATTAGATGAGTTGGATAATATTTTATCAAAACAGAGATACCTCATAGGCAACATAATCACAGAAGCTGATTGGCGACTTCTTCCAACACTACTAAGATTTGATAGTGTTTACCATGGACATTTTAAGTGTAATAAAAGAAAATTAAAAGAGTATGATAATCTATTTAATTATGCCAAAGAACTATACCAGTTCCCTGGAATTAGTGAAACTTATGACGACAAATATAGTAAGGAACATTACTATGGGAGTCATGAGACTATCAATCCAAGCGGTGTTATTGCCCATGGACCAGAATTTGAATTCGATCAACCTCATAATAGGGCATAAATAATATATGACTGAAGATAAAAATATTGTTCTATTTGGCGCAGGTTGTTTTTGGCACCCACAAAAAGTTTACCACTTTACCGATGGTGTTTTGGAAACAGAAGTAGGATATGCGGGTGGGTCCAACCAGAATCCGACGTATGAACAAGTTTGTTCTGGTCTTACGGGACATGCAGAAATTGTAAAAGTTAAATTTGATGACTCAATCGTAAAATTCAATGAACTATTGGATATTTTCTGGACTATCCATGACCCTACGCAAATAAATAGACAAGGCGTTGATATTGGAACGCAATATAGATCATGTATTTTTACCAATTTCGATCCATACCTTGATATAATAAAAAAATCAGTTGAAGATATGAATAACTCAAAAATATATTCAAATCCTATATCTACCATTATTTATGACACGATAAAATACTACCCTGCTGAAGACTACCATCAAAAATATTTATTTAGGAACGCTCCGTAATTGGAAAAATTAATCTATTAAACTCGTAAAATATAGATACAAAAATGATCATTTCGCATACATCAGATATACATTTGCCATTAACTTTCAAACCAAATATTTCAAGCCTATTCAATAAAAGAGTAATTGGATATATCAATCATTACTCCAACAGAAGAAATGTTCATAAACTCGAAAATATCGAACTTATACTTAATGACATAAAACTAAAAAATAAAACAGGGCATACAATCTTATCAGGGGATATTGTGAACTTATCTCTCGAAGAAGAATTTATTAAGGCAAATGAATTTCTAGGTAAATACTTTACCAAAAATAATCTATCAATTATTCCTGGCAATCATGATGCTTATGTGAATATAAAATATAAAAATTCTCTATGTCACTTAACAAATTACCTCGATGAAAGTGCCCCCTTGAACCAAGACAGTCCATTTCCCTATATAAAAAAGATTAAGAATATAGCATTAATAGGTATATCAACTGCAGTCCCTTCACCACCCTTTATGTGTTGGGGTAGAGTTTCAAAAGAGCAATTGATAAAACTTGAAGAAATTCTATCTTCCATCGAAAAAGAAAACAATTTTGTATTATTATTTTTACATCATCCAATACACCATTATGGAGCATTTAACCTTAAAGGGTTACTCAACAAAGAAGAATTAATTGAAACTATTTCAAAATTTAATATCCATCTAATCATCCATGGTCATTTACACAAAGAGATCCATAATTCAATTGAAATAAAAGAGGTCTTGGTCCCATGTATTGGGGCACCATCTGGCTCGAGAGATAAAAATAGCGGGCTTTCATACCTTGAATATCAAATAGATAAAATAAATGACAAATGGAATTTAAAGGTATATCGTCGCCAATATAATTTTACTGATGAAATATTTGAAAGTTTGATTTTAAAGAAAGTCTCTTATGATTGATAGAATATCACCATTAACACTAAAAATTATTTGCGGTGGTTTGATTCTTGCTATTGCCGTAGGTATCAGACAATCATTTGGACTATTCCTTGATCCAGTAAGCACAACTCTCCAAATCGGACGTGAAACTTTTGCATTATCAATAGGACTCATTAACCTTCTATGGGGGGCTCTTGCACCATTCACTGGCGCTTTATCTGATAAATTTGGTCTGAAAAAAGTCGCTATATTTGGTACAATTCTCTACTCTTTGGGTATTTATATTTTCTCAAACTCAAGCCATGGTTATGAACTCATAATTGGAGGGCTAATTGTAGGTGCTGGACTGTCAGGCCTAGGGTTTACTGTAATACTCGGTGCAGTCGGCAAATTTGCTCCACCAGAAAAGAGAGGTACTGCGCTTGGTCTTACAACTATGGGTGGTTCAATAGGAATGTTTCTTGGTATTCCAGTATCTGGGACACTAATTGAGTCAACTGGATGGTCGTCTGCATTTTTCTGGTTAGCAATTATATCGCTTATAATGTTACCTCTTGTATACGGCCTTGTTGATGGCAAAACATCAGATAATAAAAAAACAAAAGTAGCCTCTGAGGGTAAAGGCGAAACATTAACAGAGGTATTAAATCACGCTTTTAACTCAAAGCACTTTGTGCTGCTAGTATGTGGATTCTTCATATGTGGTTTTCATGTAAACTTCATTGTTTCCCATTTACCAGCCTTCATAAGTGATATGTCATTGCCCGGCAATGTTGCAACTACAGCTTTAGCTCTAGTTGGCTTTGCAAATATTTTTGGAGTTGCAATAGCAGGAAGGTTAGGTGATAAATACAGTAAGAGTGATGTCCTTGTAGTCCTTTACAGCCTTAGAGCAATAGTCTTTACAATTTATATACTTACCCCAATTACAGCTTCTTCAACGATGATTTTTACTTTCACCTTGGGTCTTTTATGGCTGGGTACAGTTCCTCTAACTAGTGGCCTCGTCGCAACATTTTTTGGCCCTAAATATATGTCAATGCTATACGGTATCGTATTTTTTGGACATCAATTAGGTGGATTTTTTAGCTCTTGGCTTGGTGGAAGGATTTATGACTTCACAGGTAATTATGATATTATGTGGTGGTTTTCTGTGTTTCTTGGAGTATTTGCAGCATTACTTCATTATCCAATAAAAGATAAAGCAATTATTCTATTCGGAAGTAGATAACTATATTCTATATATTCTGCTGGCTGTGTTATAAAAAATATCCTTTTTTGCACTTTGCTGAAGATCATCAGTAGCCTGCTTATATGCATCAATTATATCTTTGTATTCACACCAGATTTTTTCAATTGGGAAATTTGAACCAAACATACATCTGTCAGAACTATATATTCTAAGAACCTGGTTAACAATATCCCTTATAAAGATTGGATCATTTTTATTCATAAAAGTACCCAAACCAGATAGTTTTATGATCAAATTATCAAATTCCGACAAAGCTGTCATAAATTCAAACCAAATTTTCATTGAGTCATCAGATAGATCATGTGGCATCCCCGCGTGCTGTAAAACAAATGTTACATCAGGATACCTTGATAGCAATCTTAGTGCTTGATCTTTCTGCCCTTGAAACATCTGTAGTTCAAAGATTGAATTATGTTTAGATAAGTACTCAAAATTTTTATTGAACAATGGATCATCAATAATGTTGGGGGAATGAGCAAATGAATATAATTCCTTTTCATGCCAATGTAGCTGCATTCTGATCCCTCTTGTGAGAGGGTAATCAAATAATCGGTTGAGCATTTCAGGAGCATCTTTATCTAAAAGATTACAATATCCTATAAAAGCATTTGGCCAACCGGAAGAATTAAAACAATCATCAATAAATTTTGCTTCATCCAAATATTTGTCTACTGGCCAGTTGCACTGTATATATACAGATTTTTCTACTCCAAAATCGACAACGTCATCAATGTAATCGTCAATTAAATAATCTTTCTTTATGGATGTATAATCACCAAATATTCTAGGTTGTATTTTACCCTGCAACCAATCAAGATCTTTCTGTTCCCAAACGTGATGATGACTGTCTATGATAGGAATTTTCATTTATTTATTATAATTTTTTTATTGATCTGGATGAAATTATATAAAATCTCGGTACCAGAAGCAATAATGAACTAATTATACCAAAACCAATCCCCATCCAAAGACCGACTAGACCGTACCCCAAAGAAACTGAGAATATATATGATATTGGCATCCCAAAGAACCAAAAACATAGAGATAATATGATAAATGGGATCCAAACATCACCAGTACCTCTCAAAGCCCCAAGTGATACTGCCATCATAGTATCGAATATAAATAAGAACCCAACAAAAAACATTATTTCTTGTGTTAATAATATCATTTCAGGATCATCAAAGAATATATCAGCTATTAATTCGGGATAGAGTATTGTAAATAATGAAACTGGTAATGTTATAGAAAATGCAACAAGAATCCCCATTAGACCAGCTAATTTTGTGTCTGTTATATTTTGTCTTCCAACAGCTTTACCTACTCTAATTGATGTTGCACCTGCAACTCCAATTGCACTCATATATATAAGGTTCATTATAGTATATGTGGCATGATGAGCGGCAAGTGCCTTCGATCCAAACCAGCCTGCAATAAAAACAACAATGCTAAAAGCTACTATCTCCACTCCCTGCAGCAGTGACATTGGTAATGCAACTTTCCTAAATTTCCGTGAGATTTTGCTCTTAAGTGAAAATAAGTTTTCTCTTATTTCATTGTAACTTTTTCGTATTTTATATAAATCATCATTCCTATCTGAAATCATAAATAAGTAAATCAATGCAATAAAAAATGCTGCCCATCTTAGTATTGAGGAGATAACAATTGCCTCATAAGCTCCCCCTTCAGGAAAAAATCCACCCCAAGATAATATAAAGATGCCGTTGAAAATAACATTCAATATATTCACAAATATCATAATATACATGCCTGCTTTTTGATAACCTATAGACTCTAATATCAAATTTGTGGTGACAAAAAAGAGCATACCTGGAATGCCATATGCAAACACAAGCGAAACTCTTGCTCCTTCAGATGCTATATTTGTATCTTGTCCAGTGAGTAAAAAGAAATCTTCAACAAAGTATGCAAGAAAAATTGAAATAAATGAGAATATAATACTGTGAGCCATGCTTGAATACCATATTCCACCTACGTTAAATTCTTCTTTAGCCCCGATTGCCTGAGAGGCTAGTACCACCGTTGCATTGAGTGCACCAATAAATATAACCATTAATGCAATAACCGGAGCAAGCCCAATTCCTAAATAAGCCAGTTGCTCTGCGCCAGCCCAGCCAGTCATAATAGCATCAATAGTAACCATAATTAGAATTGAAGTTCTGGCAATTATAATGGGGAAGCCCATTCTGATTGTATCCAGGTAATTAAATAAGTAAGGATTCTTAATTTTTTCAGTTTGAAACATTCAATTAATTCAGTGTTTGAAATATAAGAAGTTTTATTGATCTGAGATTGTACAAATATCGTCACCAACTGTTACATCATCTCCTTCATTTGCTTGAATGGAAATTAATTTTCCATCACAAGGAGCTTCTATCTCAGCTGTGGTTTTATCTGTTTCAATTGTATATAAAATCTCACCCTTTGAAAAATTATCGCCTGGTTTTTTATGCCATTCAACAATTGTGCCATCCTCTACATTCATCCCCATCCTTGGCATTTTTAAAACTAAAGTCATTTAATTCCTCATTTTAATAATTGCAATATACAATCGATGATATCCGTTACGTCCGGAATAACATTATTTTCTAAAATTGGTGCATAGGGAATTGCAACATCTTTGACGGTAACACGTTTGATTGGGGCCTTTAAATACTGAAATGCTTTATCTGAAATAATTGCGGATATATGACTCGCAGCACTACAAACATCCCTTGATTCATCAACAATTACCACTCTTCCTGTCTTTTTCACTGACTCTATAATTGACGACTCGTCTATGGGTAACAATGACAACAAATCAATTAAATCAATATTTACATTAGACTCTTTTAGCTTATCTGCAGCTGATAGCGCTTTTATAGTCATAGCGCCAATAGAAATAACAGTACAATCATTCCCAGTCCTTAAAACTTCAGCTTTCCCAATAGGAAGACAAAAATCTTCGTCATCTGGAACTTCCTCCGGACGCCCTCCCCCAGCAGCTGTTAAATAAAATACTGGATTATCATCCCGGATAGCTGATTTCAATAACCCCTTTGCCGTTCGCGCACTGGATGGTACGACAATTTTTATACCACCTAGATTCATTAACGCAGAATATGGTATATCCGAATGCTGAGCTGCAGCAGATCTTCCACCACCAATAACTGCCATATAAACAATTGGTAATTTTACTTGCCCAGCTGTCATATATTTGAGTTTAGCAGCTTGGTTTGCGATGGAGTCAAAACCGGTATAGATGAAATTACCATAGAGTAAATGACAGATTGGTCTATAACCTGCAGCGGCCGCACCGACTGCCATGCCTGTCATGACGTTTTCACATATCGGTGTATCCATAACGCGATCTTTTCCATACTTATCTTGTAATCCAGTAGTTTGCCCTAAAAGGGATATGCCAGCATCTTCACCATATAATATTACTTTTTTATCGCGAGACATTTCCTCATCTAACGCCATGTTTATGGCAGGCATCATTCTTTTTTTTGCCATCTTAACTCTCAATCATATGATCCATTGAACTGCTAATTTCTGGATCATTACTATCTAACGCAAATCTCACAGCTTCTTCAACTTCGGAATTAACTTCGTTATGAATCTTATCTACCTCACTAGCTGTATAATTCTTATTTTTGATCAGTTGTTGTTCCAGTCTCAATATTGGATCTTTGTCTTCCTGTTTCCACAAATCAACTTCTTTTTGATCTCTATAAGTGCGCGATAAGAAGGTATATTCAAATTCTACATGCCCCCTCTGTCTATATGTATGTGCTTCAATAAATGTAGGCCCCTCTCTGTTCCTGCCTCTCCTTATAGCATTCGATGCGGCTTGCCAGACATCAACGACATTATTCCCATCAACTTCATAAGTTGGTATATTAAATGGTCTAGCTCTATCTGCAATCTTCCCCGATGTAACTTCTGATGTATGAGTAAACTCAGAGTATTGATTGTTCTCACATACAAAAATCATTGGCAACTTCCATAGTGATGAAATATTCATAGCTTCCATCAAAACACCCTGGTTGGCTGCACCATCTCCAAAGAATATTACCGATACAACGCCTTTTCCATCCAATTTAGCTGCAAGTGCTGCACCCACAGCAAGACCCATTCCACCAGCAACAACACCGTTTGCACCAATAATGCCTTTTGAAAAATCGGCAACATGCATTGATCCACCCTTACCTCCGCAGATCCCTGTTGATTTTCCATATATTTCAGCCATCATTGATTTAATATTTCCACCTTTAGCAATAAAGTGACCATGTCCCCTGTGAGTGCTTGATATCCAATCTGAATCATTCAGTTGATCACACAGTGGCACTGCTATTGCTTCTTGCCCTATATAAAGATGAACAGCTCCAGGAAATGCACCATTTTTTGTTGCCTCTCCTAGATGCTCTTCACATTTTCTAATTACTAACATTTTCCGATGGAAACGTTTCAGATCTTCTTCAGATAAGTTATTTGAATATTTTTTATCAACCATAAATACTGTCCACTAAGTTAGATCTACAATCTGATTTGAATTTGATGAATTAATTATGGACTCAAGTATTTGGACATTCGCAATGATTTCGTCAATTGTTATTCTGTAATTGCCTCGACCTTCAACAGCATCTGCCCATTCTTCAAAATTCATTTTCACTGTATTAACAACACTATACTCTTCAACTACTCTTTCACCCCTTTTATTACAATAAATGAATTCAGCAGGATCATCGACATCTACATTTGATACTTCTCTAATTTCAACCCAGCCTTCTTCACCAAAAACGGTAAATCTTCCATAAAAAGGGGTTGATATCATCACTGCTAGTGATGCCGTTACATTGTTTTTAAACCTTAAATTTACTGATAAGGTATCTTTTTGAGGGTGCTCAAGAACAATGGAACCTGTTTTTGCATATATTCTGCTAGCAGGACCCAAAAAAGAAACAAAAAAATCTGATAAATGAATTCCTAAAGCAGTCATCCCACCTGCTGGAGCAGAATTTGGATCTAATCTCCAATTATTTCTATCTAATTTCATAAAAATATCATGACTAAAATTAGTTTCCATATGAAGAATTTTTCCTAGAAGATTATTATCAAGCATTTCTCGAAGTCTAACCATTGCAGGCTCCCATCTTCTTTCATGTCCGACGCCCAGGATTACGTTATTATTCTTACATGCATCAGCCATTCTTTTGATGCTCTCATACTTTAATGCAACAGGTTTTTCACAAAATACTTGTTTTCCATGATTAGCCGCGGCAATTACTTGTTCTTCATGAAATTGATTAGGAGTAGCCAAAATTACTGCATCAATATCCTCAGAAGCTATTATCCCCTGAAAGTCAAGTTTTGGATTAACAGAATATTCACTAAATATAGAGTCAGACTCTCCAATCATTGGATCGAAAGCATGGGTAATTTCTATTTTTTTACTGTCATGAAGACATTTGATTATTTGTTTTCCCCACCAACCAAGTCCAATTACTGCTGCTCTCATAATTTATTTACCCTATCCCTATATTTGAAAGTTTATTTTTAAATTAAAAATAGATATATTGATTATATATATAGAAGGAACTTTGTAAATGGCTGAAGGAATAAAATTTAGCGCTGGAGAAAATCCTTACCTAGTTGAACATGGTGGTTTTTATAGAAGATGGATGCCTATGCTATCAGATATAAATGAACTGATTGAAACTGTTAAAAAAATAAAAACTACTACTGAAGAATCATGGATACCAATTTGGAGCGAAGTTGCAAAGGTTCATGAAGATATGGGAGATACATTCCTAAATTCAGAGAATTTAGAAGAAGCATATAAAGAATTCATGATTGCGAAGACCTTTTTATCCATCGCGAGATACCCAGGTGAAATTACACCGAAGAAAAAAGAAATTAGTAATGAATGTGCACGTGTTTATAGAAAAGCTTGCGAAATTCTGACACCTAAAGTTGAGATTGTGGAAGTTGAATGTGAAGGAAAGAAAATAGTATGTCACTTCAGATGCCCACCAAATGCAAAAAATATCCCAGCCGTATTAATCATGTGCGGTGCTGATATGTTCAAAGAAGATAGAGGGTGGGCTTCCCAACATGCAATTGATAATGGCTTAGCATCACTTGTTATGGATGGACCAGGTACTGGTGAGAATCCCTTTCCATGGGAACCAGAATCAGTAAAGGCCTGGATGGCAGCAATAGATTACTTAGCAAGCAGGACTGAAGTTGATAGTGAGAAAATAGGAGCATTTGGGATAAGCAGAGGTGGCTATTCAGTAGTACAATTAGCAGGTTCTTATCCAGAAAAAGTAAAAGCGATAGTTGCAAATGCAGGTCATCCATTTGGTTATGAGATGACACAGAAGGAATTAGAAGATTTTGTTAAGGCTCGAAATGAGCGAGCACAACATGTTTTTGGTAAGATTGGTGACCCACCATCATTTCCTCCATGGACTATAGAAAAAGAAAAAAAATTATTTGATAAATGGTCCCTCAAAAGCCTAGGTATATTGGATAATATCACTCAACCAATGCTAATGATCAATGGTAAAAAAGATCACCTTGCACCAATTGGGAATATATATTTTATGCTTGAAAATGGTCCAGCATATGGAAGAGAGGCAAGAATTTATCCTGATGCAGGACATTGTGCATTTAAATACCAAGAACACTGGGCTAATGCATCATTTGAGTGGTTAGCTCAAAAATTATATTCTACTTAAGAAGTCGTTAATATCTTATCTGCAATTTTTTCTGCTGTCATAAGAGTTGGAAAATTCAAATTTGCGCATGGTACTATAGGGAAAATTGAAGCATCAACAATCCTTAATCCAGAAACACCATATACCCTTCCTTGATTGTCAGTGACAGCGAGTTTGTCATCTTTTGAACCCATTCTACAACTGCAAGACGCATGCCATACCCCAACGGTAGACCGCTTAATAAAATCTGCGAGTACGTCATCATCTTCCATCAAAACTGATAATTCTGGAGCCTCTACAACAAACCTATTTAATAGATATTTTCTTAAAGCATCAGGCCCATCAAGTAATTTAGAAAAGATATTTGTTAAAATTTTATTTTTTATATTTATTTTCCCTACCTGCCTTACCTTATCACCATAAACAGCAGCAAACACTTCTTTTGATATTTTTTTGAATGGAACTGATTGCTGTATTAGAACCATCTTTCTAAAACCATCCATTAATCTTTGTAGATCACGGTTATCTGACAAAAGGTTAAATTCAACTACGGGCTCCTCATAAGGGTCTTTTGATTTAATATATACCTGTCCTGTTTCAGAATAAGTCCTATTTACAAATAAAATAAAAGCAGCTAATTGATTTCCAATACTGTGCCACGCAGTTTTTGAACAAACAGCAACATACATATCACCTTGAGGCGCACCTTCAAAACCTGATGAATAACGTAAACCACATAAAAGATGCCTTCTTGTAAATTCATTGACTCTGGCCTCTGGTTTGATGAAGGAGGCAATATTTATTGATGGATGATCCATTAATCTTTGTCCAACACCTTCCCGATTAACCAAAACATCAATTCCTAAATCTTTCAACTTCATTGCTGGACCAATACCAGCTCTCATAAGTTGTGCTGGAGAGTGAATTGCACCCGAACTCAATATAATTTCTTTTGCATAGAACTTTTCTTCTGAAGATCCATGATTTACTATAATTCCTTTACACTGTTTTCCATCAAAAATTATTTCCTTGACGAATGCATTTGTAAGAATTGTTAGGTTGGATCTATTCCTAACTGATTGACCCAAATATCCCATCGCAGCGGAAACTCTTCTTTCATATATAAAAGAACCTGTTACAGGAAAATAGCCATCTTCAAATTTACCGTTTTGGTCTTCTAAATATTTGTACCCTGCATCTTCGAATGCTGCAGCAGATGCTTTAGCGTGCCCATTCCAAATCTGAGGAAAAATCCTACTCACAGGAATATTCCCATCATTCCCATGATATGGACCCTGAAAATCTGTATCACGCTCTACTTTTTTGAAATAAGGTAATACCGCATTCCAATCCCAACCACTGGCCCCTCTCTCTTCCCAAATACTATAATCATTAGGAGCACCTCTATTTGCAACCAATCCATTTATTGATGACCCACCACCAAGGACTCTTGCCTGTTCATATTTTCTTAAAGGAATTGATTCATCATCTTTTGTATTATGAGATTTATTTTCAGTTGTTACCTTTAAATCGGTCCAGTGAAATCTGCTATCTAAATATGCATAACCGGGATAAGTGTCGAGTATTTCATTTGGAACATTGCCTGGAGGAGTATCAGGTCCAGCTTCGCATAATAATACCTTATTTTTAGAATTTGAAGATAGTCTGTTGGCTAGCACTGATCCTGCTGAACCTCCTCCAATAATTATGAAGTCATACATTATGAAATCCAATTCTTATTCAACTGATGGCCATATTCTCTCCGCAACAGAGGGAGAACCAGGTGCATGAACAGTATAATTATGTATCTTATGAGTCCATTTGTCATCAGTCAATCCAAGGGCTTCGTGCTTTTCTTCGAAGTTTTTTTGCCTTGCCTCCAAAGATGTAAATTCATAAAGTACAGAAAATTTTGCCCACCCAGCCGCACTTAACATAGTCCTGGCTGTTATGCATCCAGAGAGCCTAGCAATGGCTGGCAACCGATGTTGCGTGTACCATGAACAAACATCAAACTCATCATCTAATGTCTTCGTTCTAAAGCTGCCCATTTGTATGACTGGTCCAGGAGTCGTTGCTGGTGTTTTTTGTTTAGTTTCGGGACCATCAACTCTCGATACTACTTGAAAAATACATTCCCTTGTCTCAAGTCGTTTTTTAAGTTCTGAGGCTTCTGTAATATTTGGATCATTAATAAATTTATTTTTACCAGTAAGTGTGGCAATTGAGGCAGCTCCAATTAATTGAAGATATTGTGAGCCTTGGCCAATTTTTTCTTTAGCTCTTGGCAAGTTATCCCTTATTGACTTCATGCCACTTCCTTCTGATGCTCCTGCTTTATAATGTGCAGCCCACAGACAACCTGTTTGAGATTGAATCATTGGAAGGTATTCATTATGCATCCAGTTAATATAGTCCTTATCCTCACCATCTTTTAGATCGTACCAAATAGCCCAAATTGCATTATCCATATTGTCTCTCTTTCATGGTGTTGATAAACAAAATCATTTGGGTTTTAATGCTAATATATTAATAGTAATATATCAAAATATTTTTAATGCTTAGGAGATTTTAATATGGCTAACAACGGACAATTTCAAATGTTACATACAATGGTTAGAGTAAGGGATTTGGATAAATCAATTGATTTTTATACAAGGTTACTTGGTATGACCCTTCTAAGAAAAAGAGAGGTTCCAGAAGCAAAATATACCAATGTTTTTGTTGGTTATGGACCGGAGGACACTCATGCTGTTCTAGAATTAACATACAATTGGGATCAAAAAGAGAATTATGATCATGGAACTGCTTATGGTCATATAGCCCTTGGAGTAAGAGGCATTTATGACATATGTGAAGAATTAGAAAAAAATGGAGTTAACATTCCGAGAAAACCAGGACCAGTAAAACATGGTACGACTCACATAGCATTTATCGAAGACCCAGATGGTTACAAGATTGAAATAGTTGATCTTGACACGCGTAAAATTTAGCAAAAAAATTACTTTTGAGTTGGTTTTGTAGATGGTATTAATGAAGCGATAGTAAGTGTGATTAAACAGATAATTGATAAGATAATAAATATGATACTTAAGCCATATTTATCAGCAATGATGCCAGCGATCATTGCAAACAAAGCTGCAGAACCAACTTGAACCATAAACAATAAACTAATTACACTCCCCGAAGTCTCCGCTGGTGCCAAATCTAAAGCCCACCCTTGTACCACTGGTCTCCCTGCGTAGATTGCGAAACCAATTATACCTGATAATAGGATCAGAATAAGACCATTATCTACCAACGTGTAGAGCGGTACTAATATTGCTGATACAAATAAAGCACCAACTGCAATGATTTTACGTCCATGTTTATCTGACATATAGCCAGCAATCGGTCCAGATACTAATCCTCCCATTTGCATTGAAAATAATGATGAACCAATTACGGCAGCACTAACGCCTTGATTAGCGACCATATAGAGCGGCATAAATACAAGTACGCCATTTTGAGTAACGGTTCTGACCCCTGCTACAAGGAAAAGTGGAATAAGTTGTATATTTTTTAATAATAATTTTAAATTTGTGAAATAATTATCATCTTTAGATTTTTTTGTGTTGTCATTCGGTTTTTCTTTATCTTTGAGAAAGAGTAAAATTATCAGCATAGTTACAAATAAAGGAATAGAGAGTAGAGCAGAAGTGCTGTTCCAAGTTAGATTAACGCCATTTATTGTGACATAAGTTAATAGGAAGGCAGCAAGTAAAGGCGATAACGCATCCCCAATACTTGCTCCAATACTATGGACTGACAGAACAAAGCCTCTACTGCCCGGGTATTGCAGTGATAAGTATGTCAGTGCTGCTGGATGCCATAAACTTATACAAATCCCTATTAATGCAACACTTAAAAAGAGCATATAGATTGAGCTTGAAATACTCATCAGCAACATTGCAATACCTCCAATAAGAAGTGAATAAGCTTGAAAGCGCGAGTATTTTCCATTTCCTTTTAAATCAACTAAAGGTCCACTAAAGGCATTTGCAGCAAAAGTTGAAAAATGGAAAACAGTCATAACTAATCCAGCTTGTGTGTAGGATAAACCAAGATCTAGTGTTATATATGGAAGAAGAATATATATTGCAGCATTTACCCAGTGGGTACCACCATGCCCTGCTGCAACTAATATTGATGGTAATTGAGATCTAAAAACACTTGTAATATTTAACATTTTTACTTCCATCAGCCTTTGAGTAAATCAACTCTATCTTTTGAAGCTGAGAGTAGGAAACCTATATCTTGTCCAGCCAAAAAGAAGTTTGCACCCATATCAATATATTTCCTTGCAACTTCAGCATCTTTAACACCACCGGATCCTAAAAATTTATTATATTTTTTACATGCATCTGCGACCTTCTTGTAATGTTCTACTATGATTTTATTTCCAAAATCTTGGGGACAACCGCTTGCCATAGCCAAATCATTAGTGCCAATCATAATTACATCTATACCATCTACTGATGCAATTTCATCAATTGCATCAATTGCATTTGGTGTTTCGACCATAGCCACTAGCAAAGTTTGATCGTTAAGTTCTTTTGTTGCTTCTTTTAAATTAATATTTTTATAGTCATATTGGACTATCCCACCACCAACACCTCTAGAACCTTCTGGTGTAAATTTTGCAATATCAACCAATTTTTCGGCTTCCTCAGGTGTTTCTACATGTGGCAATACAATACCCATTGCCCCATTATCCAGGATCCTTGATATCATAGAGTATCCATCAATAGGCACTCTCACAATTGGTGTAATATCGGTTTTTATAGCCATTGCTGAAATTTGACCTACTGTTTCAGTATTCATTGCACCATGTTCTAAATCAATAAATAACCAATCAAATCCTGCTGTTTTCATCAAAGGGGCCACTTCTACTGTTCTAGATTGAACAAGCCCTACTCCAAGAGTTAGTTCACCGTTTTGTAGTTTATATTTTGTGTTGTTAAGCATTTTCTCTCTCTATTTTTTTGGCATAAGCAATGATAAAATTAATGCAGAAATACTTGTAAAAGTTAAAAGAACAAATACCAATTTTAAACCAAAACTATCAGCTGTTAATCCTCCAAGTAGCGGAACCGTGCCTGTCATCGCTGCCTGCGCTGTAAATAACATACTAATTGCACTACCTGATGTTTTACCTCCTGATAAATCCATTGTCCAACTATGTATCACCGGTCTGATTGAGTATAATGAGCATCCAGCCAGAGATACAATCATTATGAAAAAATATACATTATTTATGAAAGGTAAGATAATTAATAAAAATGCAGATATTATTAATGCATATATGACTATTGGTCTTCTCCCGACTTTATCAGAAAGTGAGCCTACTATTGGCCCACCAAAAATTGCTCCAAACTGGATTGAGAATAACGAGAAACCGACTAGTGCTGGTCCAGCTTGCATTTCGCCCACCAAATATAGAGGTAAAAAAACGGTAACACCATTTTGGGTCATAGACCAAAGTCCTGCAAGCAAACATAATTTAAGCATATTTCTATTTGCAAGAAGCCCTTTTAATCCCTCCCAATAATTATACTTCCCTAGATTGTTTGGGTTTTGATTCTCATCTTCTTTGATCGGGGGCAAAAATTTTATTATATAAAATGCCATAATTCCAACTGGGATTGACAATAATAGCGCTGTTTGATTCCATGTAAAATAAATCATTATTAATCCAGCTATTGGCGGCGCTATACCGTCACCAAGGCTTGCTCCAACTGTGTGCATTGAAAGTGCTAGCCCTCTATTTTTTTTGTAAATAGCTGATAAATAAGGAATTGAGGGTGTATGCCAACCACTTACGCAAATTCCTATAAAAATTGCTGATATCGCTAAAGTAAAGGTATTGCTTGCATTTCCCATAACTAAAAGTGCAATCACACCTGATAACAAACAGAGAAATTGTGCTAATATATATTTTTTTGATATATCAATAATTGGACCGCTTATGATAGTGATTGAAACGGCCGCCACAAAGAAAATTGATACCATACTACCTGCAGTAGTATAGCTTAGGGATAAGTCTTGGACTATAAAAGGTAATAATACAAGAAAAATTCCATTTACCCAATGGGTAATACCGTGTCCTAAACTAACAATTCCTAATGGCTTTGTATTCTTTATTTCACGAAAATCTCGAATTACCTGATACATTTTTTGACAAAACTTAAATTTGGTAGCGGAGGAGGGACTTGAACCCCCGACACAAGGATTATGATTCCTCTGCTCTAACCAGCTGAGCTACTCCGCCATAATACTTTGAGAATTATATAAACTAATACTTCATTACCCAGTTAATGTATATAATTTTATTAATTTAGGGTATTATTTTTATCCTTTATAATCCATCCACCACCTAATACCCTTGATAAACTCTTATCAGACTCATAAAATACGCAAGCTTGCCCTGGTGATATTCCGTATTCAGGATCGTTAAATTCAATTTTTGTTACGCCCCCATGCCTTTTAAATATTGCAGGAACTGGATTTGAAGTTGATCTGACTTTAACAAACATTGGAATCTCAAATTTATCAGCAGGTAGCTCGTTTGGACCAAGCCAATTAATATCTTTTAGATAAATATCTTTTGTTTGGAGATATTCTTTTGCACCAATTGTAATTTCATTTTTTACATGATCAATATCAACTACGTAGTTGGGTTCTCCGCTTGCGTAGCCTAACCCCCTTCTTTGTCCGATAGTGTAATTTGCAATTCCATCATGTTGGCCTAATACTTCTCCGCTTACACTTAGAATATTTCCCTTTGCTAAAGTATTTGGATTAAGTTTATTAATTAGATTGATGTATTTTCCATCTTGAACAAAGCAAATATCTTGGCTGTCGGGTTTTTCTGCATTAATTAGTTGTAGTTCAGTTGCAATTGCTCTTGTTTGATCTTTTGTGAGATCTCCGAGTGGAAATTTAATGAAATCTAGTTGATCCTTTTTTAAGGTAAACATGAAGTAACTCTGGTCTTTGTTTATATCTCTTGCCCTAAATAAACCCCTTTTACCATTGATTGACTTATTTGATACGTAATGCCCAGTTATAAGACTTGATGCACCAAGATCCTTTGCAGTTTGGTAGAGATCACGAAACTTAATTTTTTCATTACATCTAACACAAGGTATGGGTGTTAATCCATTTTGATATGAATCAGTAAAATCATCAATAACTGCAGATCGAAATTGTTCTTCGTAATCTAGTACATAATGTTTAATTCCAACCTTATCAGCTACCTTTTTTGCATCATAAATATCTTGCCCTGCACAACATGCACCTTTTTTTCTTGCAGGATTCTGTGAACTATATAATTGCAAAGTTATTCCAACAACATCATAACCCTGCTTAGCACAAACAGCTGCCGCAACTGATGAGTCCACACCACCAGACATTGCCACAACAACTCTTTTAGTTTTTGAAATATTTATTTGTGATACTTGAGACATCTAATTTAATATTTCTTACTAATCACGAAAATTTACAAATTGTAATGGTAAATTAAATTCTTTTTCCTTAAGTAAAGAAATTACTTCCTGCAAATCGTCCCGTTTCTTTCCATTGACACGCAATTCTTCGCCTTGAATGGAAATTTGAACCTTGATCTTGCTATCTTTAACAATTTTAATAATTTCTTTTGAAAGATCCCTATCAATTCCTTGTTTTAGACCAATTGATTGCCTAACAGATTGACCAGCGGCGCTTTCAATTTTACCCATATCTAATACTTTCGCATCAATTCCTCTTTTTGTAACTTGGACTTTCAGCATTTCATGTATTTGATTTAGTTTGTATTCATCATCTGTTGTTATGACAATGTTATTGTCATCAACAACTATTTCTGATTTTGATGCTTTGAAATCATACCTTTGTGTTATTTCACGCTTGAGATTTTGAATTGAATTATCGACTTCAGAGAAATCAAACTTAGATACTATATCGAATGTTGGCATGTTTTTTTACCCAATTAATTAAGTCACTTAACATATATAATAATTATTACAAATCATGCAATAATTAAAAATTGAATGCTTATGCCTTTAATTATTTCATATTCAAAGCACCAAAATGCTCCATTTTTTGTTTATATCTTATTGTTTTATTGAAAAAATAAACAATCTTCTTGATAGCATTTGGATAAAAGTTAACATTTAATTAGATAGCTTTTAAGTGATTCGTTTTTGGCGGCATAAAAATTTTAAAGTGAGATAAAAAATGAGAGTATTACTTATAGAAGACGATCCAACCACATCACGTAGCATTGAATTAATGCTTAAATCAGATAATTTTAAAGTTGATACAACTGACCTTGGGGAGGAGGGTATTGATCTTGGAAAATTATATGACTACGATTTGATATTACTTGATATTGAACTACCTGATATGAGTGGTTATGAGGTATTAAAAAATCTACGTACTCAAAAAATTGAGACTCCAGTATTAATACTTACTGGGCTTAGCACGACTGAAAATAAAGTAAAAGGATTTGGTTTTGGTGCGGACGATTATCTTACGAAACCATTCCATAAAGAAGAATTAATCGCAAGGATTAGCGCAATTATTCGCCGTTCAAGAGGCCATGCACAATCGATTATTTCAACTGGAAGATTAGATGTAAACTTAGACTCAAAAACAGTTGAAGTGAACGGTAAAAGGGTTCACCTTACTGGAAAAGAGTACCAAATGCTTGAGCTACTATCACTTAGGAAAGGTACCACTCTGACCAAGGAAATGTTCCTAAATCACCTCTACGGTGGGATGGATGAGCCTGAACTTAAAATTATAGATGTTTTCATTTGTAAATTGAGAAAAAAACTCATGCAGGCTTCTGACAATGAAAATTATATAGAAACTGTTTGGGGTCGTGGATACGTTCTTAGAGACCCAACAGAAATGCTTGAGTCAGCTTAAATAAGAGCTAATTTCAAAGATATTTTATTATCAATCTTCGATAGATTCTGCTTAAGCCCATACTGCTCGAGTAATAACTTATAGAATTCAAGCTGTATATTATCACTAAATGCTTCAATATCTTCCAATTGTTTGTATAGATCCAAATTAAATTTCACTGTATCTGACTCTAATTCAATCAATAATACTTTTTCATTAAGGCTTTTGATAAATATCCCAGCACCCTGCGGGAAAAGCTGTACTGCGAGTATGTATATATTTGATAGTATGATTGTGGACCATTTGCTGATTTGTTTATTTTCGATTTTAAAATTAACATTTAGTTTTGTATGATTTATGAAATCATCTGTTGATTTTCTAAATTCGTCAACATTCACGCTAGCGCACATCTCTCCAGAAATGTCTGTGTATGCAGTGCGATAAATTTTTAGCTGTGATAGCAGCTTGCCAACACTTTTTTCAATTAATTGAAAGGCTTCATCATCGACAACAGATTTTTTTTCATCAGGTATTGTTAACTTGAACAACTCCAAACCATTCAATGCAGAAGAAGCCGGATTAATTAGATCATGAAATATTTTTCTTGATAGTTTTGATAATAGATCTAATTCAGACATTTTATTTGTATTATATAATTTGTAATTTCATTATTAATTCCCAATTAATATATAACTAAACTAATTTTATTTGTATTATATTTTCATAAATGAAAGTTAGACGGTATGAACTCGGTATGAACTATTTAGAAGAAAACCATCTTGAAAGTCTTGCCAAGGAACTTATCAAAATCTCTGATAAGGCTGCAAATGAAATTATAAATATATATCATTCAAATTTCCAAATTGATATAAAGCATGATAATTCACCAGTAACTCTTGCAGATAAAGTATCTGAAAGCATTATACTTGAGGGCATATCTAAAATTGAACCAAATATTGATGTTATATCGGAGGAAAAATATTTTGAGGAGGAAAATAAAGTAAAATCCGATTATTTTTTTCTGATAGATCCATTGGATGGAACGCGTGAATTTATAAAAAAAAATGATGAATTCACAATAAATATTGCTCTAGTAAAAGATAATATACCTCTAATGGGAATAATTAATGTACCTGCACTAAACACAATCTATTATACATTCAATACAAAATCCGCTTATAGAATGGATAAAAAAAAATCGATAGAACAGATTTTTACAAGAAAACAAGAGCCCGAAACCATGCTTTACAGCAGATCAAAATTGTCAAAAAGAATGGAGGAAATTCTTCAAAAATTATCCATAAATAGTGTTTTAAATTGTGGTTCTGCACTAAAATTTTGCCTTTTATCAGAGGGTAAAGCTGATTTTTATATAAGACATGATCCTTGCTATGAGTGGGATACAGCTGCAGGGCAAGCAATACTGACTGCTGCAGGTGGATCATTCTATAATATTAACTTTACAAATTTTGAATATAATAAGCTAAATTTTCTAAATCAATCAGGTTTTATAGCGCTTGCAAATGACCATCAAAAAGGTCGCTTAAAGGAAGCCTTATCTCAAAATAATTAAAGAGCATTACCTCAAATTTATTTATTTTCATTTTTTGTGTTATTATGTAATATCAAAAATATAAGTTAATTTTATTCATATGGTTTTGAAATGATACACATAAAAAATTTAAAGCTTTTTTTCCTAACTTTAATTTTAGGACTCGCAATAACACTAACAGCTACAAATAATTCCCAAGCTGAGTGGTATGATGAACCAGAAGCAATTGAAAATAACCCTGATGGTTTTTCAATTAATGAACTTGTATTAGCTGGTCATAGTTTCTTTGGCACAGCAACTGAAGGTCTTGGTGTAACACTTGAAACTCTATTCTCAGCATTTGGAAGGCCAGATGGATATATTATCGGCGAGGAAGCTGGTGGTGCTATTATTGCAGGATTAGTCTATGGTGAAGGTACAATTACCACCAAAAACATGGGTGAAGAAAAAATATATTGGCAAGGACCTAGCATAGGAGTTGACTATGGCGGAGATGGCTCCAGAGTAATGTACCTGGTTTACAATATGGATAAGATAAGTGATGTCCATAAACGCTTCCCTGGTACAAACGGTACTGCATATGTGGTCGGAGGACTTGGGGGTAGTGTTTACAACCGAAGTGGAACAACCATCGCATCTATAAAAACAGGTGTTGGATTGAGAATGGGTGCAAACATCGGTTATATTAAATTCTCAAAAAATCCAAAATGGTTGCCATTTTAATTTAGATTACTCTTTATATGGTTGAAAGTTTTCTATCCGATATTGGGATTTCCCAAATCCTAATAGCTTTTGTTATCGTTTACATTGCATCAACAGCACAAAGTGTATTCGGTATGGGCTGGGGTATGATTGCGGCACCTTTGCTAGCATTACTTAATCCATCCCTCATTCCATCAACTATTGTTTTTTTGGGTTTTTTTGCATCATTACTTCCGAGTATAAGGTATTTCAAAGATATCTATTGGTATACATACAAACCAGCGATCATTGGCAGAGTATTGGGTTCAATTTTAGCGGGTGGAATTGCTGCTTATGTTGTTTCATCTGGAAAGATCGAAATTACAATTGGAATAGTTTTGTTAATATCTATCTTTATTAGTGTATTCACTATCAAATCGGTAAAGCAAAGTCCTCGTAATCACTTTATAGCTGGCACAACATCCGGAATATTAGGAACAGTTGTTGGTGTAGGTGGAACACCAATGGGAATTATATATCAAAATGAGAATCCGATAATTGTAAGAGCAAACAACAACGCTTTTTTTGCTGTTGGTAGCTTCGCTTCGTTCATTGTATTAGTTATTGCAGATGTAATGACAGTGTATAATGTTATTTATGGATTCTTACTGCTACCATCCCTTTTTGTAGCTTCTTATGCATCAAAATATTTAATAAAATACTCTAATAAAATACTTAAACCATATATTCTGACAATATGCAGTATATCATCCATACTGTTAATTATTCGTGGTTTAGGATTTATTTGATAGGCTATCTGTTCAACTCAATTGTAGAAACAAGTTGGTTTGATCTTTTATCGATGTTGTAAACAGTATATTTTTTTTCATCATCAACTGTGAGGATGTGAATATATTTTTGATCACTACTAAATGAAAAAATTTCTTCATTTTGTTCAATACCAATTGCTAAATTTGAGGATGTAATATCTTGCGTAACTGATGAATTATTTGATAATCTATAACCTATTGTTAAAAAAACGACACAAAATCCAACAATGAGCAATAAAGTCATGATAAATATTGCAATCTTAAGACCACGTGTAGATCTTATATTTTGTTCTGTATTTTCAATTTCGCTCATATTCTAAAAAGATGATAAAAAATAATATTACAATCAATCTTATAACAAATAAATCTGATTGCGGCAAAAGAATAGATCAGTATCTCAGTCAAAATACTGACCTGAGCAGACAAAGAATTACAGACTTAATTTCTGACAAGGCAATTTTACTTAATAATAATATAGTTACTCAAAAAAATAAGAAGCTAAACGGTGAGTTTGAAAATATAAAAATTACAATCCCACCATTAAAGACAGAACTATTGGAAGCTGAAAATATTCCAATTAACATTATGTATGAAGATGATGATCTTTTGGTAATTGACAAACAACCAAATCTTGTTGTTCACCCTGGAGCAGGAGTAAATTCAGGAACACTTGTTAATGCTATTATGCATCATTGTGGTGATAGGCTATCAGGAATTGGTGGACATCTTCGACCAGGCATTGTGCATAGACTTGACAAAGATACGAGTGGATTAATGTTAATTGCAAAAAATGATAAGGCACACCTACATCTATCACAGCAATTTCAAGATCATGGTAGAACAGGAAAACTTGAGAGAATTTATCTAGCTTTTGTATGGGGTGTACCAAAATTAAAAAAAGGTAGAATTGAAACACAACTATCTAGAAGTGATAGTGATAGAACAAAAATATCTGTTACGATGAACCCTGAAAAAGGTAGGAAGGCTATCACTGATTATCAAATTATTGAAAAATACCATACAAGTAACAATGAACCATTAGCTTCTCTTGTACGTTGTAAATTATATACAGGTAGAACACATCAAATCAGGGTTCATCTTGATCATATAGGTAACCCAGTAGTTTGTGACAAAAAATATGGGAAAGGCTTTATAACAAAGACAAAGATGATGAGTGAGAATAGTAGAACACAGTTATTAAATTTAGATAGGCATGCTCTGCATTCATCAAAAATATCATTTCTACATCCATCAAATAATGAAATCATGACATTCGAAGCTGCTCTGCCTCTTGATCTTGTAACATTAAAAAACATATTGTCAGAGATCTAATATAGGTGTATTTTATTATGTTCTCTACATTTAGCTTAAATAAAGGAAATTAAATTACAAATGTACGGTAATATACCAGTAATTGCTAGTGAAGATAGTCTAGCTCTATACTTAAAGGAAATTAAGAAATTTCCACTACTATCACAAGAAGAAGAAATTGACTTAGCAAACCAACTAAGCAAGGAGGGCAATACAGAAGCTGCCCATAAACTTGTAACAAGTCATTTAAGATTAGTTGCTAAGATATCTATGGGCTATAAAGGTTATGGACTTCCTCTCAGTGATGTAATCGCAGAAGGTAATATAGGGTTGATGCAGGCAGTAAAAAGATTTGATCCAGACAAAGGATTTAGGCTTGCAACATATGCTATTTGGTGGATAAAAGCAGCAATTCAAGAGTACGTGCTTCGCTCTTGGAGCCTGGTGAAAATGGGAACTACAGCAAATCAAAAGAAATTATTCTTTAACCTAAGAAAAATAAAAAATAATATCCAAGCAGTTGACGACGGTGATTTAAGACCTGAACAAATTGCTCATATCGCTGAAAACCTTGGTGTAACAGAAACTGATGTTGTTGATATGAATAGACGTCTTGGTGGAGACTCATCATTAAACACACATATTTCAGATGAAGGTGAAGGGCAATGGCAGGATTTCCTTGTAGATGAAAGCCAAGACCAGGAGACATCCCTTGTTATAAATGATGAGATGGATAAGAGAAAGCAGATGCTATATGAAGCGCTCAGCTGCCTCAATGAGAGAGAGAAATCTATCCTCATATCAAGAAGAATTGATGAAGACTCTAAAACTTTAGAAGAGCTCAGTCAGGAGTTTGGAATCAGCAGAGAACGAGTAAGGCAAATTGAAAGCAAAGCATTTGACAAAATCAAAGGCTTTATTAATCGTGCAAATTAAACTTCTTTACTTCTTTTAATACCAACTAATATGGTTATCAAGATCATATATACTCCAAAAGTAATAATTTGTGATTCAATACTGATGTTATGATCTATTAAATATCCCATTAAACCTGGTGATATTGCAGTCGATGCCACAACACCAGAAGTTATAACTGACTTAATTTCACCCAAATATTTGGTTCCATATAATTCAGCCCATAGTGATCCTGATATTGATGTAGCAAAACCAGTAGTAATACCACTGGCAATCATGAACAAAACCATAGAAATCTCATTCTGACCATAAGCTAAAATAAAGGAGCCTAATGAAAGTGGTAATAAAAAGAATTTTATAAGATCTTTTGCACTCCACTTGTCGACAGCCCAACCTGATATTAATACAAATATAATTAGTAATATCGAGAATATTGGCATCGTGAGTGCATATATTTCAGTTGCCCATCCTTTAATATCCATTAAATGATAAGAGTGAAAAAAGATACCAGTCAAAACAAACGGTGGTGCAAGTACTGCAGCTAATAATAAATAGAAATATCCACTTTTGAGAACCTCTGACCTTCTAAACTCAATGCTACTCTCTTTGATTTTTTTCTTCTCTGTATTCTGATCTGGTTCATAAACTTCTCTGTCTTTTAAAAGATAGGCAACATATGGCGCAATAAAAATTAAAATAATTATTCCCGTTAACAACCATGCATTTCGCCATCCAAAAGTAGCTATCAATATTAATGCTGTTATCGGCATAAACATTTCACCAAATGCCCTTCCAAGAATTGTTACGGCAAGTGCTTTACCTCGCATAATACTGTAAGTTTTTGCAATAAATGTTGAGGATGTATGAGTTGACATACCTTGCCCCGTGATTCTTAAAAAATAAAATGCGAATAGTAAGAAAAAGGCAGAATTTATGTAAGAGAATAATATAGATGATAATCCTAATAAGACTAAAACAGTAAATGCCAATCTTCTTATATTTATATAATCTATCATCTTCCCAGTATATAACATTGTCAGAGCGCTTAATAAGGTAGCTATTGTATACAGACCACCATATAGACCATGAGATAAGCCAAGCTCTCCTCTAATACTTCCAGCATATAATGCAAAATAGAATGTTTGCCCTATGCTAGCAGCAAAAGTTAATAAAAAGCCAGCTTGTAGATAGCTATGATTTCTTCTTATGAATTCGAACATTGTTATTTTTCTTTTAAGAATGGAACCATAGAAGACCAAACACCGTCTCTCCGTATTCTATGGTAAATTGCTGCTGAAATATGAATGCCTATTAGCCAATAAATAGCTTGAATTGAAAACTCGTGAAGTCCTACAAAAGCATCAATTAAAAAACCACCCTTTAATCCCAATGCATAAAATCCCCCTACAAATATTCCAGTCATAGGCACAAGAAATAGACTAACATACATTGAGTTGTGTACTATTCTTGCAGCCACTTGTTGTATCTTTGGAGTATCTTCAGGCAGAGAGCTTTTCTGTGTTTTTTTCATATAAAAAAATCTCATTATAAGCAATGCTATGAAAATTAGTGCAAAAATTAATTCAAATCTTAATAATGAGTTGTCTTCAAGTTGTTCAATATCTTGGACCTGTTTATAAATACCATATATAAATATTATGACAAAACCCCAATGAAATGACTTTGCTAATAAACTATGTTTCACTGGATCCAGTGAATTATTATTTCGAATATTCGCCATTATAATTATTTCTATATTTGGTTATTACTTCATTTCTTCTTTTGCACAACTTGTGCCATTCATTTATTTCAAGGTCATAAGATCCATTTAACACTTCTATTTTGAAATTGTTTAAAATTTCTATTTTTGAATTTTCTCCAATATTAAAACAATTATTCTCCCCTTGAAAAAATGTGATCCCACTTGGTGTGGGTTTAAATTGATTTTCATCAGAAAACCAACTTTTAATTTTTCTCATCTTTGGCGAACCATCTTTATTTTTACAGATTTTGCCTTTTTTCTTTAAATACTTCACAGGTGGATTGTTCCCACTTATTAAATTTAATTGATCATCAATATCTTTTATCAACTTTTCTTTTGGACTTAATGATGCGGAAGTTGATCCAGATTTAGTTCTCACTCTCGGACCAAGTAATTCTTCTAATAACATCTAAAACCTCTAAAGCATTCAATTTAATTCAACTAGTTTAACAAAAGTATCATTTTTGAAGTAAATACTCAAATACTTTTTGATACTTTTTTTATACTTTTTTGATACTTTAAAGATACTTTATAAGTGATATTTTATTCTTTAAAAA
>JBMYRO010000006.1:0-65935 GCA_049602435.1 Hyphomicrobiales bacterium
ACAATTATTACATCAAATTCATATTTCATAACTTTTTCCTAATGGATATATATTTCATATTATCCTATTTACCAATACAAAAATCAGTAAATATTACATCAAGTAAGTCTTCAACGTCGACATTTCCCGTAATTATACCTAAGGAGTTAATAGCACTTCGTAAATCTTCTGAAACTAATTCGATATCATTTTTTTTGTGTTCCAAAGAAGAGAGCAGGTAATGTCTAACCTTTTCTATAGCATCTCTATGACGAGATTTTGTGATAAAATTACCTTCAGTTCTGCAACCCTTTTCTACATTTTTTTCAATAATATCAATAAGTTGTGTAATTCCTGTATCTTTTTTTGTTGAAATTGATACCTCTTTATTTTTGTGTATTGATATATCATTTTTAGCCCAAACCTCTATCACTTTATCTTTAATATTTTCAGGTGCAGGCTGGTTATTTTTTTTACTTGAGTCCATAAGCCATAAAACCAAATCAGCTTCTGATATTTTCGTCCTTGCTCTTTCTATACCTATATCCTCTATTGAAGATCTGCCTTTCCTTATTCCTGCTGTATCTGTAATAACAACAGGAAAACCTGCTATATTTAGATATGCATCAATGCTATCCCTTGTTGTTCCAGCTTGAGATGAGACAATAGCAATATCTCTCTTTGATAAATGGTTCAATAAACTAGATTTTCCAGTATTAGGTGGACCCGCAATTATGATATGAAACCCATCCCTTAACCTTTCACCTTTATTAGAGTCATTTAAATGAATATCTAGTTCTTGAATTAATGTCTTTATTTCATTAAGTTGCTCGTTAAGAAGATTCTCAGGTATTTCTTCTTCAACAAAATCTATTGTAGCTTCCAAATACGATAAATTTTTGACTATTTGCTTCTTCCATTTGTTGTAAAGGTTTGATAGCTTTCCGTCCATTTGATCAAATGCTTGTTTTCTCTGAAACTCAGTGTCCGCATTAATTAAATCTGCCATACCTTCAATCTCAAGAAGATCTAGTTTGCCGTTCAAGAAAGCTCTCTTGGTAAATTCACCTGCTTCAGCATAAACAAAATTATATTGTTGTGAGAGAATTTTAAAAATTAGGTCCTTGATTGCATTGCCACCATGAATATGAAGTTCAACAACATCTTCCCCAGTAAAACTCCGTGGAGCTTTAAAATAGGTTACCAAGGCATTATCAATTGCTTCACCAGTTTTTGCATTGGTTAATCGTGCTAATTTAAATTGGTTAGGCATAGGTATTGCTATACCAAAAATTGAAAATATATCTTTAGCATTCGAACCAGATATTCTCAATACAGATACACCAGCTTTACCTGGTGCGGATGAAAGTGCATATATTGTATTAGTGTTGTTGCTATACATAAAAAACTACTTAACTTTTAAAAATATTATTACAATAAAACCAAAATATATTCTAATTTATTCGATATAAATAAAAAACTTGGAGATCCATTCTAATGAAAAAGATAATGATAAATGAATTTGGCGATGAATCAAAAATGATACTCAATGAAGTTGATACACCATCACCAAAAGATAATGAGGTTTTGGTTCAACACAAAGCAATTGGAATAAACTTCATTGATATATATCAAAGAACTGGATTATATCCTTTGAATTTACCTTCTTCTCTTGGCCTAGAGGCATCAGGTGTTGTTGAAGCGATTGGTGCTGATGTCAAAAATTTTAAAGTTGGTGATAGAGTTTGTTATTGCAATGGTCCACTTGGAGCTTATGGAACACATAATTTAGTTCCAGAAAATTTACTTGTTCACTTACCAGACGAAATAGAATTTGAAACAATAGCAAGTGGATTGCTTAAAGGAGTGACAGCTTATTTTTTATTACACGATATTTACCAAGTTGGAAGTGAAGATACTATATTATTTCATGCGGCAGCTGGCGGTGTTGGATCTATTGCAACTGCTTGGGCTAGAGCACTTGGAGCAACAGTGATTGGTACGGTTGGTTCGAGCGAGAAAGAAAAATACGCAAGTGAAAATGGTTGTGATTATGTAATAAATTATAGAACTCACAATTTCAAAGATGAAGTAATGAAAATTACTAATAATGAAGGAGTTGCTGTAGTTTATGAGTCTATTGGGAAAGAGACTATTGTTGACTCTATGGACTCTTTAAAAAGAAGAGGCTTATTGTGCAGTTTTGGAAATGCATCTGGAGTGCCTGAACCGATTAATATCCTTGATTTAATGAGAAAAGGATCACTTTATCTAACAAGACCTACTTTATTTGATTATGTTAAAACTAGAGAACAACTAGAAAATGCCTCTAGCAAATTTTTTGATGTTTTAAAAAGCGGAAAAGTTAAAGTTGATGTACAGCAGAAATTTGATCTTGCTGATATTGGAAAAGCTCACGCTTCTGTAGCTGAAAGAAAGACAATAGGGACTACAATTATAATACCATAGTAGTGCTTAGGTATTCATAGTTTCAAAAAATTCTTTATTATCTTTAGTTTGAGAGATTTTATCCAACAAGAATTCCATAGCATCAACCGTCCCCATCGGATTTAAAATTCTTCTTAGGACAAACATCTTTTTGAGAGTCGCATCACCAATTAGAAGTTCTTCTTTTCTTGTACCTGATCGTAAAATGTCCATAGATGGGAATACCCTTTTGTCAGATACTTTTCTATCAAGGATTATTTCAGAGTTACCTGTACCTTTAAATTCTTCAAAAATAACTTCATCCATTCTACTTCCAGTATCAATCAAGGCAGTTGAAATAATTGTAAGAGAACCACCTTCCTCAATATTTCTTGCAGCACCAAAAAATCTTTTTGGTCGTTGCAGAGCATTCGCATCAACACCACCTGTTAGAACCTTACCTGATGATGGAACAACAGTATTATAAGCCCTGCCTAATCTGGTTATGGAATCCAGTAATATTACGACATCCCTTCCATGTTCAACCAATCTCTTCGCTTTTTCTATAACCATTTCAGCAACTTGAACGTGTCTTGATGCTGGTTCATCAAATGTTGATGAAACAACCTCTCCCTTGACTGATCTTTGCATATCTGTGACCTCTTCAGGTCTTTCATCAATTAAAAGAACAATAAGGTAGCATTCAGGATGGTTTGACGTTATGGAATGCGCAATATTCTGCAATAATACAGTTTTCCCAGTTCTTGGAGGAGCTACAATTAGACCTCTTTGACCTTTTCCAAGAGGAGCTACAATATCAATTATCCTGCCACTTTTATCTTTCAATGAAGGATCGAGAATTTCCATAACTAGAGACTGATCAGGATATAGAGGAGTCAAATTATCAAAATTAATTTTATGACGGCTTTTTTCAGGCTCTTCAAAATTTATTGTATTTACCTTTAGAAGAGCGAAATATCTCTCGCCTTCTTTTGGACTTCTAATTTCACCTTCAATACTATCACCGGTGCGAAGTGTAAATCTTCTAATTTGACTAGGGCTTACATAAATATCATCTGGGCCTGGAAGATAATTTGCATCTGGGGATCTTATGAAACCAAAACCATCTTGTAAAACTTCTACTACTCCATCACCAATTATAGTTATGTCTTTTTCTGCAAGTCTTTTAAGAATGGCGAACAGCAACTCTTGTTTTCTTAATGTACTTGCGTTTTCAATTTCATAATCTTCAGCAATAGAGAGAAGTTCAGCTGGTTTTTTTTCTTTCAGGTCTTTAAGACGCACCTGATTTCCAATTATTTCGATTTTGTTTTCAGTCATTTTTATGATTTATTGTAAGAAATTACTTGGTATGAACTTTATATATACCACAAATTCCGGAGATTATCAAAAGAAAAAGTTAGGGTTTTAGTATCACTAAAAAAACAATTACTATTATCAAGAGTGTTGGTACTTCATTTATAACCCTGAAATATTTTTGTGATTTTATATTTTTATCATCTTGGAATTTTTTCATACTTCCAATCAAGAAGCCATGATATGCAGATAAGATTATGACGAATAATAATTTCCAGTGAAACCAAAAATCCGTTTTAAAATCGATTACACCATAATAAAAAATTAACAATAATGCTAGAAACCATGTTGCTAACATAGCAGGTGTCATTATATATCTTGCGAGCCTATACTCCATTGTTTTTAATAACTCAGATGCTTCAGAACCAACTTTTAAATCTGAGTGATATACAAATAATCTTGGCAAGTATAATAAAGCTGCTGACCATGCAATTACAGCAATTATGTGCAGTGCTTTTACAATTAAGTATGAAACGCTTTCATCAATCATTTATGGCTCCTGATAATTTCTACGAGTTTTTTTACATTTTCAGGTGGTGTCTCTTTCAAAATACCATGCCCAAGACCTATGATAAAGGGATGATTTCTAAAATTTTCAATATTTTCTATGATGTCGTCTTCAAGAATCTTACCTCCCACTAGTAATATTTCAGGAGAGATGTTTCCCTGTAAAACAACATTTTCTTGTAATGTTTCTACAGCTTTAATTCTGTCAAATGTATGATCTAATGCAATTATATCAACATTAGTTTGATCAATAAAAGACTCATAAAAATTTGTTGAGCCTTTGGGAAATCCAATTATTGGTGTATTTGGGTAAGTCTTTTTGAGAGAAAGTGTAATTTTTTTTGTGGGTTTAATTACCCAATTCTCAAATTGTTCTTGATTCAATACACCAGCCCAAGAGTCAAAAATTTTTACAACATCTGCTCCTGCTTGGATTTGTAAACCGAGATAGTCAATTGATAATTCAGCAAGAATATTTAGTGTTTCATTCGCAGTTATTGGATTTTGTTCCATCCAGTCAATGGTTTGCTTAAAGTCAGACTGTGACGTTCCATTTATAAGATATGATAAGACTGTCCATGGTGCTCCACAAAAACCAATTAAACTTTTTTCCTTAAGAAGCCTAGCACGTGTTAATTTAATAGAGTCCATAACATTCATTAGTTTAGAATTTTCTACAGAAATAGGCTTATTGAGTAGGGAAGACTCTCTAAGGTTAGGTTGAATGATTGGCCCAATTTTATCCTGGAAACTTAAATTGAAATTCATATTTTCAGAAATTAAAAGAATATCAGCAAAAATAATTGCTGCGTCAAAATCAAAACGTCTTATTGGTTGTAATGTGACTTCCGAAGCATACTCAGGTGTGTAACAGAGGTCTAAAAAGCTACCTGCTTTTTTTCTTACATCATTATACTCAGGAAGATATCTTCCTGCTTGTCTCATTAACCATACAGGAGGTGGCCATATTTTTTCACCTTCACAAATTTTACACAAAACTGTCATAACATATATTATAAAGTGTTATTGTTATTGTTACTTTGTGGATAATGGTGTTTATTTTCCATCAACAGAATATCCACAATCATAAATATGATAATAGTATTAATATATCAATATATACCTTCTCACAGAAAAAATGTAATAATCATCCCTTAATGTTGATAGCATGGTGTTTGAGTTAATATTCTTATATAATATTTGTGTGTATATCCTGTAGATAAACTGTTTATAAAGTATTGAAATTATTACTTATTAACAAATGTGTATATGAAGTTATTAGTTATACAGAAATAAATAAATGTTAATAAATATTGGAAAAAGTGTATAAAATAAAACACGTTTTATTTTTATTAGAACTTTTACCTAATTGTTCACATTATTGGAGTTTTTATTAACAGTGTCTGTTGAAAAAAAAATTAATTATAATATTCATATGGTCAGTGACTCAACTGGTGAAACCTTAACTACAATTGCAAAAGCAGTATTAGTTCAATATAAAAATCTTAAATTTGAGCAGCATATGCACTCATTAGTAAGAAATAAAAAGCAAATAGAGCAAGTTTATGAGGATATCAAGAAAAACCCAGGTATCGTGTTATGTACACTTTATGACTTTGAATTAAAGAAGGCTTTGCAGACACTTTGTGAGGATCTGAATATCCCATTAATAGATCCGCTGGATAGCATCCATCAATCTCTAACCACTTTATATGGAATAAAAGGTAGTCCAATTATTGGTGGTCAGCATCAATTGAATACTGAATATTTTGAAAGAATTGATGCGATGAATTATACATTGGCACATGATGATGGTGTTATTTCAAATGATCTTAACTCAGCTGATGTTGTTTTAGTCGGTGTAAGCCGAACATCGAAAACACCTACAAGCATTTATTTAGCTAATAGAGGAATTAAGACAGCTAATATACCATTTGTAAATGGAATACCGTTACCAAAAGAATTAGCTATGATAAAAGACCCATTAGTAGTTGGGTTAGTTGCAACTCCAGAGAGAATTATCCAAATTAGAAAAAACAGATTGATGGCACTAAATGCAAAAGATGACAGCAACTATGTTGATAAAAGAATGGTAAGTGAGGAAATTGTGCAGGCAAAAAAATACTTTGAAAATAATAAATGGCCTGTCATTGATGTAACTAGAAAATCAATTGAGGAAACGGCTGCTGAAATAATGTTACTCTATAGAGCTAAGAAATCACATGACAAGTAACCAAATAATATTAGCATCTAAAAGTTCTGTGAGAAAAAATTTACTGAGTAATTCAGGAATTGAATTTGAGGCAATTGGATCAGATTACGATGAAAAGAAACTCCAAGATCGGTATCTTAATAAAAATTGTTCTATTGATGATGTTAAATATTTAGTAGAAGAACTTTCATTCCAAAAGGCATTAGCTGTATCAAAATCCAATGAGAACTCATTAATAATTGGTTGTGATCAAATCCTATATTTTAATAAGAAGATAATGTTAAAACCAAAGAATATAGAAGAATCAAAGGAACAGTTAAGACAATTAAGTGGTAAAAGTCATAAATTAATTACCGCTACTTTATGTGTACTAAATAACAACAAAGTCTGGTCCTATATTTCGGAACAAAATATGAAGATGAGAATATTTTCAGATAATTTTATTGATGGATACATATCAAAGATGAACAATAACCTATTATCAATTGTCGGTGGGTATGAAATAGAAGGTTTAGGGATAAATTTATTTGATGAAATAGGTGATGACTTATTCTCAATTCAAGGTATATCAATCTTAAATCTATTAAATTATTTGAGAAAAATGGATTACATAGAATGATTAAAGTAGGACTAACCGGATCAATAGCCTCAGGTAAATCTTATGTTTTAAACTTATTTGGTGATTTATATAATATTCCAATTTTTAGCTCTGATGATTGTGTGAAAGAGCTCTATAAATCAAATGAGGAACTTAAAGATTTTGTAAAGAAACAAATTTTGAAGAAAGATGAGGAATTCAATAAAGTTAATATCTCAGCTAACGTGTTCAATAATGGTGATAAATTATCAAAATTAGAGAAATTTATTCATCCTTTAGTAAAATTAGCGAGAGACAATTTTATTGAACAAGAGAAAAGAAATAACTCTAAAATGGTTATTGTAGAAGTTCCATTGTTATTTGAGAAAAAATTAGAAGATGAATTTGATTATGTAATCTTAGTAAAAACATCAAAAGAATTGCAAGAAAAAAGAGTATTACAAAGACCAAATATGACTTCAGAACTATTCAGTAAAATCAAGAAAAAACAATTATCAGATAAACAAAAAGAAGCAAAATCTCATTTTATTCTAGATAATCTTAACCATGATGATACCGTTAATAACATTGATAAAATAATGAAAAATTTTGATATTAATTAGCTATGAGAGAAGTTGTTGTTGACATAGAGACCACAGGTCTAGATCACAAAAAAGGTGATAAAATAATTGAGATTGCATGCCTTGAATTAATTAACCATATTCCAACTGATAACTACTATCACGCATATATTAATCCAGATGGGAAAGAAATTTCCGAAGGTGCATTCAAAGTCCATGGAATAAGTGAGGCATTTTTATCAGACAAACCTCTTTTCAGTGAAATAGCTGATGATTTTTTGGGATTTATAGGGGACTCACAAATTTTAGCCCATAACGCCTCCTTTGATGTTGGTTTTTTAAATAATGAACTATCAATTGAAAAAAAAATGACAATTACGGATGATAAAATAATTGATACTTTAGTTATTGCTAGGAAAAAACACCCTGGTATGCCTAATAATTTAGATGCATTGTGTAGAAGATATAATATTTCAGAACAAAAAAGAGGATTGCATGATGCAAAATCAGATTGTGAACTGCTAGCTCAGGTGTATATTGAATTAATTGGTGGTAGACAAAGCAATTTAGATTTAAACAAGCTAGATGAAGGTAATTCTTTTCAAACAGAAAAAATCCAACCAAAATTACGAGAAAAAAGAAATTTAAATCTACTTAGTGAGTCTGAATTACAAAAACATAATGAATTTATATCAAAATTTATTTCAGATGCTATGTGGAATAAAAAAGAAGAAAATTAGTGTTTTTGAATATTTTTTTCAAATAACTTAAGAAAATCTATCGGTTCTATATACAGTGGAGGAAAACCACCGTCCCGGACGGTATCTGCTATAATTCTTCTCGCAAAAGGGAATAACATCCTCGGTATTTCCACTAAAATGACGAATGATTTGTTGCTTTCATCAATATTATTTAATTGAACAACAGATGCATATGAAAGTTCGACAATAAAGCATGGAGAGTCCTCAATTTCAGCTTGAACTTTTATTGTAATATCAACTTCATAAACATCCTGTTCCTTATCTAATGTTGCTGCATTTACATTTACACTAACATTGATTTTTGGTTTGACCATCATGTGAGGTAATTTCGATGGCACCTGGGGATTTTCGAAAGACAAATCTTTTGTGTATTGCCCTAAAAACTTGAAGCCTGATTTAAGTTCTTCACTCATGTGATTACACTATTATTAAACACTTATATAATAGCACATACTAAAATTCGGTCAAATTATTGAAAAAATAGATAATTTTATTTTTATTTCACTATGAGTACCTATATATTAAATAGATTATCAAAGGACCTATAAACATGGATATTATAAATATTATACTACTGATTGTTGTAATTTTTATATTCATGGTTTTACGTTCAGTATTGGGCAAAAGAACAGGCTTAGAAAAATCAATAGTTATAGATTTCAAAGAGAAAAAAAATCTAATACCTAGAGATAAAATTGAAGACAAAGTTAAAGAACCAGAAGTAATAAACTTAAGTCAGCAATCCCAAGAATTTAGTGATGAAATAAATTTACTAGAGAAAAATATAAAATCATTCTCAATTGATTATTTTCTTGAAGGTGCAACAAAAGCCTATGAAATGACTCTTATTGCCTATTCCGAAGAAAATAAAGAAACACTCAACATGCTACTAGAAAAAAATATCTATGATGAATTTTTAGAATCTATAAATATGAGAAATATTAAGAACCAGAAACTTGAATATAGCATCATAAAAGTAAACAAATTAGATATAAGGGATATTGATATTAATAAAAATATTGCAAAAATCGATTTACATATTGATGCGGATAATGAATTTGTTCTCACTGAATTAAAAGACGAAGAGAAATCAATTAATAAAAATAAGGCACACGTTAAAGAAATCTGGACATTTACAAAGAAATTAAATTCCCGGAATCCAAATTGGAAAGTAAGTGAAATTAGTCGTTTAAATTAAGGCATTTAGAAAGAATGCTTAACAGAATTGATAAAAAATTCATTAGAAGAATCGAATACAGTTCTATTCCTAATTGGACCCAGGACAATCATTTAGAAGCTTTTCAAACGCTTATGAATGGTGATAAAAGTCTTAAGAAATTTAATATTAAAACAATCAATCAAGCACGATTTTTTTTTGAAGAAAATTATCAGCCCTTTCAAATAAGTAATAACTTAGTGAGTCAGAATTTATTTACAGGTTATTTCGAACCAGGGCTAAGTGCTTCGACAAAAGAGAGTAAAATTTATAAATATCCATTATACGGAGCACCTCAAGATAAAAATTTATTAGATATAAGTAGATGTGATTTTGAAGGCAGTATTAAATCAGGAATTCCAATTCATGCATGGTTAAAAGATAGAATAGATCTATATTTTATGCATATTCAAGGTTCTGGTGTTCTAAATTTTATTGAAGGATTTTCAAAAAGGTTTGTATTTGAAAGTAAGAATAATTTTAAATATACATCACTGGGCAAAAGTCTCATTGAGCTAGGATATATCGAGGAAAATAATATTTCCATGACAACTATAAAAGATTGGTTAAGGTCTGATAAAAAAAATTATGAAAGTGTTTATATTAATGAGTCCTTTATCTTTTTTAAAGAGGATGAGTTAGATATAGATAATAAATATCCCATTGGACAACTTGGGATAAGATTGACCCCTTTGAGATCGTTGGCTGTTGATCTGTCTATATATGATACCAACACACCAATTTGGTTGAAAACACAGATTCCAATTGCGGAGAATAAAACCACAAATTTTGAAAGATTAATGATCGCACAAGACCAAGGTTCTGCGATAAAAGGTTTATCTAGGGGCGACATTTTTTTTGGCAATGATGAAATTGCTGGTAATATGAAATATTCAGGTAGTATCATTATTTTAGTTAGGAATTAATTGAGTAATGAAAAATAAAATTACAAAAGAAGATTTTATTCTTTGGGAAAAAATTACAAAAAATATTCAACCTATAGATAATAATTCATCAAAAAAGGATCGTGAGTTTTATGATCTGAAGGGTCTAAATAGTGCTAATAATCAACAAAAACAGAAACTAGATAGTTTATCATCAGAAAAAACAAATAAGATTATTGAAAAGAGAAGTAAATCAAATTTAATAAACAACAATAAAGTGTCAAGTAGTTTAAAAGCTAATACTGAAGATCTATTTACAGGTATTCATAAAAGATTAGATCAAAAAATGACACGTGGCCATGTCGAAATTGATGCCTCAATAGATTTACATGGTTTAAATCAAGAACAAGCGAGATTAGAACTCAATAATTTTATATTAAGGTCTAAAAAGAATAACTTTAAAATAGTTCTGGTTATTACAGGCAAAGGAAATAGCCCTAAAACAGACTCTGTGTATGAGGTTGATAACAATCAAAGAGGTGTTCTTAATAAAAACTTACCATTGTGGTTAAAAAAAGATGAAATAAGAAAAAATATAAATGGTTACAGATACGCAAGCCAAAAACATGGTGGTCAAGGGGCATATTATATTTTATTGAAAAGTAACTAAAGAATAAATTTTGAGAGATCTGAATTATTTGCTAGATCTTCAATATTTTTAGAAACATAATCTTGATCAATAGTAATCTCTTTTTCATCCATATCTGGAGCAGAAAAGCTTATCTCATCAAGCACTCTCTCTAATACAGTATGAAGTCTCCTTGCACCTATATTTTCAACGTTTGAATTTACATTGACAGCAATATCTGCAATTTTTTCAATAGCATCTTTTGAAAAACTAAGCTTGAGACCTTCCGTTTCCATTAGAGCAATGTATTGTTTAATTAAACTAGCTTCGGTATCTGTCAGAATACTTACAAAATCCTCTTTAGATAATGCATTTAATTCAACTCTTATAGGAAGTCTGCCTTGAAGCTCAGGGAGCAAATCAGATGGTTTTGCTAAATGAAATGCACCTGAAGTAATAAATAGAATATGATCAGTTTTGACAATTCCATGTTTTGTTGAGACAGAAGTACCTTCGATCAGTGGAAGCAGATCCCTTTGCACGCCCTCACGGCTCACATCAGCTCCTTGTCTGTTTTCTCTTGCGCAGATTTTATCGATTTCATCAATAAAAACTATTCCATGATTTTGGACACTTTTAAGAGCTTCCTGAACAATGCTATCATTATCTAATAAATTATCAGACTCTTCCTGTAAGAGTATGTCATAGCTCTCTTTAACTAACATTTTTTTTGATTTAAATTTATCTCCTAGTGCTTTACCTAGCATATCTCCAATATTTACCATGCCCATTTGTGCTCCTGGCATCCCTGGAATTTCAAATGAGCTCATATTTGAAGACGAGTCTTTAATTTTTAATTCGATTTCTTTATCATCAAGTTCTCCACTGCGGAGTTTTTTTCTAAAAGAGTCTTTTGTTGATGATGATGCATTTTCGCCTACTAAAGCATTAACTACTCTTTCTTCAGCTAAAAGATGTGCTTTAGCTTCGACTTCTTTTCTCTTCTTTTCTCTTATCATTCCTATTGATGTTTCAACGAGATCTCTAATTATTTGTTCAACATCTCTTCCGACATACCCAACTTCAGTAAACTTAGTAGCTTCGACTTTAATAAATGGTGCATCAGCAAGTTTTGCAAGTCTTCTAGATATCTCTGTTTTGCCAACTCCTGTTGGCCCTATCATAAGAATATTTTTTGGTAGAATTTCATCTTTAAGTGGACCCGAGAGCTGTTGTCTACGCCATTGGTTTCTTAATGCTATTGCGCAAGCTCTTTTTGCTTTTTTTTGACCGATAATAAATCGATCCAATTCTGATACTATTTCTCTTGGTGAAAAATCAGACATGTTATTCCTCTTAACTTAATTTGATACTTTCTATCACTAAATTATTGTTTGTATATACACAAATATCAGCAGCAATTTTCATTGATTTTTCAGCAATTTCTTTGGCATTAGCATTTGTTTCATAGAGTGCTTTTGCTGCTGCAAGTGCATAATTGCCGCCCGATCCGATTGCTATAACACCTTCCTCAGGTTCAAGAACATCACCATTACCTGTAAGTACAAAACTACATTCCTTATCAGCAACAAGCATCATTGCTTCCAATCTTCGCAGGTACCTATCAAGTCTCCAGTCTTTAGCAAGTTCAACAGCTGCTCTGGTTAATTGAGTAGGATATTGTTCTAGTTTTGCTTCTAGTCTATCAAAAAGAGTTAGTGCATCTGCTGTCGAGCCTGCAAAACCTGCTATAACGTTTCCGTCGTTACCCAAACGTCTTACTTTTCTGGCATTATTTTTCATGATTGTTTGGCCTAAACTTACTTGACCATCACCAGCTATTACCACATGATCATCTTTCCTGACCATTATGATGGTTGTCCCTATCATATTTTTGTTATCGTGTTCTATCATAAAATCCCTATTTATTAGATGCAAACTATGCGTATTACTCATATATTTAAGATATATTAATAATATCTCATCTATAGTATATATGTCGATTGTGATATAAATATTCAAGATTTTTAATATACGGAAAATAAAATGAATAAAATTCTCCAACGTAAAGCAAAAGTGGAAAGAAAAACTAAAGAAACCAATATTTCTTGTGAAGTTCTACTTGATGGGACAGGAAAATATGACATACAGACAGGTATAGGCTTTCTTGATCATATGATAGAGCAAGTTGCTAGACATGGATTGATTGACATCAATTTAAAAGCAGACGGAGATCTGCACATAGATATGCATCACACAACGGAAGATGTTGGCATTGTATTGGGAGCCGCTATCAAAAAAGCACTTGGAGATAAGGTGGGGATTAAACGATACGCTGATATAGTTCTACCAATGGATGAGGCTTTAACACTAGTTGCAATTGATATTTCTGGTAGAGCTTATCTCAGATGGGCAGTAAATTTAACCCCCCCAAAAATAGGAGAAATGGATACTGAGCTATTCAAAGAGTGGTTTTATGCCTTTGCTCATAATAGTGAGATCACTTTGCATATTGAAAATTTGCAGGGAAGTAATGGTCATCACGTAATTGAGTCATGCTATAAAGGTCTCGCACGATGTTTAAAAGAAGCAATATCTATTGATCCAAGGATGTCTGATAGCATTCCTACGACAAAGGGAATTTTGTAGATATAGAGTGATGTCTTATTACGAAATTTATACTAGAAATAAAATATCTGAGGATGATTACAAAGAAATTATTATTCATCGAGATAGATTTTCATTAATTGCTTTTCTATTTCCACCGTTGTGGCTTATTTTAAATAAAAATATTTTTTTAATACCTATTTATTTATTTTTGGGCTACTTAGCTTATCTCTTTTTTGGAGTTGGTTATTTTTTATTTTTTATCTGTTTTATAAACCTCTTTGTAGCCTTACAAGCTAGCCAGTTACGAGAATGGATTTTAGGTTTTAGAAATTATTCTTTACAAATGGTTGTGAAAGCAGATAACCAAATGAGTGCATATCATATATATACTCAATTCCATTTGGATCAGAATAACATTAAAGAACGAAATAAAGCGAATATAGTATCTGATCGTCTAAATAATGAAGATACCCCTATTTTTAATATATTTTGAAACGTGATTTTAAATGGAAACAATTGGAATTATTGATTACGGTTCAGGTAACATTCATTCTGCAACTAAAGCATTTGAAACCGCGGCAAAGGATATAAACAAAGAAGTAAGCGTAATAAGGGTTTCAAAAGCTAGCGGAGTTATGGATTGTGATAGAATTGTTTTACCGGGTGTAGGTTCTTTCGGTGATTGCAAAACAGGAATTGATCAAGTTGATGACTTGTATCAAACAATATGTATGAAAGTAAAGGAATATTCTACTCCGTTTCTTGGTATTTGTGTTGGGATGCAATTATTAGCTGATTTAGGCACAGAGGGCGGTGAAACAGAAGGTTTTGGATGGATAAAAGGAACTGTTAAAAAAATCCCTTCTAAAGAAGGTATAAAAATACCACATATGGGCTGGAATGAGGTCCATTTCTGCAAGGATCATAAAATAATTGATAGTTTAATGAATGGTCAAGAAGGGATGGTTGCATACTTCGTTCATTCATACCATTTTCAATTAAAAGACGAAGAGAACCTATTGGGGTATTGTGACTATGGGTCAAAAATTACAGCAATTATTGAAAAAAATAATATTATTGGTTGTCAGTTTCACCCAGAGAAAAGTCAAAAAATGGGTCTGAAATTTATTAAAAACTTTTTGAACTGGAATATTTAAGCATGATATTATTTCCTGCTATTGATATCAAAAATGGTGAGTGTGTTAGATTAAAGCTCGGGGATCTGGACGACTCAAAGACATACAATAAAGATCCACTATCACAAGCTAAATTATTTGAAGAGTATGGATTTGAATGGGTTCATATTGTAGATTTAAATGCTGCAGTAACAGGCGCTAGTCTAAATGGAGAAGTAATCAAAACCATAGTTCAAAACACAAGATTAAAAGTTCAATTAGGTGGTGGGATTAAAAGTTTAGATCAGATAAATTATTGGTTTTCGATAGGAGTACAAAAACTAGTTCTTGGAACCATTTCTGTAAATGACATTGATTTTGTTAAGGAAACTATAAAAAAATTTCCAAACAAAATTGTATTGGCTTTAGATACGAAAAATGAATTAATTTGTATTGATGGCTGGAAGACAACAACGGATATAAATGTATTTGATTTGGTCCAAGAATATAATGAATATGAAGTAAATGCTATTTTACATACTGATATTAATAGGGACGGAATGTTACAAGGATTAAATTTTGAGGCTTCGAGGAAATTAGCACAAGCGACAAGAATCCCCGTAATACTCAGTGGTGGATTAACATCAATAGATGAAATTCGAGATCTAAATAAACCCGAAAATACAATCTTTAAGGGGGCGATTATGGGCAAAGCTTTGTACGAGAAAAAAATAGATCCCCTAGAAGCACTTAAAATATTAAATAGGTAAATGGAAAAGAAAATTGCTTAGATCAAGAATTATCCCTTGTTTGGATGTAAATAAAGGCAGAGTAGTTAAAGGCACTAATTTTATTAACCTTCGGGATGCTGGTGATCCTGTGGAAGTTGCTAAAATATATGATGAGCAAGGGGCTGATGAACTGTGTTTCTTGGATATTACAGCCAGCCATGAGAATAGGGACACAATATACGAGATCGTTCAAAAGACTGCTGAAGTTTGTTTTATGCCACTCACTGTAGGTGGAGGTATTAGTAAAGTTGATCACATAAGAAAACTTTTATTATCTGGAGCTGATAAGGTATCGATAAATTCAGCGGCCGTTATGAATAATATATTTGTTAGAGATGCTTCTGAAAAATTTGGAGCTCAGTGTATTGTTGTAGCGATAGATGCCAAAAGAAATAATATTAAAAACAACTGGGAAGTTTATACTCATGGAGGGCGAAAAAATACAGAAATAGATGTATTAAATTATGCTGAGAAAGTTGTTGCATTAGGAGCAGGTGAATTGCTTGTAACTTCAATGGATAGAGATGGTACAAAGTCAGGTTTTGATAATTTACTGATTAAGAAAATAACAGAAATTGTTAATGTTCCTGTTATTGCAAGTGGAGGAGTAGGTAACTTACAACACCTCGTCGACGGAATAAAAATTGGTGGCGCTGACGCAGTCCTTGCAGCTTCAATTTTTCATTTTGGAGAATATTCAATTGTCGAAGCAAAAAAATATATGAAAGACAATGGTATTAAAATCAGGTAATTTAATGTTAATAATATAAATAAGATGAAGAATTTAGCATATTTAAAAGAACTTACAGCAATTATTTCTAATAGTGTTGAGAAGGATCCAAGCCTTTCATATACGGCTTCATTATTAAATAATCATCAGTTGTTAACAAAAAAGATAGGTGAGGAAGCAACAGAGGTAATAATATCCTCCCTTTCAGGTGATTCAGATAATGTGAGGAGAGAGGCTGCAGATTTGTTATATCACTTATTAGTATTACTTAAAAAAAATGAACTTACCATCGATGATGTATGCCATGAGCTATCTACAAGGCAAGGCGTTTCAGGCCACGATGAAAAAAAATCAAGAAAATAGCATTAATGCCTCCATCAATAAACGAGAACTCCCCTTATATTATTTTTTCAAGAGATGAATGGGCTAATCTTGGATTTGGAACAACTTTATCATTATCGGAAAATGAATTAAGTGCATTAAGAGGCTTAAATGAGCCCATGTCCCTAGAAGAGGTTAGAGATGTATATCTACCAATTTCCAGGCTTTTAGACTTATACATTTCTGCAACAAAAAAATTATTTAACGCGACAAATACTTTTCTTGGGAAAAAAAATATTAAAGTGCCATTTATTATTGGGGTGGCGGGGTCTGTAGCTGTAGGTAAAAGTACGACCTCAAGAATTCTGCAAGCCTTATTATCTAAATGGTCTAAAAATATCAGTGTTTCACTTGTTAACACTGATGGTTTTTTATTGAGTAATAATGAACTTGAAGACAAAAATCTAATGGATCGGAAGGGCTTCCCAGAAAGTTATAACCTATCAAAGTTATTAAATTTTTTAAATGAAGTAAAATCTGGAAAAGAGAACGTAAAAGCCCCTGTATATTCACACCTATTGTATGATAACTTACCAGATGAATATGTTACCGTTAACAAACCAGATATTTTAATAATTGAGGGCTTAAATGTTTTACAGCCAGCTCCACTTCCTCAAAACGGAAATGCAATTCCATATGTTTCTGACTATTTTGATTTTTCAATTTTTGTTGATTCTGATCATACCCATATTCAGAAATGGTATGTTGAACGTTTCTTAAAATTAAAATCAACAGCCTTTCAGCAACCAGATTCTTATTTTAAAAAATACTCAAAATTAACAGATAGTGAAGCAATAAAAGTTGCAAATGAATTGTGGAATAAAATCAACTATATAAATTTGATTGAAAACATCTTACCAACTAGACAAAGAGCTAGTCTAATTATTAGAAAATCTGTTAATCACTATGTAGATCAGATTTCTCTAAGAAAACTATAAAGCCCCTCTTTATATTCTTTGATTTTCTTGATGTCTAATTTTCCGCCATCAACTGTGATAATTTGGGAAGCAAGGTAATTGGCACATTTTAGACAAACATCCGGTTTTTTTCCATTTAGGTAAGCTTTTATATAACCAGAAACAAATAAATCACCAGCTCCTGTTGTATCAAGTATGTTTTCAACATTAATTGAATTCTCTTTGTAAATTTTATTATCGTTTATAACTGTTGCACCCTTATTTCCTGATGTCATTATCAATGAGTTGATATTTTCAGAATGGTCTTTCATTTTTTTTAGGAGATTTGCCTCCTTTTCTTCCTCAAATAGGCACATCATCTCAGCTTTATTTCCAAATAAAAGGCTGATGTTATTTTCATAAATTAAGTCAAAGAAATCAGATCTAAATTGTTCAACACAATTTACATCAGATAATGATATTGCAGTAAATCCATTTTGCTCTTTAGTTTTACGAAATGAGTTTTCAATTATTTTTTTGCCATCATTTAAGTAATAAATATAACCTTCAATAAACGTTCCATTTAAATTCTTGAACATATTATCTTGGATATCATTTGAAGTTAATTGAACAGATGCACCCAAATAAGTATTCATCGTCCGCTCGCCATCTGGGGTGACATAGATAATGGACCTTCCAGTATTAGCATTTTTATCAATTACAATGCCATCATCTGCAAGATTAAAATCTTGTAATTTTTTTATATAAATTTCACCAAATTTATCATTGCCTATTTTCCCAACAAAACATACTTCTTCATCCATAATAGATAATCCACAAGCACTATTGCTAGCACTTCCTCCAATAATTACATTTTGGTCAGAAACCTGCAATTGAAGTTTATCGGCATCCGTCAATGTGATAATTTTCATTTTACCCTTATCATCAGGATGTAATAATTTGTCATAATTAATGTGGGATATTAGATCTACAATAGCATTCCCAATGAATAGTGTATGCATATTAATAATATAACTAAGCTATTAGGTTTAATATCTTTTGACAAATAGTTCGGTTTTTTTTATCATCTTCTTGTTTTCGAACTCATACACAATTGGAATCCCTGTAGTTATTTCAACATTAACTATCTCTTCTTCACTTAGTTCTTCTACATGCATTATAATTGATCTAAGGGAGTTGCCATGCGCAGTAATTATTACATTCTCATCATTATAAAGCTTGGGTAAAATATTATCTTTAAAATAGGGGATTGTTCTATTTGAGGTATCTTTGAGGCTTTCTCCATTTTCTGGAGCTACATCATAGGATCTTCTCCATATTTTTACCTGTTCATCCCCCCATTTTTTGCGGGCCTCATCTTTATTTAAGCCAGTAAGGTCACCATAGTTTCTCTCATTTAATGCTTTATCAGAAATTATTTCTATATCTTTCTTGAGTATGTAGAGGACAATCTCAAGTGTATTTTTTGCTCGTTTAAGCGCACTAGTAAAAGCATGATTAATATCAACTTTTAGGTTTTGAATTGCAAACGCTGCCAATTTTGCTTCAATTTTACCTTGATCAGTTAGGCTCACATCTTCCCAACCTGTGAATAAATTTAATTTATTCCATTCACTTTCACCGTGCCTTAATAGTATTAATTTTGCCATATTTAATATTTACCTCTAATTTTTTATATTCAGTACGTCATCCATACTATAAAATCCTGGCTCTTTATCGAGGGACCATTTTGCAGCGTGCATTGCTCCTTTTACAAATATTTTTCTGCTTAAAGCACTATGTGATATTCTCAGTATTTCGCTATCTCCAGCGAATAAAACAGTGTGTTCTCCTACTACATCCCCACCTCTAATTGTTGAGAATCCAATTGTATTTTTTTGTCTAGCACCTGTATTACCGTATCTTTCATAAACAGCATTTTTATCAAGATTTATTTTTCTACCTTCAGCTGCAGCTTCCCCCAATAGAAGTGCGGTGCCTGATGGCGCGTCTACTTTTTTATTATGATGCATTTCAACAATTTCAATATCAAAATCAGTTAACAAAGAAGCAATCTCTTTCGTTAGTTTTGCCATTATATTTATTCCTAGGCTCATATTACCAGATTGTACAATTACGGCATGTCTTGAAGCACTCCTGATATTATCAAAGTCTTTATTTGTTAAACCTGTGGTTCCAATTATGTGGGATATTCGAGCTTGTGCAGCAAGAATGCTATTTTTAATTGTTGTTTTAGGGTTTGTGAAATCAATTATTACATCAGCTGATTTTACCAATGTAATTGGATCGTCAACGATTTTTATTTTGAGTGGTTTTTCCTGTATAAGTTCTCCAATATCTCTTCCAATCCAAGGAGATTTTGCACTTTCTGTTGCGCCTATAATTTCTATATTTTGATCGTGATAGGCAAATTTTATTAACTCTCTACCCATTCTACCAGCAGCACCAGCAATAATTAATTTCATAGTTTTCTCAATTTAAAATATTTTGGTCAATTGAGACTCATATTACGCCGAAATAAAATTTAATGCCACAAGTCTCTTAATTTTTTAAAGAAACCATCACTAACAGGGTGGTTTTTTTCATTTGATATATTTTGAAATTCTTCAAGCAACTGTTTTTGTTTTTTGCTAAGATTTACTGGGGTTTCAACGGATATCTGTAAATGTAGGTCGCCAAAATTCTTTTGTCTCAGGATTGGCATACCCTTTCCACGTAGTCTGAGATGTTTATTATTTTGAGACCCTTCTGGTATACTTACACTTAGTTTAGAACCATCTATCGTAGGTATATCAATTTGTCCACCGAGGGCAGCTGTAGCCATTGACACAGGAACATTACAGTATAAATCAGAACCATCTCTTTGGAAAAACTTATGTGGTTTTATTGAGACAAAAATATATAAATCTCCAGTTCTCCCACCTCTTAATCCGGCTTCTCCTTGTCCACTTAGCCTTATTCTATTTCCATCTTCAACTCCTGCAGGGATATTAATACTCAGTTTTTTAGGTTTTTTTATCCTTCCCTGGCCTCCACAGGATTTACATGGATTAACAACTATTTGACCGCTACCATTACATGATGTGCAACTTCTCTCAATCATGAAAAAACCTTGGCTTGCTCTTGTTTTTCCGGACCCTTGGCAATTTGGACAAACGATAGGCGCCTCTCCATTTTCTCCACCATTCCCTTTACAACCGGAACATTCAGTATTCATTGGGACATTTATTGTATCTGATTTACCTCTGTAGGCTTCTTCGAGTGTAATCTCTAAATTATATCTTAAGTCTGAACCTCTATTGGATGTTTCTCTTGACCTTGTTGAATTTGAAAAATCACCAAAGAAATCATTAAAAATATCTGAAAATGCTGATGAAAAATTACCATCGAATCCGCCAGAGTGGTTGCCTCTTCCACCGCCTCCATCAAATGCTGCATGACCATATCTATCGTATGCTGCTCTAGATTCAGGATTCTTAAGTCTTTCATATGCTTCAGAAATTTCTTTGAACTTTGCTTCAGCTTCTGGCTTGCCAGCGTTATGATCTGGGTGATATTCTTTTGCTAACTTCCTAAATGCACTTTTTAGGGTTTTTTCATCACAGCTTTTATCAACACCTAATATTTCATAGTAATCTTTTTTTGCCATATTAGTGTGTCTCCAAAAATAAAGGGTTTTCTAAGAGTTTTTCTCTTCATCAACCTCTTCGTAGTCAGCATCAACAATTGTACCATCGTCACTATCTGATTGATTTGGGTCATTTTCACCCTCACTTTGTTGTGCTTTATATATAGCTTCACCTAATTTCATTGCTTCTTGCGTTAAGACCTCAAGATCTTTGGCAATTTTTGATGTATCATCGCTTTCAATAGACGCTTTTAGTTGTTCAATTGCTTCTTCAATTGATTTTTTATCATCATCACTAACCTTATCACCGTTTTCTTTAAGACTTTTCTCTGTTCCATGAATTAATGACTCCGCTTGATTTTTTGTTTCAATTAATTCTTTTTTCGCCTTATCTTCTTCCGCATGAGCTTCAGCGTCTTTTACCATCTTTTCAATATCTTCATCAGATAATCCACCTGACGCTTGGATCTTTATGGATTGTTCTTTATTTGTAGCTTTGTCTACAGCTTTAACATTTACAATACCATTTGCGTCAATATCAAAAGTAACTTCTATTTGAGGAATCCCTCTTGGTGCAGGAGTAATGCCAATAAGATCAAAATTACCTAAAAGTTTATTATCTGCGGCCATTTCTCTTTCCCCTTGGAAAACTCTAATTGTTACAGCCGATTGATTATCTTCAGCAGTTGAGAAAGTCTGGCTTTTTTTTGTAGGGATTGTTGTATTTCTATCAATTAATCTTGTAAAAACACCACCTAAAGTTTCTATACCAAGGGATAATGGTGTAACATCGAGCAGTAAGACATCTTTTACATCGCCTTGAAGAACACCTGCTTGTATTGCAGCACCAATGGCAACAACTTCGTCTGGATTTACACCTCTATGAGGTTCTTTGCCAAAGAAATTTTGGACTTTCTCAAGAACCTTTGGCATACGTGACATACCACCAACCATCACTACTTCATCTATCTCACCAGCTTTTAGTCCTGCATCTTTTAATGCTTTTTCACAAGGAGTAATTGTTTTATCAATAAGATCTGCAACAAGGGTCTCAAATTTTGCTCTTGTTAGTTTTATATTTAGATGTTTCGGTCCTGATTGATCCGCGGTTATGAACGGAAGATTTATTTCAGTTTGGGTTGTTGAGGATAGTTCAATTTTTGCTTTTTCAGCAGCCTCTTTTAATCTTTGCAAAGCTAGTTTATCCTTCAATAAATCAACACCCTGATCTTTTTTAAATTCATCAGCGAGGTAATTAACAAGTCTTGTATCAAAATCTTCACCGCCGAGGAATGTATCTCCATTTGTTGATTTAACTTCAAATACACCATCTCCTATTTCTAATATAGAAATATCAAAAGTACCACCGCCCAGATCATAAACTGCAATTGTCTGACCATCTTTTCTATCTAACCCATATGCTAGTGCTGCAGCAGTTGGTTCATTTATTATTCTTAGAACCTCTAAGCCAGCAATTTTTCCTGCATCTTTTGTGGCTTGTCTTTGAGCGTCGTTAAAGTAAGCTGGAACTGTGATTACTGCTTGTGTTACATTTTCGCCGAGATAACTTTCAGCGGTTTCTTTCATTTTTTGGAGTATGAAAGCTGAAATTTGTGAAGGGGAATATTTTTCAGATCTAGCTTCTACCCAAGCATCCCCATTTTCTGCTTTAACGATGTTAAATGGAACAAGATCTTTATCTTTTTTTACCATGGGATCATCAAATCTACGTCCCATTAATCTTTTTACAGCAAATAGAGTGTTTTCAGGATTGGTTACTGCTTGTCGTTTTGCAGGTAGCCCTGTGATCCTCTCTGAGTCTTCACCAAAAGCAACCATTGAGGGTGTTGTTCTTACACCTTCTGAATTTTCTATTACTTTAGGATCCTTTCCATCCATTACAGCAACACATGAATTCGTTGTTCCTAAATCAATGCCTATAATTTTAGCCATTTTCTACTCCTTATTTAGCAATGTACTATAAAAAATCCCTTATATCTGATATATAGGGCTAAAATTTATTCCTACAAGATAATAGGTTGTTTTTTTTGAAATATTTTTTGTAATATCTATCAAACGCGCATTGGCATTAGCACATAAAGCGTTGCTTCATCAGATGGATCCAGAACAAGACAAGGAGAATTAGGCTCGGAGAAATTAAGTTTTACACTTTCTCCCCCTAGTTGCGACAATATATCCATTAAATATTTTGAATTAAATCCAATTTCAAAAGGTTCTCCTTTGAAGTCTACACTAATTTCTTCTATTGCCGTACCTGCTTCTGGACTGGTTACAGACAATATTAGATTATTATCCGATAGAGCTAATTTCACTGCCCTACCTCTTTCGCTAGATAGTGTGGCTACCCTATCAACCGCTTTTGTTAAAATATCCGTATTAACTGTCATTATTTTTTCATTGTTATACGGAATTACACGTTGGTAATCAGGGAATTTTCCATCAATTACTTTTGACGTTAACTCCACATTACTGAAGATAAGTTTTACTTTATTCTCAGAAACTTTAATTTCGACATCACCTTCATTTTCTTGGGTTAGTTTTTGAATTTCAAAGATTGTTTTTCTCGGAATAATAATACCATTCATTCCTGATGCACCTTCTGGTAATGTTAATTCCGCTTGGGCAAGCCTGTGTCCATCGGTTGACACTGTTCTTAGTGTTGGTAGTCCTTTGTTATCATGTTCTGAATTTGATTCATGGAAAAATATTCCATTTAGATAATAGCGAGTTTCTTCATTGGATATTGCAAATCTTGTTTTCTCAATTAGCCTATTGAGTTCAGAACTAACTAACTTGAATGAATGCGTGTATTCATCATTTGATATTTCGGGGAAGTCAGCACGCGGTAAAGTTTGTAATTTAAAGTTTGATTTTCCTGATTTAACTGTTAAGTGGTCCTGGTTATCATCCTTGGAAATTACTATTTCAGCCCCCTCAGGTAATTTTCTTGTAATTTCATATAATAAGTGAGCAGGAGCTGTAAGGCTTCCACCATTGTCAATTTTGGCTTCAACTTCTTCTATTAGCTCAATATCAAGATCTGTTGCAATTAATTTTAAGCCCAATCCTTCTGCAACTATTAGTATATTTGCTAAAATAGGTATCGTATTCCTACGTTCTACAACGTTTTGAACGTGATTGAGTGCACGAAGCAGATTATTTTTCTGAAGTGTAACTTCCATAATTTCCGTATTTATCAATTAATACATTTATAGAATATTTAATTATTATAATTTTTACTAATAATTATTGAAATAATTGACAGAAAAAAATTATTATTCTTTTAGGGAATTTTCTAATGTAGTGATTGATTCTTTTATACTTGGATTAGTTTCAATTAGCTTTTCGATTTTGCGAACAGCATGAAGAACCGTTGTATGGTCTCTACCACCAAATTTTCTACCTATTTCCGGGAGTGATCTAGTGGTTAGAACTTTTGCTAGATACATTCCAATTTGTCTTGGATATACAATAGTTTTATGTCTTCTAGAAGATAAGATATCTTGTTTAGTAACATTAAAATGACCACTAATTGTTCTAAGAACATCTTCGATCATTATTTGTCTATTTTGTTCTTCACTAATTAAATCTTGAATTGATAATGCAGCTTCTTCTACTGTAATAGGTCTTTTGTTTAAACTATGTGCTGCAATAATTCTGTTCATTGCCCCCTCTAATTCTCGACCAGAGCTTTGAATTCTTCTTGCAAGAAAATCTAAAACTGATGGAGAAATTTCTATTCTTGTGTTCCCCCTCAGCGTTTGTGCCAGTTTCTTTTCTAATATACCTCTTCTAATGTCAAAATCTGTAGGCCCAATTTGAGCTACAAGACCCCCTGATAATCTGGATTTCATTCTATCGTCAAGCATTTCTAATTTTGATGGAGCTGAGTCACCTGCAATAACAATTTGATGCTTTGATGTATCTAAGGCATTAAATATGTGGCAAAATTCCTGTTGAACTGACTTTCCTTGCAGGAACTGCATATCATCGATTAGCAATAAGTCAACATCAGAGAATATTTTTTTAAAACTTATAGTATCTTTTGATTTTACAGCTTCAACAAATGAGCTCATAAATCTCACAGCAGATAAAAATAATATTTTTCTTTCAGGGTGTCTTGCTTTTGACTCCCATGCAATTGCATTTAAAAGATGTGTTTTTCCGGTTCCAACTGGTCCGTGAATATATAGAGGATTAAACTCTACAGGTATATTTTTCTGGGGCTGTGAAACTCTCATCGCGGCAGCTTGTGCTAAAGCGTTTGATCTTCCGACCACGAAGTTGCCGAAGGTATATCGTTTGTCCAAAGGGGTACTGTTACTAGTCAGGGTTGGATTTTCATTGTTATCGTATAAACTTGAAGTTGAAGAATTTTCATGTGAAGTTTCTTCATTTGTAAGATCTTGATTATTACTTGATTTTTCTCCATGAGTTCTTACCCTGAGTTCAATTTGTCTAATATCAGCTATCTCTTTTTTCCATAGTGATAAAATTTTATCATTGTAACGAGATCTTATCCAACTTTTGAGGAATAATGTTGGAACTGTAAGGGTTAGAATTCCATTTTCTAGGCTCTGGGGTTCTAACCTAGTAAACCAGCTGTTGTAGAGGTCTTCACCTAGTTGAGCACGCAATATTTTACTGACTTTTTGCCAGCTATCATGGATGTTTTGTTTTTTAGTATTGGTTACAGCTGAATCCATGGTAACCCTTCAAATTTCCAACCGTTTTTATTTGCACGATGATGGTTTTCATTTGGGTCCCCCTCAAATCCATAAGCAATATTAAAACACCTATTCCAGCCATTTGAGGTCATTATTGTTGCTGCTTTTGCGCTTCGCGCACCGGAGCGACATAAAAAAAGTATAGGTGTATCCTTGCTCAAATTCATCTCATTGAGATTACTTTCAAGTATATCAACAAAATCATCATTTATAGTTCCACCAGGGAAAAATTGTTGTTCTACATTTAGAGCGGATTTATTAATCGTAGAGAGATCTGGGAAGCCAACGAAATTTAATTCTGCTTTGGTTCTTACATCAACTAATACTGCTTGTTCATCATTTGAGAGCACGTCCCAAGCTGTTTTAGGGTTAATATCGCCTGCATATTGTGTATCAGTGTCTAGTATTTCAATTTGCATTTGATTTAATCCCTTTAACGATTTTAGGCTTTTTATTAAAAGACAAAAATTCTAAATTACTGAATTACTATAGGGAAATTAGGATTCTTTTAAAAGGCAATTTTTTAATATTCAGTATACTGAATAATAAAAAGTTAATAAAAAAACTTGTAAGCAAATATCTATTTATACCGACAACTAACTGTAGAATAATAATAAATTTATGTTCATTAATTTTAATGTATTCGTATATGACTCAGAAAAATATTTGTATTTTTTTTAAGATTAGACTAGTCGAATTACTAGTGGTGACTAAGGACTTTTAACACATTTCATATAACTCATTGAATTTATGTATTTTTTTTGTGTAAAAAATTTATATGTAATAAATTTGTAGTATGTAGAAATATTACAGACAAAAAATAATGTTGTGATTACTCTCAACCATTAATTTTTTAGGTTTTATATAACTATATTTGAATAAATTATGCGTTTATAAGTTTTTTGTTTAGACGGGAGATTTTACGAGATGCCATCTTTTTATTAAAGGCGCCTTTTTGAGCACCTCTCATTAATTGTCTTTCTGCTGCAACCAATGCAATCTTTGCATTATCCTTATCGCCAGATTCAATTAATGCTTCCGCTTTTTTAACAGACGTTCTAACCATACTTCTACGCATTCTATTTATTAGAGTACGTCGTTCGATTTTTCGTACCATTTTTTTTGCAGATTTTGTATTTGCCATTTATTATTTTCCTGTTCAATAACAATGAATATATAGAGTATATAGAGATACAATGGTACTCAGTCAACTCAATTATTTATTAATTTTAAAATTAGGTTTTCTTTTTTCTAAGAAAGCACTTAAACCTTCTTTACCATCTTCTGAGCTAAGTAACTTATAAAAAAGTTTCTTTTCATAACTTAGACCTTCCTCAATACTTACCCAAATACTTTTTTTGATTAACTCCTTCGTTGCAATTATGGAATCTAAAGGTTTCTGTGAGATTTCTTGAGCAATTTGTTTAGTCAATTCCATTAAATTATCTGAATTAGTAATTCTATTTACAAGACCAAGTTCTTTTGCCTCTTGTGCCGTGAAAGTTCTCCCCGTTAGGCAAATTTCCATTGCATTATTCTTTCCAATGATTTTAGGCAATCTCTGCGTTGCCCCACCTCCACATATGATACCTAAATTGATTTCAGGCTGTGAAAATTTTGCATCTTCACTTGATATTATAATGTCACACATCATTAATATCTCACAGCCACCTCCAGATGCAACACCTTGTACTGCTGCTACTATAGGTTTTTTTATTTTTTCAATATTTTCCCAAATTTCTGGAAATTTTGGGTTGCTAGCTAGTTCCTTAATATCAGCTCCAGCAGAAAAATTTTCCTCTCCCGTTAATATAATACATTTTATTTTAGGATTATTATCTGCTTGCTGTAAAACAAAGACTAACTCATCTGATAATTCTTTATTTAATGCATTGTATTGCTTAGATCTATTTAGCTGAATTAACTGTATATTATTGCTTATATTACTTACTTTTATATTTTGAATATTCATTACGTTTCACTTTTGGCAAGATTTGCAATAAAAAGTGGATCTGCCCGACTGATTAATTCTTGAAATTAAAGAATTACAATTCACTCTTTTGCATTTCATTTTTTCTCTATTATATACATTAAATTTATATTGAAAATAGCCGCTTTCCCCCTTAATATTTTTATGATTTTTAATTGTAGAGCCGCCAACTTTAATTGCATCATCTAAAATGTATTTAATTGCTGAAATTAGCTTGGTAATTTTCTTTTCATCTTCAGCTAGATTTTTTGAAATTGTTAGCGGTGATATTCTTGCCTTATATAGTGCTTCTGAAGCATAAATATTTCCAATACCAGCAACAATACTCTGATTTAGTAAAGAGGTTTTTATATTCCCTGTTCTCGTTGTTAATTTATTGATTAGATATTTTGTATTAAATTTATTACTCAATGCATCAATACCAAGATTATTTTTTAGATTTTCTAAAACCAAGTTGTCCGGGGATATTATTTTAAAGAAACCAAATTTTCTGATGTCATGATAGTTTATGATAACATCATTTGTCATAAAAAATCTTAAATGGATATGCTTATCCTCATTGTTGATTAAAGAATTGATTTTTTGAGATGAACTTAGAAAGTTTCCTGTCATGCCTAGGTGAACTAAAATCTTAAATTCATTGCTTAGGTAAATTATAATATACTTTGCAATACGTTCAATTTTAACTACTTTTGAATTTTTAATAGTTTCGTCAAAATTATGTGGTATTTTATATCTTAGTTTGCTTGTATTTACTTCAATTGAAATAAACTTATTACCGATCATATATTCGGATAAGTTATTCTTAATAATCTCAACTTCAGGTAATTCAGGCATATTTAAATTTAATTATAGAAACTAATATAGAAAAAATTGAAAAATAAATAATGTCAAACAATAAAAAATACTTTTTTGGTAATTTAGAGGTTTCTAAAGAAAAAAAAATCGATAGTGTAAAGGGTGTATTTGACTCAGTCGCAGAAAAGTACGATATCATGAATGATGTTTTATCAATTGGAACTCACAGAATATGGAAGGATATATTAGTAAATTCTATACTAGGACTTAAAAGCAGCAGACGTAGTTTTTCTCACTTAGATTTAGCCTCCGGAACAGGCGATATTGGCTACAAACTACTAGATAAAAAAAGCGATAACACATTTATCTTTATGATGGATATAAATGAAAATATGTTAGGCCAAGCTATGAACAGGAGAGAATATTCTAAACATAGAGATAGCATTCAGTTTGTAGTCTCTGACGCAGAAAAAATACCCTTAGAAGATAATTCTATAGATACAGTAAGTATCGCATTTGGGATAAGAAATGTCGCTTCAATTGAAAATGCTTTATCTGAGATATATAGGGTACTAAAACATGGTGGGAAATTTTTTTGTCTTGAATTTTCAAAAGTTGAGATACCCATGATCGATAATCTCTATGAGTTTTATTCAAAAAATATTATACCTGAAATTGGATATATTGTTACAAAAGACAGAGACTCGTATCAATATTTGGTAGAAAGCATAAATAGATTTCCTCGACAGGAGGAATTTATTGATATTATAAGACAAGCAGGATTTACGAGACCAAAATTTACAAATTTGTCTGGTGGAATTGCTGCCATTCACTCCGGTTGGAAAATATAAAGTTGTAAAAATGACATATTTTTCTCATTTATATCAAACTATTAAACTTGGAATATTATTTTATAATTGTGAGTTGCCGGAAAAATTTGTCCCAAAAGAAAAAAACACAATCCTTATTAGGATATTCCGAGGGAAAAGAAAAAAAAATAAGACTTTTTCAAATGTATTAGAAAGCCTTGGACCGTCATACATAAAATTGGGTCAATTTCTTGCAACTCGCCCTGATATTATTGGAAGAGAACAAGCGAATGAACTCTCATTCTTGCAAGATAATCTTCCAACTTTTAATAAGGATATCTCCATTGGAATTATTGAGAGTGAATTTAATACCAAAGTTGAAGATGTATATGATGAGTTTGGTGATGCAATTGCAGCTGCCTCGATTGCACAAGTTCACAAAGGGCTAATTAATACGGAACAAAAAGTTGCTGTAAAAATACTCAGACCGAACGTTGATAGGAAATTTAAAAAGGATTTTGAATATTTTTATTTTCTAGCAGATCTTTTTGAAAAGATTAATCCTGAATTAAAAAGATTAAAATTTAAAGACTCAATAATGACTATGCAAAGATCCGTTCAGATGGAGATGGATTTGAGATTTGAAGCAGCAGCAATATCAGAAATTAGTAATAATATGCAAGCTGATGATGAATATGTTGTGCCAAGAGTATTTTGGGAAAAAACTACAAAAAAAATACTCACAATTGAATGGATAGAAGGAATTTCAATAAAGGATAGAGATCTATTGATTAAAAATGGTTTCAATCTTAAGGAACTTGCACGAATTGTTATCCAGTCATTTTTAACTCAAGCGTTAAGAAACGGATTCTTTCATGCTGACATGCATCAGGGTAATTTGTTAGTTAACACAGAAGGTAAACTTGTTATCCTTGACTTTGGAATTATGGGTAGGCTAGGAGAAAAAGAGCAAAATTTTCTAGCTGAAATTTTATGGGGATTGATAACCAAGAATTACAAAAGGGCAGCTGAAATTCACTTTGAAGCAGGCTATGTACCAAAAGATCAAAGGCTTGATGAGTTCAGTCAAGCACTCAGGGCAATTGGTGAACCGTTAACAGGTAAAAAAGCCAATGATATATCTATGGCAAATGTTTTAACGCAACTTTTTGAAGTCACAGAACAATTTCAAATGGAGACAAGGCCAGAATTGTTGTTATTACAAAAAACAATGGTTGTTACTGAAGGAGTTGCAAGAGATTTAGATCCTGATTTAAATATGTGGGATATTGCTAAACCGGTTGTTTCGAAATGGATGGAAGAAAAAATTTCTCCAGAGAAAAAAATTAAAAAAACAATCGACGATATTTCAAAATTTGGTTCAGCAATAAATGACCTACCGGAATTAATTCATAGCGCAAAAATTGCTAATGAGAATTTTCAAAAAATAATGGATGCAAAAGATAAAAATAGAGAGAAACAAAATTTCTTTATGAAATCATTTTTTTGGATTATAACACTCTTTATTTTGTTAAGTTCAGTTATAATTTTATTGGATTAATGGATGTTAGATATCAAAGATAAAAATATACTCCTAGTTATAAGTGGTGGTATTGCGGCATATAAGAGCCTTGAACTAATTAGATTATTAAAAAAGTCAGGGTCTAATGTTCATGTCATTCTCACACAATCTGCAAAGGAATTTGTTACAGAGCTTACTGTTTCCCAATTAGCTCAAAATGAAGTTCATACAAACTTATTTGATTACCATAGTGAATTGCATATGGGGCATATAAATCTATCACGAAGTATGGATTTACTTCTTGTAGCTCCTGCCACAGCTAATATTATTGCTAAAATGGCTAATGGGATAGCAGATGATTTAGCTTCTACAACATTATTGGCATCAAACAAACCAATAATAATTGTTCCGGCCATGAACCCTCAGATGTATCAAAATGCAATTACAAAAAGTAATATAAAAAAAATTAGAGAGAATGGCATTCATGTCTTTGGCCCCTCTCACGGAGAAACTGCGTGTGGTGAAAATGGTATGGGTAGAATGGAAGAGCCTGTAGATATACTGGCGTATATTGTCGAGTTTTTTCAAAAAAGAACAAAACTTAAGAATAAGACTGCATTTGTTACAGCAGGACCAACAATCGAACCAATAGATCCAGTGAGGTATATAACAAATAATTCTTCTGGCAAGCAAGGCTACGCAATAGCAGCTTCATTATCACAATTTGGTGCAAAAACAACATTGATAAGTGGCCCATCAAATGAGCCAATACCAGACGGTGTTAATTGCATCAAAATCAATACAGCAAAGGAAATGCTTGATGCCGTTCAGAGTGTATCACCTGCTGATATTGGAATATTTGCAGCGGCCGTTGCAGATTGGAAAGTAAAGAATTATTCCAATCAAAAAATAAAGAAAGATCGAAACGTTCCAAGTTTAGAATTAACTGAAAATATAAATATTATAAAAACTATTTTAAATAATCCAAATACAAAGCCAAAATTAGCAATTGGATTTGCTGCAGAAACAGAAAATTTGATTGAGAATGCTAAAAATAAGTTAGAAACAGTAAACATGGATTGGTTGCTTGCTAATGATGTGTCTGAGAAAAACAATGTTTTTAATGGTGACGATAATACTATAGTCTTTTTCAATAAATCAAATACAGAGAATTGGAAGAAAATGTCAAAGATGGATGTTGCAAATAAGTTATCTAATTTGATTTCAGAATATTTTGAATGATTTATGAAAAATAAACTTAAAATTTTTAAAGAATCAAATAGAGAAACTATCAAGCTTCCACAATATCAAACACCAGGTTCGTCGGGTCTTGATCTTGTTGCCAATTTAGAGCAAGATACTGAGCAAATTATTATTAAACCTAATAAATGGGAAATAATTCCAACAGGTATAACAGTAGAGCTACCGGATGGGTTTGAAGCTCAAATTAGACCGAGATCAGGCTTAGCATACAAATATGGAGTAACAGTTTTAAATTCTCCTGGAACAATTGATAATGATTATAGGGGTGAAATTAAAATCATTTTGATAAATCACGGTCACGAGGATTTTATTGTAAAAAATGGAGATAGAATTGCCCAAATGATTATTTCAAAATATGAACAAGTTGAGCTTGAAGAAATTGAATTTTTAACAGAAACATCAAGAAATGATGGTGGCTTTGGATCTACAGGTGTATAGGTTTTTGATTTTATATGTCAAATAATGCAAAATTAAACGAAGAGGAACTTAAGAGATATTCAAAACAAATCCTCATAAAAAATTTAGGTGGTCCTGGTCAATTAAAATTGAAAAACACTAAAATAATAGTAATTGGAGCTGGGGGCTTGGGTGCACCGGTCATAATGCATTTATCAAGTGTTGGGATCGGTTGCATAGGTATAGTCGATTTTGATGAAGTGGATATTTCAAATTTACAAAGACAGTTTATACATAATGTAAATAGTGTAGGTTTACCAAAAGTAGATAGCGCCAAAACATTTGTGAGCCAATTAAACCCAAATATATTAGTTAATACTTATCAAATCGACGTCAAGGATAGGGAATTTAAAGATGTTATAAGTAAATATGACATAGTTGTTGACTGCACAGATAATTTTAATACTAGATTTAGAGTTGCTGATCTATGTCAAGAACTTAAAAAACCATACATATTTGGCAGTGTAAGAGCATTCGAAGGACAGATTACATCAATTTTACCATCAAACAATGAACTTAAATACCCAAAGATTAGGGACTTATTTGATGAAGAAACATTAGAAGCTAATCAAGAAACATGTGCAGACGTAGGCATATTATCTATAACTACTACTCTTGTTGGAACTATTATGGGTGGTGAGGCTATCAAAATAAGCTTAGGTTTTGAAAATACATTAGTGGGGAAATTATTAGTAGTTGATCTACTTAATAATAAGTTTGAGACATTTTTATATGATAGTCATTAAGAAGTATATATTAAATAAAGTAACAATTATTTTTATAATCACTTTATGTATTATTTTTTTTGCAGTTAAGACTTTTCAAAATGCATTTAAAGAGTATGAAGAAGTTGTTGTAAGCTCATCAGATGAAATCACAAAAGCAAATAATAGTGATTATAATTTCAAAAGTCTACGGTCAACAAAGACAAACGTTAGATTAGGTCCTTCTTTAGAACATAGTATCATTTGGACATATAATAAAAGATCGATCCCGATTGAAATACTAGAGGATGTTAATGGATGGAGTAAGATAAGAGACTTTGATGCTAATATTGGATGGATAAAAAATACCCTTATTTCATCAAATAGAACTGGCATTATAGCCCCTTGGGAAGTTAATAAAGAAATTGAGATTTACCACGATTTATATACTACAAAGGACACTCTAAAAGTGAAAACAAAGTTAGAACCAGGTGTAATAGTATCGATAATTGAATGTGATGGGATTATTTGTAATGTAAATGTGGAAGATAGAGTAGGTTGGATTTCTCAAGAGCTCATATATGGTGTATATAGAGGGGAAGAAATATACTTAGCTGAATAATATGAATTTTCTATTTTTCTGATAGAGTTATCAAAACATCTATTGATTTAATTTTTTTTCCTGGTGGTAATTCATAATTATCTAAAGTTATTTTAACAGCATCAGTTGAAATATCTTCTATTTCGTTTCCAGTTTTAACATGGTAATGATTTTCAGTGTTACGGTCATAATATGTTTTTTGATTATCCAGCTGGAGTGTTTTTATTAAGCCATTTTGTGAAAAATGATTAAGTGTATTATAAACTGTCGCGAGAGAAATTTTTAGATTTTTGATTTTTGTTTCATCATGTAGATCTTCAGCAGTAAAATGACCACTTTTAAGGTTAAATAGGATACTAGCCAAGGATACTCTTTGCTTTGTTAGTTTAATATCAGCCTTTCTGAGCATTCCCATAATGCATATCTTATTCATAAGAGGCTGTGTTTCTGATGTTTGGTTTTGCATTTAAAAATTAATCATATATATTAAAATTAGTTTTATCTAACTTATAATATAATAATATTAATGTAAATTATTGAATCTTTTTATGTCTAAATTTAATAAGTCCTCCTTTACTTACAATGAATTAATTGAATGTGCTGAGGGAAAATTATTTGGCCCTGGAAATGCCAAGCTACCTCTGCCGCCGATGTTAATGTTTGATAAAATATCACACATAAGTGAAGAGGGAGGAATATTTTCAAAAGGTCAGATAATCGCTGAAATGGCAATAAAAGATGACTTATGGTTTTTTGATTGTCATTTTCAAAATGACCCCGTAATGCCAGGATGTTTGGGTCTTGATGCACTATGGCAGTTGTTAGGATTTTATCTGGGTTGGCTTGGAAGGCCAGGAAAAGGTAGAGCTTTAGGAGTGGGTGAGGTAAAATTTTTTGGAATGATTGATCCTTCTATAAAACTTATAGAATATAAAGTTAATATTAAAAAGTTAGTCACAAGAAACCTTACTTTAGGTGTAGCCGACGGAGAGCTCCTAGCGGATGGCGAAAAAGTTTATTCTGCAGAGGGTCTTAAAGTTGGTTTATTTGAAAATTAAAAGGAGATAATTTTTTGCGTAGAGTTGTAATAACTGGAATGGGTATTGTTTCCAGTATAGGTAATAACGTAGATGACGTTAGGGAGTCTCTTTTTGAATGTAAACCAGGTATTACTAAAGCAGTTGACTATGGCAGCTATGGTTTTAAGTCGCAAGTGTATGGCAACCCAACAATTGAATTAGAAAAATATATTGATAGAAGAAAACTACGGTTTTTGGCTGATGGATCAGCATGGGCATATATATCAGCCGAACAAGCAATAGCAGATGCAGGCCTCACACAAAGTGAAGTTTCGAATGAAAGAACGGGCCTGATAGTTGGTACTGGTGGACCATCAACAAGAGCAATAGTTAAGGCTGCTGATCAAACCAGAGAGCGGGGTGCAAAACATGTAGGTCCATTTGTTGTGCCTAAAGCCATGTGTTCAATGGCTTCAGCAACATTATCTACATATTTGGGAATTAAGGGGGTTAACTACTCTATTTCTTCAGCTTGTGCAACCTCAAATAATTGTATAGGGAGCTCATATGAACTCATTAAATGGGGAAGTCAGGATGTAATGATCGCTGGTGGAGGAGAAGAACTCGATTGGACACTGTCTGTTACATTTGATGCTATGGGTGCAATGTCATCAAATTTTAATGATGAACCACATAGAGCAAGCCGTGCCTATGATTTAAATCGGGATGGATTTGTGATTGCTGGTGGTGCTGGGATTCTAATTTTAGAAGAATTTGAACATGCTAAAGCACGCGGAGCTAAGATATATGCAGAAATAGTTGGTTATGGTTCAACATCAGATGGTAATGATATGGTATTATTATCAGGCGAAGGCGCAGAAAGGGCAATGAAATTAGCAACTTCAGATTTGAAAGAAGATATTGATTATATTAATCCACATGCAACATCAACGCCACAAGGTGATATAATTGAAGCAAATGCGATTAAGAATTTCTTTGGTAAAAATGTACCAATAATCTCTGCAACAAAATCTTTGAGTGGGCATTCATTAGGAGCTGCTGGTGCACATGAAGCTATATTCTCACTCATAATGATGGAAAATAATTTTATTTGTAAGTCCGCTAATATTGATACATTGGACCCAAATTTTGAAGACATTCCTATAGCACTTGAAAGAAAAGAAAATAAAGAAATAAATGTTGTTATGTCAAATGCTTTTGGCTTTGGTGGAACAAATGCGTGTCTAGTATTTCAGAAAGTCAATTAGATGGATACCACAACAACTAGCTCAAATTTAAATTTATCTCTCATGAAGGGAAAGAGGGGTATCGTGATGGGTGTTGCAAACGATCATTCCATTGCATGGGGTATTGCGAGATCTTTATCAGCAGCTGGCGCCGAAATTGCATTTTCATATCAGACTGAAACATTAAAGAAAAGAGTTGAGCCGCTTGCCAAGGAGTTGGGTTCAAATTTAATTTTACCTTGTGACGTCGAGTCTAGTGAACAAGTAATTGATTTTTTTAATAAAATTGGTAAAGAGTGGGGTAAAATCGATTTTCTTGTTCATGCAATTGCATTCTCAGATAAAAGTCAACTAAAAGGTCATTATTATGAGACAACAAAGGAAAATTTTATAAAAACAATGCTTATATCATGTTATTCACTTACAGAAATAGCAAGAGAAGCTCAAAAAATTATGAATGATAATGCGTCAATTATTACATTAACATTTGATGGTGCTAATAAAGTTATGCCAAATTATAATGTAATGGGAATTGCAAAAGCAGGATTGGAGTCTTCGGTTAGGTATCTCGCCTCAGATTTTGGTGAGAGAGGTATCAGAGTCAATGCAATATCAGCTGGTCCTATGAGAACATTAGCAGGTGGAGGTATTGCAGACGCAAGAGCCATGTTTAATTTCCAAAAAACACATTCACCATTAAGAAGGACCATCACTCTTGATGAAATTGGCGGGGCATCAATATATCTTCTTAGTGATCTTTCTTCTGGTGTTACGGGCGAGGTACATTATGTTGACTCAGGGTACAATATTATATCTACCCCACGCCCTGATATGCTTCAAGATAAAACAATTTACGAAAATCAAGATTAGGTTTTAAAGTAGGCGTTTAATCTTTTTTCTTTTTCCTAGCTTTTTTAGGTTTAACCTCATCTTCAGTTGACTTGTCACCATTAACTTCAAGCCCTGTTTTTTGATCAAGTCCTTTCATTGACAACCTAGCCTTTCCTCTGTCATCAAAGCCAATTAGTTTTACATACACCTCTTCATCTTCATTAACAACGTCTGTCACTTGTGAGGTTCTTTCGTTGCTTAGTTGTGAAATATGTACTAATCCATCTCTTGGACCAAAGAAATTGACAAATGCTCCAAAATCAACAATCTTAACAATTTTACCCCTATAAATCTCTCCAACTTCAGGCTCATCAACGATCATATGAATTTTTTCTTTTGCCATTTCAATTGCATTCTTGTCAGCGGAGGCGATTGTTATAACCCCTGAATCTTCAACACTTATTTTTGCTCCTGTCTGCTCAACCATTTCTTTAATAACTTTACCCCCTGAACCGATCACATCTTTTATTTTATCTACAGGAATGTTCATAGTAACAATTCTTGGAGCATTATCTGCAACATCATCTCGTGAAGTTTTAATAGCTTTTTGCATTTCAGATAGAATATGTTTTCTTCCATCTTTGGCTTGATCAAGAGCTTTTTTCATAATTTCTTTTGTTATACCTGCTATTTTTATATCCATTTGTAGTGTGGTAATTCCCTTACTAGTACCTGCCACTTTGAAGTCCATATCCCCTAGATGATCCTCATCTCCAATAATATCAGATAGAACTGCATATTCTTTTCCTTCTAGAATTAATCCCATAGCAATACCAGCAATTGGCTCTCTTATTGGCACGCCAGCATCCATTAGAGATAGGGAAGCTCCACATACACTTGCCATTGAAGAAGATCCATTTGATTCAGTTATTTCTGAGACAATTCTAATAGTATAAGGAAAATCATCTTTACTTGGAAGTAGTGGATGAATAGCCCTCCATGCAAGCTTTCCATGACCAATTTCTCTTCTACCTGTTGCACCGATTCTACCGACTTCACCTACAGAATATGGAGGGAAGTTGTAATGTAATAGAAAATTTTCTTTTTTAGTACCATCTAGTGAGTCAATGTATTGTTCGTCTTCAGCTGTTCCAAGGGTTGTCACAACTAGTGCTTGTGTTTCACCTCTGGTGAAAAGTGAAGAACCATGTGTTTGGGCAAGTGTACCAACCTCAACTGATATTGGCCTAATGTCTGCCAAACCCCTACCATCAATTCTTTTTGAGTTTTTCAATATGAGAGTACGGACGATATCACTTTCTATATTTTTGAAAATATCAGATGCAGCAATATCATCATAATCCTCTCCATATTCTTTTGATAATTCTTCAAATACAAAATCTTTGATTTTTGCAACTTCAGTGTATCTATCCTGTTTGTCAATGATTTTAAATGCATCCTCTAATTTGACTCTCGCAATTTCTTTAATGAAGGTTTCCATTGTTGAGTGATCTTTTGATTCAATTTCCATCGGATCTTTGGCACATTTTCTTGCAAGATTTTTGATCATTTCAATTACAACTTGCATTGAATCATGCGCAAACATAACTGCGTCTAACATTACTTTTTCACTTAACTCTGATGCTTCAGATTCAATCATTAATATCGCATTTTTAGTGCCTGCAACAACTAGCTCAAGGCTTGTATCCCTCATTTCACTTGTGGTTGGATTTAATATATATTCATTATTTTGATATCCAACTTTTGCAGCACCTATAGGCCCTTTAAAAGGAATTCCAGATATGGTTAAAGCTGCGGAACAAGCTATCATAGCAACGATATCAGGATCATTTTCATGATCATATGTTAACACTGTTGCAATTACCTGTGTTTCATTTTTAAATTCTTTTACAAAAAGGGGGCGGATAGGCCTATCTATAAGCCTAGAAATCAGGGTTTCTTTTTCTGTAGGCCGTCCCTCACGTTTGAAATATCCACCTGGAATTTTACCAGATGCATAGGATTTTTCCTGGTAATTTACTGTGAGAGGAAAAAAATCAAGGCCTGGCTTAGGTTTTTTTTCTGCACAAACAGTGGCGATAACGGAGGTACCTCCGTATGTTACAATCACGGCTCCATCTGCCTGCCTTGCTATTTTCCCTGTCTCTATTTTGAGATTTCTACCACCCCAATTAATTTCTTCTGTATGTATGTTAAACATTCTTTTCCAATCTATTGTTTATCTTCTAATTCCTAAATCTTTGATTATTTCTTTATATTTAGCTTCGTTTTTCAACTTTAAATAATCTAGCTGTTTACGTCTCTGACTAACTAGTTTGAGAAGCCCAGTTCTTGAATGATTATCTTTCTTATGAGTTTTAAAATGTTCAGTTAGATTAACAATACGTTCAGTTAGTATTGCTATTTGCACTTCAGGTGAACCAGTATCACCATCAATTCTTGCATATTTAGTTATTAGATCTTTTTTTGTTTCTTTTGTAATCGACATCATATTCTCCTATATTGTGTTTAAATCTATTGCAAATTAAAAACTTTTTGTGGTTGAATTTGTCCATTAGCATATTTGCAGATAGCTACAATATTTCCTTCACAAGTAGCATAGACTTCACCAGAAAAAGGGTGTTCACTATCAATATATTGGCTGATAGACATACCATTTTTTAATTTGCTGGCATTATGGTTGTTGACTTTAACTGCCAGGATGTCGTCCAGCACAGTCTCAATCGGTTCAACAACCTTAATCAGGTTATCTATATCATGGTTTTGTTGTGCAAGTCCATCAATAGATAAAATATTTTGTAAGTTGAAAGGTCCATAGTTAGTTCTCTCTATTTTTGTCACATGGCAACAGCAATTGAGAGATGTGCCCATATCTTTTGAAATTGATCTAATGTATGTACCTGTTCCACATCGAACTTTAAATGAGAATTCAGTTTTGGATATTTGTTCGATTAATTCAAATTTATCAATATAGATGATTTTTGATTTTTTTTTCATATCAGGTTTACTTCCCGCTCTTGCCAGAGCATAAGCACGAACTCCATTTATTTTTTTTGCAGAGTATATTGGTGGAACCTGGTTTATATAGCCAGTATATGAGAGAACGAATTTAGTAATATCATTGATATCAGGGACATTATTTGATGTTTCAATTATTTTACCCATTGAGTCATCGGTTTCAGTTGATATACCAAATTTGATATTAAATTTGTATGTCTTGTTTTTTTTGTGAATATAAGGGACTGTCTTTGTTGCCTCACCTATTGCGACAGGAAGCACACCTGTTGCCATTGGGTCGAGTGTTCCAGCATGACCAATCTTATGATCCTTAAATATTTTTTTTAAATCACTTATTATATTATTTGATGTTTTACCCTCAGTTTTAAAAATATTAATCCAACCATTTATTATGTTGATCTTATTTCTTGGCATATGTGATTACCAATAAAGGAATTAATTATTAGATACTTTATCTAACAAGCGATCAATTTTAGATGCATATTCAAAAGATGCGTCCTCTTTATAGATGATATAGGGTGTATATTTAAGAGATAAATTAGCAGCGATTTGCCCTCTAATATATTTAGAGTTTCTGTTTAGTGCTGTTACAATTTCTTCTGTATTATTACCCCCAAGAGGCATTACATATGCCGTTGCTTGTTTTAAATCTGGGCTTAATGTGACTTGTGTAATTGTAATTGATGTATTTATAAGATCAGGATCATGAATGCTTTCCTTGTAGAAAAATTCTACGAGGGATTTTTTTACCAACTCTCCTACTTTAAGTTGTCTTTGGCTGTAAATATTCTTTTGTATTTTGCTTTTTAGCATTTCAAAGTGATCTTTCTATTGTCTCAACCTCATAACATTCTATGATATCACCCGATTTAAGGTCTTGATAATTTTGGAATGCAATACCACACTCTTGGCTTACCTGGACCTCTTTTACTTCTTCTTGAAATCTTTTTAATGTGGAGAGTTTACCTTCATGAATAACTATGTTGTCACGAATAAGCCTCAAATTCTCTTTGTTTTTAACTACCCCATCAGTGACGATACATCCAGCAACCTTGCCAACTTTTGATATATAGAATACCTCCTTGACTTCCGCATTACCAATTACTTTTTCATTGATCGTTGGATCTAGGAGTCCTGATAGAGCTAACTTGATATCATCTATAATATTGTAAATGATTGAATACTGTCTAATCTCGATTTCATCTTTTTGTGCTTGTTGTTTGGCATTAGCATTTGGTCTTACATTAAATGCAATCAATAATGCATTTGAAGCGGCCGCTAGCGTAACGTCGGTTTCTGATACAGCACCAACAGCCGTATGAACTAATCTAACAGTCACTTCATCTGACCCAAGTTCGTTCAATGCTGAACTAATAGCTTCAATGGAACCCTGTGTATCACCTTTAATTAAAATGGGTAATTCTTTTAGATTTTTTTCTTTTATTTGACCCATCATATTTTCTAGAGTTAGCTTATTTACCATTCCAGAAGAGAAATTTTTTCTTTTTCTTTGTCTGTATTCTGTAATTTCGCGCGCTCTTGACTCACTATTAACAACAGTAAATTTATCACCTGCTTCCGGAACGCTATTTAATCCACGGATTTCTGCTGGGACTGAAGGGAGTGCTTTTAATATTGGTTGACCATTATCATCTGATAGAGCTCTCACTTTCCCCCAAGTGGCTCCTAGTACGACAATATCTCCAATATTTAGTGTTCCTCTTTGTACCAGAACAGTTGCAATTGGACCCTTACCCTTGTCTAATGAGGACTCAATGACAACCCCATCAGCAGCCCTATTAGGATTTGCTTTGAGATCTAGTATTTCTGATTGCAGCAATATTGTTTCGAGAAGTTTATCTAAATTGATTTTTTTAGTCGCAGAAACTTCGACTTCTAGGATTTCTCCACCTAATGACTCAACAATTATTTCATGGGTTAATAGCTCATTTCTGACTCTGTTGGGATCTGCCCCTTCTAGATCAATTTTGTTTATTGCAACTATGATAGGAACATTTGCTTCTTTTGAGTGATTTATTGCTTCGATTGTTTGTGGCATGACACCATCATTTGCGGCTACAACTATTACAACAATATCAGTAACTTTAGCACCTCTTGATCTCATAGATGTGAATGCCGCGTGACCCGGGGTATCGATAAAAGTAATAGGGTTTTCACCTTTTGTTTGAAGTTGATATGCCCCTATATGTTGAGTGATACCACCTGCTTCACTAGACACAACGCTTGTTTCTCTTAATGCGTCAAGTAGGCTTGTCTTACCATGGTCCACATGACCCATGATTGTTACAACAGGGGGTCTTGTAACCAACTGTTCATCCGAATCTTCTATACCTTCTAAGCCTTCTTCTACATCTGCTTCTGATACTCTTTTTACTGTGTGGCCTAATTCTTCTGCTATCAACTGAGCGGTATCAGCATCAATGACGTCTGTGATTTTACTCATTTGTCCTTGTTTCATAAGTAGTTTAATCACATCAACCGCTCTCTCAGCCATTCTATTTGCTAATTCTTGAATTGTAATTGCTTCAGGAAGTATAATTTCACGACTAATTTTTTGTGTTGGCATTGGTGATGAGTGTTGTCTTCTTTCTCTTTCACGTCTTCTTCTGATTGAAGCCAAAGATCTTTGTCTCGGATTATCATCTAGAGCAGTCGTAACAGTTAATTTGGTTTGTCGCCTTTCTTCTTGGCTTCTAAACCTCGTGAATTTATTAGGAGGCTTTTTATCTTCTGTATCTTCCTCTGGGACATTAAATTCGTCTGTTTCATCCGTATCAGATGTCTTTTTTAATCTTTTATTATTTTCATTTTCTTGAAGTAAAAAGATTTCATCTGGAGAGATTTGTTCTTCTCTTTCTCCATCATTTGATATTACAGGATCTGTCGCATTAGTAACTTCTTCTCTATCAAATTTGATACGATTTTCAGGCTTTGATATTGAAGGATTATTTTTTGCATCAAGTATTGCTTGATTTCTGGCATCTATTTCTTGATTTGTAAGATCTTTGTTCTCCAACTTATCAGATTTAACATTTTCAATATTTCTATTGATTCTTTTTCTTTTAGTTTCTACTACAACGGTATTTGAACGATTAGCACTAAATCCAGATCTTATTTGAGACGGGTTAATTCCAGACTTAAGGCTTAAGGTCTTTTTTGCGGTTTTTTCTACCAGATCTTTTTTGTTTTTATCTTCTGTCATCTAACAAACCAAATTATAATTATTTATTTTAGGATTCTAGCATTTGCAAGTTTTTCAGATATATCAATTTTTTTCTCTTCAGAGGTATTCTCAGACATATTTGCTTCAGTTTCTTCCGATAAGTCTTCGTTTTGAATCCACCCAAGTTTTACTCTTGAGTCAAGTATCATTTTTTCCACTTGATCACGATTCAAATCAAAACCTGAGAATAGGCCCTCTTGTTTTTTGCTACCCAATTCAGTTTTTTCAACCCAACCGTATAATTCATCAGTTGAGAAACCAGCAAAGTCGTCTAATGATTTAATATTATTTTCACCCAGTACTACAAGCATGTTCGTATCCATACCTTCAATCTGTAGCAATTCATCACTGACACCAAGTTCTTTTCTTCTCTCTTCTTGTTTTTGTATTTCTTGTTCCATAGAAGTTTTTGCACGAGCTTGTATCTCGATAGCTGTATCTTCATCGAAGCCTTCTATTGATGAAATTTCTGAAGTTTCAACATATACTAAATCTTCTACAGACATAAACCCTTCTGAAACCAGTAATTGTGCAATCACTTCATCAACATCAAGTGCGTCTATGAAGATTTGACTTTTTTCTACAAACTCATTCTGTCTTCTTTCAGACTCTTCAGCTTCTGTCAATATATCTATATCCCATTTTGTAAGTTGGCTGGCCAATCTAACATTTTGACCTCTTCTGCCGATGGCAAGTGATAGGTGATCATCAGGAACAACTACTTCAATTCTCTCAATATCCTCATCTAAAACAACCTTTGTTGCCTCTGCTGGAGCTAGAGAACTTATAACAAAAGTTGCAACATCAGGGCTCCATTTAACGATATCTATTTTTTCCCCTTGTAATTCATTAACAACAGATTGCACTCTACTCCCTCTCATTCCTACACAAGCCCCAACAGGGTCAATTGAATTATCTGAAGTATAAACTGCAATTTTTGCGCGACTGCCTGGATCTCGTGCAACAGATAAAATTTCTACAATACCATCATAGATTTCAGGAACTTCTTGCATAAATAATTTTGCCATAAATTGAGTATTAGTTCGTGAGAGGAATATTTGTGGTCCTCGTAATTCTCTCCTAACATCTAGAATATATGCCAAAACTCTATCACCGCTTCTGAAGGATTCTCTTGGAATTAATTCATCTCTCCTGATAATTGCCTCGTTTCTACCTAAATCAACTATAACATTGCCATATTCAACTCTTTTTACAATTCCAGAGATAACTTCACCTATTTTGTCTTTAAACTCTTCGAATTGTCGATCTCTCTCTGCATCTCTTACTTTTTGGAATATTACTTGTTTAGCGCTTTGAGCAGCAATTCTTCCAAATTCAATTGGTGGCAGTTCTTCAGAAATAAAGTCACCAATTTGGGCTTCTTTGTTTTTCTTTTTTGCAGAGGTTAGGTCAATCTCAACTGCTTCATTTTCAACCACTTCAACCACTTCAAGGAGTCTTGCTAGTTTGGTTTGACCGGTTTTTGGATCAATTTCTGCCTTAATTTCATTTTCACTGCCATACCTTGTTTTTGCTGCTTTTTGGATTGCATCTTCCATTGCTGAAATAACAATTGATTTATCAATCGATTTATCTCGAGCGACAGCATCTGCAATTTGAAGTAATTCTAAACGGTTAGCACTTACACCTAATTCTGACATTTTAATTCTCCACTATAAGTCATTTTTTTTAAGTAGTTTTTCACTAAAGACAAGTTTTGCTTTAGATATATTCATTAGGGAAATGGTAATTTCATCATTGAAACTATTTACATTTTTTTTTAATTTTAGAGTTAGTGAGTCTCCTAATAAACTGCTAATTTCTCCTTTAATATTTTTTCTGTTAGCTGCTTTCTCTTTTAATTCTATTTTTATTTCATTGCCAATATTATCTTCAAAATCTTTTGCTCTCACTAAAACTCTATCTATACCTGGTGAAGATACTTCTACACGGTAGTTCTCGGGCATCAACCTATCATTCTCAAGAATTTTTAGTATCTCTTTTGTTATTTTTGAGCAATCACTTATATTGAGTTGTCCATTAACTTTTTCAATAAAAATTTGTAATGCCTGTTCATAATCATTTTTCTTTAATTGCACTAAGAGAAAACCTCTATCTTCTAAGATAGGTTCAATTAATGAAGAGATTTTAGACTCTTCTATTGTCTCATTATGTATTCTGTAGTTTTTCATTTATCAAATTAACTAAATATACATTCAAAAATGCAAAAAAAAAGGCTTTCTCGAAAGCCTAATTGTTTTGAATTTCAGGAATACCTTAACTATATACTGTTAATTTATTATTTTACAAGTTAATTTTTACGAAAGTTAAATATACAGGTCTTCTTCCATCTTTGATTGCCTTACGTTCATACTTTGTTTCAGGAAATTGGTATGGTTTTATATAAAAATCTTCTGTTTTCTCACATAACCATTCAAATTGATTGTTTTTACTTACATTAAGCAGAATTGAATGAAGGTAATCCTTATGATCAGTTGCTAATATAAGCCTGCCTCCATTCTTAAGGACGCTATTAATCTTGTTAAGGTTATTTTGATTAATAAATCTTCTTTTATGATGTTTTTTTTTGGGCCAAGGATCTGGGAAGAGTATGAATATTGAGGATAATGACTCATTTGGTAAGTTATCAATTATATTAATAACATTGTCATCATATATTTTTATGTTGCTTACTTTCTGCTTCTCTATCTCACTTATAATATTTATTACGCCACTTCTGAAAGGTTCAGCTCCGAGGAATAATTTATTTGGATTGTTTAATGCTTGCCAAATTAGGTGTTCCCCATACCCGAAGCCAACTTCTAGTTCAATATCATTATATTGATTTGGGTTTAAAGAATTAATATCAAGCTTATATTTTGGGAATATTTCTTCATAAATTTGGTCATTTTTTTGACCAGAAGACCGGCTTTTTTTTCTGCCATGAAGTTTTTCAGCTCGAATTATATTTCGATTCATGATCTATGAAAATTCTAATAACAATTTATCTGCGAGGTCAAGTTTTTCCCAAGAAAACGAACCATCGATTTCTGGTAATCTACCAAAATGTCCATAACAACTTGTTTTGGTATAAATTGGTTTGAGAAGATCAAGGTGATTTAATATTCCTTTCGGTGATAGATCTAAAATCTCTAAAATGAAAGTAGCTAGTTTCTTGTGATCAATTTTAGAATCTTCATCTAGCTTAATATAAAATGAGAGTGGGTAAGAAACACCAATCGCATAGGAAATCTGTATAAGACATTTTTTTGCAAGTTTTGCATGAACTATATTTTTGGCAATATATCTTGCCATATATGCAGCAGACCTATCAACTTTAGTTGGGTCTTTACCTGAAAAGGCTCCACCTCCATGTGGGGCAGCACCTCCGTATGTATCTACAATAATTTTACGACCTGTTAATCCCGCATCACCATCTGGACCGCCTACAACAAATTTACCAGTTGGATTGACTAAAAAATCTTCGTCTTTGCACATCCATCCTTTGGGCATTGTAGACGAAACAATTTCTTTGATTATATCCCTCACTTTTGAAGGATTAGCATCCTCACTATGTTGATTTGATACTAATATTTTTTTAGCTCCGATAGGATATCCATTTTTATATTCTAGCGTTACTTGACTTTTAGCATCAGGACCAAGTAATTCTTGGTACTGTGATTTTCGTTGTGCAGATAAATTTAGTAATATCTGGTTAGAATAGTGAAGTGTTGCAGGCATATAGTTCTCAGTTTCATCAGTTGCATAACCAAACATAATGCCTTGGTCACCTGCACCAAGATTCTTATTGTCAGTCTCATCAACTCCTTGTGCAATATCAGGCGATTGTCCGTGGATTTTATTAATTATTTCCAAATTTTCCCAGTGAAAATTTTTTTGCGCATAGCCAATATCCCTGACACATTTCCTAACTATTTTGTCAACGTCTATTTGAGAATTAAAATCAGTAATACTGGTTTCACCTGATAGTATTACTAGATTTGATGTGACCATTGTTTCAATACCTGATCTAACATTTTTATCTACATTTATTAGTGCATCGAGTATCCTATCAGATATTTGATCTGCTATTTTATCTGGATGCCCTTCAGCCACGGACTCACTTGTAAATATGTAGGAATTATTTGACATTTAGTTCTATATTTATTCTATTTATGTATTCGATTGTTGAAATAATATATAATCATAAAGGTAAATAACAAAAGACAAAAAAATGGAATATTACCATATTTTGAATAAAAAGTTTGTTTAATCTTCGATGGTAACAATATTCTTTCATGGAGTTCTGTATTTAATTCAGACTTTAGAATTTCTTGGCCAAAAGGGTTAATTATTCCACTAATACCATTATTTGCTACTCTTACAAGTGGCAGACCCAACTCAACGGGTCTAATTTTTGACATATTAAAATGTTGATATGGTCCGGAACTATTACCAAACCATGCATCATTAGTTATATTTAATAGGAAACTTATTTCTTCATTTATATCCTTAATTTTATTAGAAAAAACAATTTCATAACATATATAAACCATAGGATTATTTTTTAGTGTGTTAAATATTTCTACACTCTTTGACCCCGGCGTAAAATTTCCTGCTAATGAACTGATATTAAGAAAACTTAATTTTCTAAATAAATTATCAAGGGGAATATACTCTCCAAAAGGCACAAGGATATTCTTATCATATTTGCCAATTATAATATTATTGTGATCAATAATAAAAAAACTATTAAAAAAATTATTACCCTCTCTTCTGAGTGAGCCAAGCATTAAATAATCATTTTCAGAAAAGTTTTTTGTGACCTCATAAGTTATATCTGGATTCTCATCAATTAGAGCCGCAATAGCAGTTTCTGGCCATATAAAATATCTATTTGACGTTGTATCTTTTCTTGGTTGATTTGATAAATGTATTGTGGGGTTTATAAGTTTATTTTTATTGAGTTGAAATAATTCAGGATCCCATTTTTCTTTTTGAGCTATGTTAGGTTGAATAAGAATAATTTCGGTATTTTCTCTATTATCTCGATCCAAACTTAGTCTTTTTTCTCCATAAACAAAAATTATAAAAAACAAAGTTAAAAAAATCAGGAGGGATTTGTATTTAAAATTTTTATTACTTTCATAGTAATATATAATTGGAAAAGCAAAAATAATTACACAGATTGCGTTTAATGAAATTTCTCCAAAAACAGATGTAATTTGGAGAATGTGGTCGATCTCTATAACAGAGTGACCTATTTGTGCCCATGGGAAAAAAGTAATTTTTATTCTAGCGAACTCAATGAGGGTCCAAATAATTGCTACCCAAAAAATCCTCGTTATATTTTGAGGATAATAAAGTGAAAAAATTACAGTAATAATTCCATAAAATATGCCAAGAACAAGAGGAATAAGGAATATTCCAGGTATAAGGAATAAGATATATTTTTCAATATCATAAAATAATGAAATGTTGATCCAGTAAAGACTGGTCAAAAACAAACCATAACCAAATGATAAACCCAAAAGAAATGAATGTGTGAGGAATTTTTTTTGAGAGTAAAGTGATTTTCCTGAGTAGAAAAAATCAAAGTTAAGTATATAAAAGGGAATTGTAATGAATAAGATAAAAATAAAATTTAGTGGTGCAAAAGATAACGCAGACAAGATTCCCAAAAATAAATTCAACATGCATCGTTTTTTAAATGAAAGGCAAGAAATATTATTTTGAATTATTTGCATCTTAAAGATTAAGAGTTCACATTTTATTATATGATTTCATATGGGTCATTATAACCTAATTCACTCATGATATGTCGCTCCATATTCTCCATTTTTACTGCATTTTTATCATTTTCATGATCAAACCCATACAAATGTAGTGTGCCGTGGATGATAAGATGTGAGATGTGCTCTTCAAATTTTTTATTCAAATTTATCAATTCTTTTTGGATGTACTCATAAGATAAAATAATATCACCTAAATGTGGTTTTTCAGATGGGAATGATAAAACATTTGTAGGCTGATTAATTGATCTATATTGACGATTAAGCTGCTCTACCTGAGTATCCGAGGTAAGTAATATACTAATTTCATTATAGCCTTTTATATCCACATTAGATACAGTTTGCTTTATAGCTATTTTAATTAATTCTTTTAATCCGGGGTGCTTTTCCCAACTACTGAAGTTAATTAGTATATCAGCACTTAGTTCATTTTTTAGGGGCATCGTTGTATGCATTTATGATCTTGGCTACTAATGTATGCCTTACAACATCAGTCGAGTTAAAATACACCTGTTCAATTTCCTTTATCTTTTTTGTAACAGCAAGTGCATCAAGCAAACCGGATTGGATATTGTTTGGTAAATCAATTTGACTTGGATCTCCTGTGATAACCATCTTACTATTAATACCAAGTCGGGTTAAAAACATCTTCATTTGAACTGTATTACAATTTTGCGCTTCATCAAGTATGACAAATGCATTTTCAAGGGTTCTTCCTCTCATAAATGCGAGAGGAGCTATTTCAATCGTGTTATTTTCTAGTCCTTTTTGAACTTTGTTTGCTGGCAAACAATCATATAATGCATCGTATAGAGGTCTTAGATATGGGTCAATTTTCTCTTTAAGGTCGCCAGGAAGAAATCCAAGCTTCTCTCCAGCTTCAACAGCTGGGCGGGATAAAATTATGCGATCGATTAATTTATTTTCTAAAAAATAAGCTGCGGCTGCAACGGCAATATATGTTTTTCCAGTCCCAGCAGGACCAACTCCAAATGTGAGTGGATTATTAAAAATTGAGTCTATATAAATATTTTGATTTTGAGATCTTGGTATTATTGTTTTGATCTTAGTTTTGATAATATTATTTTCCATATTGATTAAACTGGTTTGACTATTTTTAACTCTGATGGACCCCATCACCTCGTCTGTACTATTGTTTATTCCCATATCATCTCTATTTATGATATCTAGAATAACATCTTTTGCTATTTTTATTGATTGGTTTTCTCCATTAATTTGGATTGTGTTTCCATGAGGAATAATTTCAACTGGAATCTTACTTTCAATTAACCTCAAGTTCTCGTCATTTTTACCAAAAACATTCAAAAGTTTTTTTGAGTCATTGATGGTTATACTGATACAGGACTCAGATACAAATATCACAGCTACGCTGTCTTGCTTATCAACTATACTCAACCAATTCACCACTTAAGTTATTAACTTTTATTGCATCTATTCTGACATCTTTGAAATCACCAATTTTGCTTTTATTTTTAATATTATTAAAAAAAACTGTTTGCATATGTGGTGTTTTACCAACTAGTTGGTTGATTTCTTTTCCCATCCTCTCAACAAGAATTCTTACAATTTTTCCTTTACTTTGATTGTTAAATTCTAGCTGTTGCTGCTTAAGTATATCCTGTAGTAGTTTTAATCTTTCAGATTTTATATTCTGTGGGATTTGTCTTTCATAATCAGCAGATGGTGTACCTGGCCTTGGGGAATAATTGAATGAATAGGCTTGCGCATATTTAATTTTTTTAACTAAGTCGATTGTTGATTCAAAGTCTTTATCGGTTTCACCCGGAAATCCTGTAATGAAATCACTTGATAATGCTATATCATTTCTAGCATTTCGGATGTTTTCAATTATTTCTATATATTCCTCGCAGGTATGTTTTCTATTCATTAGTTTTAATATTCTATTAGAGCCTGATTGAACCGGTAAATGAATATAAGGCATAAGTTTTTTTATGTCCTTATGCGCATCAATTAATTCTTGGTTTACATCTACAGGATGATTTGTTGTGTATCTGATCCTCTCCAAACCATCTAGCTTAGATAATTCATATATTAGGTTAGCCAGATTTGAAATTCCTCCGTTCAAACCTTCACCATGATATGCATTAACATTTTGTCCCAGTAAGGTTATTTCAGAAACCCCTTGGCTTATTAGTTGTTTTGTCTCTTCGATTAGTTCTTTTGTAGTCCTGGAATACTCAGCCCCCCGTGTATATGGAACAACACAAAAGGTACAAAATTTATCACACCCTTCTTGAATAGTTAAAAATGCTGTTGGTTTTTTGTCAGATCGAACTCTTTTACTTAAAAGATTAAATTTATTTTCGATTGGAAAATCTGTTTCTACATACTTTTTCTTCTTATTTAATTTCGAGACAAGTTCAGGAATCTTGTGATATGTTTGCGGACCAATAACTAGATCAACTTCAGGCATTCTTTGAATAATTTCCTTATCTTCAGCTTGTGCAACACAGCCTGCTACAATAATTTTCTTTTCTTTTCTTATTTTTTTTAATCTGCCAATATCTGAATATAATTTTTCTGCAGCTTTTTCTCTGATATGACAAGTATTAAAAACAATTAAATCACTCTCATTTATATTATTAGTTTGTTTATAACCATTCTCAGACAATGACTCCATTATTCGCTCTGAGTCATATACATTCATTTGACAGCCATAAGTTTTTACAAATACTTTCTTCATTTACTTTCTTAGACGCCTCTATTCAATGATCTTTGAAATCCTTGACGAACAAGGCTTTCACATTCTTTCGCAATATCTTTTCTAGTTTTATTTTCTGAGATGTCAATTTTATTATGAAAAGTTACCTCAATATCAAAAACACCGGCCTTAATTATACCATACAAGTGTGATAACAAATTCATATCTCCATACCATGCAATTAATTGACGGTGAGACCTTCCCATTGCAAGTCCATTATATTTTTTATATGCAATTGAGATTGGTTGTATTTTTATTTCTGATCCTCTGATTTTCTCACAAATTATGAATATTGATGATTTAAATGGAAGTATCTTATTCCCATCTGTAGAAGTTCCCTCAGGGAAAATAGTTACATTTTCATGATTTAATAATCTATCTTTTATGATATCGGATGTTTCTGTTAATTTTTTGGGACTATTTCTATCAATAAAAATCGTTTTTTGAAGTTTTGCTAAATAACTTACGAATGGCCATGTTGAAACATCATTCTTTGCAACAAATGATGTGTGAATTATTGAGCTTATAATAAATATGTCTATCCAGGAAGCATGATTGGATACGATAAGTGATGCATCAGCAGATGGTGTTCCAACTATTTTTATTTTTATGCTGAGAAGTTTTAATATAATTCGATGATAAAACATTGGTATTGTATATGAAGCAGAAAAATTAAATAATCTAATGATAGATTGTATGGGGAGTAAAATTATTGTAAGGAGAATTAAAAAAATTATTATGAGTAGAGATTTTATTAGTTTCATTCTTAGCTATTTTTATCATCAGATTTTTTTACCGCATAAATTTCAAGCCGGTGGTTGACAATATTGTAGCCTAAATTATCAGCTATACGCTCTTGGAGCTTCTCAATTTCTTCATCATGAAATTCTATTACGTCACCAGTTTCAATATCAATTAAGTGATCATGATGATTAGTAGGTATAGTCTCATATCTTGATTTGCCGTCTTTAAACTCATGTTTTTCAAGTATTCCATTATCATTAAATAATTTGAGAGTTCGATATACTGTTGCAAGTGAAATTTTTTGGTTAATTTTATTTGTTCTTCTATACAACTCTTCGGCATCTGGATGATCATCTGATGCAGATAGTACACGAGCAATTATCTTTCTTTGCTCTGTCATACGCAATCCAAATTGGATGCATTTTTTTTCGATATTGTTATTCATATCTGCAGAGTTTGTCGTTAACGTGATATTTAGTATAACACCAAACTTATTTATTTACTAATCTATATACTATAGCGTCTATATTCTCATTTGATATTTTGTAGTATCCAATTCTTCTATTAACAGCAGTGAAACCATTTTTTTTATACAAGTTTATAGCTTGATTATTAGTTTCAGCAACTTCTAAAAAGAACTCTGTGATTTTGAGATCTGATAACGCAGTAATTGTTTTTGACAGAAGTAAATTGGCAAATCCCTGTCTCCTATACTTTATATCAACAATGATCATATAAATATCACAAATGTCTCTAGATTTTTTTCCAGTAATGAAACCAACGATCTCTGCATTTAAAGAGAGGACATATGTAAAAGAATTACCATCACTGATTAAATTTTTATAGTAGTTTGAGTCCCAATTTTGATGATATCCTCTGTTCATTATTTCTATAATTTGGGGGATATCCTCTATGCTTGCTTCTCTGAAATTGGTAAGAGAGTCATTCATATATCTTTTTCTTTTTATATTTTTTTATATTTAGATCTCTTAAATAGATTGGTTCAACTAGTGGTTTGTGTGTATTTATAACGCTATGTATTTCTGTTAAATTTTTTTCATCAATAGTGTAGTTAGACTCTAATCTTTCTAAAATTATATTTTTTTTTATTGTATGTTTTAGAAGTTCGTTGCTTGTTTCGAGTACAATTGGATTATTATGCTGTATTTGATCAAGTACCTCATTGAAATTTAGGATATCAGGATTTTTTTGCATACTTCCAGACATACTAAATTTTTGACAATAAAAATCATCATTATTTGATGGTACCAATACCATTATATGATTATCAGAGAATTTATTTTTATTATACGTTTTGGCAATTAATTCATGTTGTGTTAATCCGTAGGAGGGTATATTTCGTGAGATGCTGATCCCTTTAGCGACAGCAATACCCGTTCTTATGTTCGTATAATTTCCTGGTCCAACAATAGAAAAAACATAATCTAATTGTGTATAGTCTAAATTATTATCCAATAATAATTTTTCAATTTTAGGTACAATCAAATCACTTGCATATTTTGATTCATTTATTTCTATTTTTGAGGAATGGACCAATTCTTTATTAATTATCAAAGCAACCATTAAGTTGTTTGAAACAACATCAATAAAGAGGCTTGTCATCCTGATTTATATAGCCTGTACTTCCATAACTTCAGGGACGTAATGTTTTAGAAGATTTTCTATTCCATTTTTCAGCGTCATGGTTGAGCTTGGGCAACCAGAACATGCACCTTGCAGGTTAAGGTATACGACACCTGTTTTGAAGCCTTGGAATGTTATATCACCCCCGTCATGTGCAACAGCTGGGCGTACTCTTGTCTCAATTAGTTCTTTTATTTTATCAACAGTTTCACTATCGGCTGGATCAAAAAATTCTTCCATTTTAGATACATTATCTGCAATCAATAATGGTTGTCCTGATATGAAGTGATCCATAATCTCACCAAGTATAATTGGTTTTAATTGAGGCCATTCAAACTTAGTTTTTGTGACAGTAATAAAATCATCCGAAAAAAAGACACCCGAAATACCATCAATAGCAAATATCTTTTCTGCAAGGGGTGATTCTTGAGCTTGCATGGCATTGGTATATTCCTTTGTTGACCCAGGTAAAACATCACATCCGGGAATAAATTTGAGTGTATTTGGATTTGGTGTAGATACTGTTTCTATAAACATATTAACATTTCCTTGTTACATCTAATTTAGATATTCGTTCAAAATATTTCAAGTATATTGTGGCACTGTTAAGGTTTCTCTAATTTATTGTTAGTTCTAAAATATCTTTTTCTGTTAGTTGTCCTGGAATGATGGTGATAGGTATTGGAAAGTTTCCGGCTTTTGACCCAACAAATTGACTAACCAATGGACCCGGATTTCCGCTGTCACTTGCTGCAGCCAGAACAAGTAATGATATTGTACCATCCTCATTAATAAAATTAATTATTTCAGTTGATGGTAACCCAAACCTTATTACTAACTCCGAAACAAGTCCAGTTTCCAGATTGACTTTTTCAGAATATTCACTCAACACTTCTCTTGCTTTATCTTCAGCCTCTTGCTTCATAATACCCTCAACACCGTAGATATTTTTAAAATCTGAGGTATTAATTATTCTCAGGAGGGTAAGTCTACCATTAGTTTGTATTGCCCTTCTTGAAGCATAACTGATGGCTCTATGACATTCAGTTGTATCATCTACGACAACTAAGAATTTTCTGATTTTTTTTGACATAACAATGAAACATCCAAAATAATATTATACGCTTTATTTCAGCTCAAACCTATTATTTTTTTTGTTTCTATCAGAACGGGCTCAGAGATCTCACGGGCTCTTAGTGCGCCATTATTTAGAATATTATCGATATAAGATTTATCATTCATAATTTTTTTCATTTCATTTCCGATGGGACAAATTTTTTCAATAAGCAGTTCTGTTAAGCTGGTTTTTAAATGAGCAAATTGTTTACCACTAAAATCTTCTATAATTTTTGTTGGAGACTCACCTACGACCCCAGCATATATTGAAAGAAGATTTTTTAACTCTGGGCGATCGTTAATTAATTCATAGTTGTCAGGTATGTTATCTGAGTCTGTTTTTGCTTTTTTTATTTTATTTGCTATAAGATCAGCTTCATCAAGAATATTAATTCTCGTCATATCTGAAATTTCTGAGCTAGACATCTTTTTTAGACCGTCTCTTAGTGACATAACTCTTGGAACAGGACCACTTATCAAAGGCTCTGGTAAGATAAAGAAGTCTTCCCTGTCAGTTAGAAGTTGTATTCTATCTTTAAAATCTATATTGAATTTTTGAGCAATATCCCTTGACAGTTCTATGTGTTGTTTTTGATCCTCTCCAACTGGCACGTGCGTAGCCTTATAAGCCAAAATATCAGCTGCCATAAGTATTGGGTAAGTATATAATCCCACAGACATGTTCTCTTTATTTTTCCCAGCTTTCTCTTTAAATTGAGTCATTCTATTCAGCCAGCCAACTCTTGCAACACAGTTTAGAAGCCAAGAAAGCTCTGCATGTTCTTTTACTTTGCTTTGATTGAAAATTATACTTTTTTCAGGATCGAGACCAGACGCAATAAAGCCAGCTGTAATTTCATTGATATTTTTTTGCAATTTTGATGGATCTTGCCAAACAGTAATTGAATGCAAATCAACAACACAATAGATACATTCAGCATTATTTTGTAGCTTTACAAAATTTACGATCGCACCCAAATAATTACCTAGATGCAAATTACCGGATGGTTGTATACCAGAAAAAACTCTCATAATTTAAAAACTATCCTTTGAGTATTTTGTTGAACTCTATTAATTTGAGTTGCACGCACAATATACCATAAAATATCATTCCAATTACTACATATATTATAAGTGTTAAAAAATTAACAATCTCTGAAACAGAATTTGTAGATAATAAAGTAAAATTTTTGAGACAATATAATAATATGATCATTAAAAGTGAAGCTAATACAGTTTTAAATAATTGGATTAGAGCAGACTTTTTAACAAAATAAATTTTTTGCTGAATTGACTCATTAATTAATAGAGCTAAATTTAGCCAGGCAGATATCGAGGTTCCTACAGCAATACCCATGTAGCCAATATTCCTAAATAATATGATTGATAGGAGTATATTCGTGATCATACTATAAACTGCATATTTCAGAGGTTTTTGTGTGTTTTCACGTGCAAAGAAAAGCGTTTGAAAAATTTTTATAGATATAAATGCAGGAAGTCCGGCAGCAAAAATTATTAATGCTCTGGATGTTGCCAAGCTGTCTTCGCTTGTGAAGTAACCTCTCTCAAATAAAACAGAAATTATATCGTAAGATAAAAACATGAGACCAAATGTTGCTGGTACTGCTAATAGTAATGCTAAATTTATAGATTTATCTTGTAGAGCAAGAATATTGTTTTTTGACTCATTTTTTATTGCAATTGATAATTGAGGTAAAAGTACTACACCAATCGAAATTCCAATAAGTGCAAGAGGAAGTTGATAAACTCTATCTGCATAATATAAATATGAAACTGCACTATCTTGGAATGATGCTATTATAGTTCCAATAAGTATATTGATCTGTATTACCCCACCTGCACCGATTGCTGGAAAGCATAGACGTAGAAAGTCTTTTATATTTTTGGATATATTTGGAATTCTGATATTTGGTAGATATCCGTTTTTGTAACAGCCGTATAGACATAAAAATAATTGTATCAACCCTGATAATGAAAAACTCAAAGTCAAATAAAAAACAGACTCTTCTGAATTTGGAATGTCCAGATTAATCAAAATTAGAAGTGTCAGTATCATAGATAAATTTAGAAAAATGGGCATCGAAGCGGCAAGTGTAAATTTTTGAATAGAGTTCAAAACGCCACAAAGAAGTGAAACAAGAGATATAAAAAATAAGTACGGGAAAGATATTCTGGCAAGTTGAATGATTAAGTCAAATTTTTCTTTATCCTCTATAAATCCAGGCGCTAGAAAATAAACAAAAAATGGCATGAATAATTCAAATACACACACTATTATAATCAATATCCAGAATATGAAATTAAAAATTTCTCTAAAAAATATTTTTTTATCAGCATTTGTTGTTTTTTTTGAAAAAAGTGGGATGAAAGATATATTGAGCGTGCCTTCAGCAAGGACTCTCCTGAAGATATTGGGGAATCTCATTGCAACAAAGAAAACATCTGCAATTCCTCCAGCTCCAAGAGATGCTGCTATGAGAATATCTCTTAAGAACCCAAGCACCCTACTAATGAGAGTCATACCGGATGTTTTTATTAAAGGTTTAATAATCTGCATAAGTTCATTTATTTTTCTTTTAAAGAGCTCAAAATTAAATCTCTAATTCGATTTAATTTTTCTTCACTATCAATTTTTTCTCCAAATAAATTCGTTATATAAAAAACATCGTTAGCTCTCTCTCCAAACGTGACAATGTGCGCAGACTTAATATTAATATTGGTTTCCTTTAATATATTAGTAATCTGAAATAGCAGGCCTGGCTTATCTCTTGCCTCAACCTCTACAACGGTTGAGTTGTTTGATACTTCATTTGTAATATTAATCTTATTTCTAACTTTAAATGTTTTTTCATGTTGAACATTCTTTTTCTTTTTTGATAACTCTGTATCTAGAGATAATACTCCTCCCAAGCTATCTTTTATAATTTGAGATATTTTACCTATTCTTCTATCTTCATCTTGATCATTGAATTCTCTACTTACTGATATTGTATCAATTGCAATTCCATCAACTGTTGTTTCAATTTGTGCATCTACTATATTGGCATCTAGAAGTAAGCAAGCTCCTGCTAATGTTGCGAGAAGATTTGGGTAATCTGGACCAATAAGAGTGATTGATGTTGTATTATTTTGTTCATTTTTCGAACCAAATATTTCAAGAGAAATATCTTTAGAGTCCTTATCTTTAAGTATTTGGGCGTGTCTTATTTGATCTTCAAGTTTAGTAGTTATCCAGTATGAGTCATTAAAGCGTGCCAAATATGAGTTAATAAGTCTCTTTGGCCAATCACTTACATGTTCTATAAATTTATCTTGTGCATCAAATTTTGCTGTAATGCTTTTTTGCCCACTTTTATTCCCGCCATTAAAATAATCAGTTGTTTGTAGATATAGAGTTTTTAATAAGCCACTTTTCCAAGCATTCCAGATGTTGGGACCCACAGACATGATATCAGCGACTGTCAATGCTAGTAGATTGTCGAGGTTTGCTTGATTTTTTATAATAGATGCAAAATCAACAATTGTTTTTACATCATACAAGTCTCTTTTCTGGGCTACATCACTCATGTAAAGATGGTATTTTATTAACCAGGACACTTGTTCAATTTCATTTTTTTTCATACCAAGTCTTGAGCAGATTTTTTCTGCGATATTTGCACCAATAATACTATGATCTTGTTTTCGACCCTTGCCGATATCATGTAAGAAGGCAGCAATTAGAAGAACTCTCTTATTTTTTAACCCTGCTGAAAAGTTTTTGTTGAATGGATGAGGTTGTTCAAATTCTCCCTTTATTATTTTGTTCATATGGCCCACAGTTTTAAGTAGATGCTCATCAACCGTAAAATTGTGGTAAAGATTGAATAATGACATACCTTCTACCTTACCAAATTCAGGTAAAAACTTTCCTAGAACGCCGGTATCATTCATTGTTCTTAATGTTACCTCTGGATCTGTAGCATTAGAAAAAATATCAAGTAAAATTTTATTTGCCGATTTACTATTTCTCACAGAACTATCGATATATCTAAGAGATCTTGTAATTGATTGAATTATTTGCGGGCTCAATAAGACATTGTCTTGATCGGATATCATAAAAAGTCTAATTAAATCGATTCTATTTTTATAGAAGTCAAATTCATCTTTTTTATATAATCGACCTTTCCTAGTATAAAAATTTTCATTTTTCTTTTTAACGGTAAAAATATTATCAAGTACTTTATATAGCCTTGGTTCACTCTTGATTGATCGATCTTCTAGAGATGAGCAAACTATCCGTGTTAGATTACCAACTTCTTTTGCAGTCATGAAATAATGCTTCATGAATCTTTCTACATCTCTTTGCCCGTCTCTGGTTGAATAACCAAGTCTTGAAGCGAGTTCAAGCTGCTTATCAAAAGTCAGGATTTCATTATCTCTATTAGAAAGAAAATGAAGATGACAACGCACAACCCATAAGAAGTCTTCTGCTTTTGCAAATCTATTAAATTCAGCCCTAGTTAAAAATTGATGATTCTTTACAAGATCTTCAATTTTTTCAGGTCTATAGAGATATTTCCCAATCCAAAATAATGTATGAAGATCCCTTAAACCACCTTTGCTCTCTTTTATATTGGGTTCCACAAGATAACGAGAAGAACCATATGTTAGATGTCTTTGGTCCCTTTCTTCAAGTTTCATTTCGATAAATTCGTCTGCTGTTTTAGCTACTATTTCTTCATTAAATTTATCGATTAAATTATCGAATAATGTTATTTCACCATGAATATATCTTGCTTCCAGTATGGACGTCCTAATTGTAAAATCAGATTTTGATGATTTTAGGCATTGCTGTAAATTTCTAGTTGCGTGGCCAACTTTAAATCCTAAATCCCATAATATATATAGAATATTTTCAATAACAGACTCTGTCCATGTTGTAAGTTTATTAGGATATAAAAATAGAAGGTCTATATCTGAAAATGGAGCTAAAGTTCCTCTTCCATATCCTCCAACAGCAACCAAGCACAAGTTTTCTTCTTCCATTGGACCATTCGATATACAGACATAATTTATCACATACTCGTATATTATTTTTATGAGATCGTCTTGAAATCTTGATATGCTTCTTGCAGTTCTAAGACCGCTGCCATGTTCAATTAGAGATTTTTCAGCATTTGTTCTGGCGCTATCAATAACATTATTGAGAGTTGAAAGAATCTCATTTCGATTATTATTTTTTTTACCTTTACTTTGTTTTGAATTTTGTGTTTGCAGAACAAGTGAACGTATATTTTCTATATCAAATAAGCTATCAGTATTTTCAATTAAATTTTTTTTATTTTTTCTCATTTGCTGTGTCTTTTAATCTGAGTAATATGTTTAAAGCTTCAATTGGTGTTGTTTCTTCTATATTAATTTTTAGTATTTCATCTCTTAATTGATCTTTTGTATATTTTTCTTTGTCTTTATTTTCAGTAAATAGTGATAGTTGCTCTTTTCTTGAGAGATAATTTTGTGACTCAAGTTCTCTAAGGATTATTTCAGCTTTTTGAGTAACAGATGTAGGTAAACCTGCTAACTTGCTTACTTGTATTCCATATGATTTATCTACAATCCCTTTTTTAATCTCATGTAAGAAAATAATTTCTCCGGCTTCTTCGCTTATCTGCATTGCCATATTTTGGATATTTTTTAATTCTAAAGTTAAATTTGTTAACTCATGAAAATGTGTTGCAAAGATTGTTCGGCAATTATTTTCCTTAGCAAGAAATTCAAGAGTTGCCCAAGCAATTGCAAGCCCATCAAAAGTTGCAGTTCCTCTGCCAATCTCGTCAATGATTACAAAGGATCTTGACGTAGCTTGATTTAGAATGATAGATGTTTCCACCATTTCCACCATGAAGGTTGATCTTCCCGCTGCAAGATCGTCAGAGGCCCCAACCCTTGAAAAAATTTTATCTATAATTCCAATTTCAGCAGATTTAGCAGGTACATAAGATCCAATTTGAGCAATTATTGCAATAAGGGCATTTTGTCTTAAATATGTTGATTTGCCTGCCATGTTAGGGCCAGTAATTAGTTGAACATTTTTGTTGTCATCCATTGTGCAATCATTTGCTATGAATTTCTGATTTTTTTCGGTTAAAAGGGACTCTTCAACGGTAATATGACGTCCTTTTTCTACAATAAATTTTTTAGAGTTATTTACTATAGGTTTGCAATAACCACGTTCAGTAGCTAATTTTGCGAATGACATAGTAATATCAATCTCGGCTATAGCATCGCTTATGAGATTAATAGATTCTGAGTTTTCAATAATTACTATGGATAAATCATTGAAATAATTTTCTTCTAATTCATAGATCTTTTGAGATGACTCAATAATTTTTGTTTGAAGTTCATTTAATTCAGCTGTGGTAAATCTGATTTGGTTTTTGAGTGTTTGTCTGTGAATGAAGGAATTATCTCTAACCAATTCCTCTATTAGAGGTGAATTACTTGAAGGACATTCAATAAAATAACCAAGAAAGTTATTATATTTTATTTTTAGTGCTTTGATATTAGTTTCACGAATATATTTTTCTTGCAACTCAAGAATGAATCTTGTTGTGTTGTTTTTCAACATTCTTAATTTATCTAATTCTTCTGAGAAACCATCTCTAAATATATTCCCATCAGTAATCGAATTTGGAAGATTTTCATTTAGTGCATTGTTTAGAGTTGTGAATAAATTTTTTTTTGACTCCCCCTGAATGATTTTTAATTGACTGGTTATTCTGCCTGGAATGTTGTGTTCTGTATCTGGATCATTAAGATTATCAAATAGTTTTACTATTCCTAGACCTGATCTGATTGACCCCACATCTCTTGGAGAAGACCTTCCGAGAGACAGTCTCAGGAGTGGCCTAGTAATATCAGGAAATTCTTTTAACAAATTTCTAATTTTTTCTGAGAATGTTTTATTTTTGATAGAAAATTCAATATCAGCAAGCCTAAGATTTATTTCATCAACTGATGTTGATGGTCGTATAACTCGTTGACATAATTTTCTTCCTCCCGCAGAAGTAATAGTTTTATCAAGAGAGTTAAAAAGTGATCCTTGTTTTTTACCCCTGTTATTTATAAGAATTTCCAAGCTATTTTGGGTCGCCTCATCAATTAACATATAATCAATGTCAGTTCTATTTTTTGGTCTTTGCAACAGAGGACGTTTATCGATTTGTGTCAGCTCTATATAGCCAAGAAGGCTTCCTATAGCCGAAATTTGTTCAGGAGAATTTATACCAAACCCATCTAGTTGTGATAGTTGATATTGTTCTCTGATAAGTCTTTCACATATATTTATTTGGAAATTACGTGAATCAATTTCAGTTATCTTATAATCTCTTTCCTTATCAATTAATATAGAACTATCTTTCTGGACCAAGATTTCTTTTGGATTAATTGTGCAGATCTCATTACTAAGGTTTTTTCTTGCTGTAGTTGAAAAGAATATCTCTCCTGTTGAAATATCACACCAAGATAACCCAATATTTTGCTTGTTATCATAAATTGATAATAAAAAATTATTATTTTTAGAATTCAGTAAATTATCATCAGTGAGAGTACCTGATGTGATAATTCTTGTGATTTTTCTTTCTACAATTTTTTTATTATTTTGAGTTGTGCTTTCTTTTGACTGTTCACAAATAGCTACTTTTTGTCCGTTATTAATCAATTTAGGGATGTACTGATTAACTGCAGATATGGGGATACCACACATTGGAATTTCTTCACCGTTTTGATAACCTCTTTTTGTTAATGTAATTCCTAAAACAGGGGCAGCGTCTATTGCGTCTTCGAAGAACATTTCATAAAAATCACCCATTTGATAGAAAAGCAAGTGATCTGGATAGAGTGACTTTATATTTGAATATTGGGCCATCATCGGCGTGAGAGTTGAATTTTCTCCCGGTTTTTTTTCTTTACTTAATGCCATATAAAAATAAGTCTAAAACATCGTTAAATAATGTTTATTATATAGTAAATTTATCTACAAATCTTTTTTCAATTTTATCTTTAGGCATAATTACAAATACATCAATTGTACCAAATTGCTTATCAATCACAGCACCATCACCGATGTATGCTCCCAGTCGAAGATAACCTTTAATAAGAGGTGGGAGTGTCTTTAGGGCATCTTTTGTGTTAATTTTTTCTTTTTCAATTAAATTCATATTTGTATATCTAGATGGTAATGCTCTTACCATCCATTCGTCTGGTGCCAAAGAATAATGATATAGAAAACTTAGTGCCTCTGCTATTTCACTGGGTTCAGTACATTGAAAGCTTGCACAACCGATCATAACATCAAAATCATTTTCTCTAATGTATTTCCAAACTCCTTGCCATAATAATTCTATCGTTGATTTTTTTCTGTATGTCTGCAAAACACAAGAACGACCTAGTTCAAGGAATTTTTTTTGGGGATGTCTTTTAAGTAAAGGTAACAAGTCGTATTCATCTTGAGAATAGAAACCTCTATTTTCTTCAGCAGTTCTTTGAGGTAATAATCTGTATGTTCCAACAACTTTTTCTTTATTCTTTCCAATAAGTGGGACGCCTCTTTTTTTATTTGATTTGTCAATAACAAGCATATGTTGGCAAATTTTATCATAGGCATCTTTGTCTCTTCTTGTAAATCTTGTAATGAGATTTGGATGAGCAGATAACTCTTTATAGAAAACTCTATATCTTAATTGTTGAGCAGCTTTTATTTCATTTTTTGTTTTAGCCAGTCGTGTCTCTAGGGATACATTAATGGGTTCTTTGTTTAGCCTAAGTTTTAACGTTAAAATCCCGTTATTGTATTTTAACGAAATATATTTTCTGATTTTTTTACTTATACTAAACATCAAATAAGAGTCTTGTTACTTATTTATAAAAGTTTTACTGCTTCATTCCAATAATGTTCTGCGATATTTTGACCAGTAAGTTTGTGAATTTCTCTTATACCTGTTGGAGATGTAACGTTGATTTCAGTAATAAAATTATCAATTACATCTATACCAACAAAAAAGAGACCATAATTAATAAGATCAGCTGATAACGCGTCGCAGATTTTTCTTTCATTAGGAGTTATGTCAGTTTTAACTGCTTGTCCACCAACATGCATATTTGATCGTATTTCTCCATTTTGGGGTAATCTATTGATAGCACCAGCAATTTTACCATTAATTAAAATGATTCTTTTATCACCATGGCTTACATTTGGTATGAATTTTTGAATAATAAAAGGTTCATTACTGATATTCATAAAGTTTTCGATTATTGAACTAAAATTTCTATCAGATTTGTTGGAATAAAAAATACTTGCTCCACCATTTCCATATAGTGGTTTGATGATAATTTCATCATATTTATCTCTGAATTTACTAATTTCAGAGATATTTCTTGTTATCATTGTTGGTGGCATAAATTTTTTAAATTTATTTACGAAAATTTTTTCAGGGCAATTTCTCACATAGAAAGGATTATTTAAGACAAGCACTCTTTCCTGTATCGTTTCCAATAAATGTGTTGCGGTAATATAGTTCATATCAAATGGAGGATCTTGTCTCATTAAAACAACATCATATTTATCTAGTTGAACACTTCTAGCCCCACTAGATTTGATTATTTCACTAGGGTTATTTTTTAAGTTTATTGGGTAAGCTTCAGCGAATAATATCCCATCTTCCAATGTCAGCATATCAGGAGTATAAAAATCTATTTCATAGCCTCTAGTTTGCGCTTCATATAGAAGTGCAAAAGTACTATCTCCTTCAAGGTTTAGTTTTTCAACGGGATCCATTTGGACAATAATTTTCATACTAAAACCAATATTTTATTGTATATAGTTATCTAATATTTATTATTATTTTTTAATTTAAGACAAAGGTCATAAATTCTCTTTTTGGGTAGATTATGTTTTGTATGAATAATATTTGTAATTTGTTTTAGTGGCAAATCATTTATTAATTTTCTGATTTCAGCCTCAATTTCATCATCATTAACAATATTATTAAATTGAGAAGTGTTAAATAGAATAACAATCTCTCCTCTAATTTTATTTTGAGAACTTATCTTGATTATTTCATCAATTTTAGCGCTTATTACTTCCTCGAAAATCTTCGTCAATTCCCTTGCAATAGTAATATCAATATTTCCATAAATATTTTTAATTTCATCTAATGTCTTGGATAATTTTTTTGAACTTTCAAATATGACAACCGTAGTATTTAATGTTTTTACTTTTTCAAGTTCAATTTTCCTTTTTGAGA
>JBMYRO010000007.1:0-55723 GCA_049602435.1 Hyphomicrobiales bacterium
ATACTTTTTTGATACTTTAAAGATACTTTATAAGTGATATTTTATTCTTTAAAAATATTCATTAAGAAAAATAATATCTTCTCTTCTTGGGCTTGTTGAAATTATATCAATTGGTATACCTATAATTTCTTCTATTCTTTTTACATATTTTACAGCATTTTCGGGCAAATTATTTATGTTGTTCACACCTGAGGTATCACAAAGCCAACCATCATGTTCTTCATAAATAGGTATAATTTTTTTTTGGAGTGTTTCTGATAATGGAAGATAATCAATTTTTTTCCCATCAAGCTCATATCCAATGCAAATACTTATTTTTTCAAAACTATCAAGAACGTCAAGTTTTGTCAGAGCAATGGTATCAATACCTGATATTTGAACAGTTTGACGCACCAAAACCCCATCAAACCAACCACACCGTCTTTCTCGCCCGGTAACTGTTCCAAATTCTTTCCCAATATCACCCAATCTTTCACCGATATCATCGAACAATTCTGTTGGGAATGGACCACTTCCAACCCTGGTTGTATATGCTTTTGTGATACCGATTATATGATCTAAATATTTTGGACCAACTCCACTTCCTATGGACGCCTGACCTGGCATTGTATTCGATGATGTCACAAATGGATATGTACCAAAATCAACATCTAGGAGCAAACCTTGAGCACCTTCAAATAATATTTTTTTATTATCGATCTTTGCTTGATTAAGAATTCGCCATGTATTGGCCATAAATGGTAAAATCTCTTCTTTTATGCCGTCGAGATATGAATGAATATCCTCTATTTTCACATCACCAAGACCATATGCCCTTCTGAGTATATTATGATGTTCTATAATCCTCTCAATTTTGCCATTAATGTTTTCAAAATCATCAAGATCGATCAGTTTAATTGACCTTCTTGCTACCTTATCTTCATAAGCAGGACCAATACCCCTTCCGGTTGTACCAATTTTTGATTTTCCAGCATTCTCTTCTCGCGCCAAATCTAGTTCTTTATGCAGTGGTAATATAATTGATACGTTTTCAGCAATTTTAAGATTGTCAGGCGTTACTTGAACTCCTAGTTTTGATAGATATTCTATTTCCGATAAAAGCGCATTTGGATCAAGGACGACTCCATTTCCAATAATTGTCAATTTATCCTTTCGAACTATGCCGGAAGGAAGTAGTGATAACTTTATAGTTTGGCCATCAATAACCAGAGTATGACCAGCATTATGTCCACCCTGAAATCTGACAATCAAATCAGCTTTTTCAGAGAGAGAGTCAACAATCTTTCCCTTCCCTTCGTCACCCCATTGAGTGCCAACAATTACTACACTTGTCATATTATTTATATAAAGTTTAGTTTTTTAACTTGAACAATATCATCAATATTATTTAGGCTTTCAAGAACTGAGTCATCTATCGGTGAGTCAACTTCAATCAGCTCAATAACATTACCACCAATTTTATCTCTCCCTAAATTGAAATTAGCAATATTAACACCTTGTGAGCCGAGACATTGACCAATCTTCCCAACAAGCCCAGGAATATCATTGTTTGTGATATAGATCATATTTTTAGCAAATTTTGCTTCCATATCAATTCCTTTAATTTGGATAAGCCTTGCACTGCCATCTGAAAAAACAGCTCCTGCTACAGAACGCTCTTGCCTTTCAGATTCAATGATTAATCTGATGTATGATCCGTAAATACCGCTACTTGCTTTTTTAATTTGTTCAATATTCAAACCTCGTTGTTTGGCAATAGACATAGAATTGACCATATTAATATCTTCTAAAAGGGGTTTTAATAACCCTGCTAATATTGTTGAAGTGAGCGTGTCAATGTTCATTTCAGCGATTGTACCAACATATTCAATTTTAACATTCTTGATTGCGGTTTCTGTTATCTGCCCAGCAAATGAGCCAAGTCTGTTTGCCAGAACAAGATATGGCTCCATGGATGCAGCATCTTCGGCTGATACAGATGGAAAATTAATAGCGTTTGTTATAGCACCAGTTATAAGAAAATCACTCATTTGTTCTGCAATCTGTATTGCAACCTTTTCCTGAGCCTCCACGGTAGATGCACCAAGATGTGGAGTACATATAACATTTTCAAAATCAAACAATGGATTATCCTTTGCTGGTTCCTCTACATATACATCAATTGCAGCTCCAGCAATTTTCTTATCTTTCAAAGCTTTTAAAAGCGCTGACTCGTCAATCAAACCACCTCGAGCACAATTTATAATCCTAACGGAGTCTTTCATAAGACTTATGCTCTTGTCATTTATAATATTCTTTGTCTTTTCAGTTAATGGTGTATGTATTGTTATAAAATCTGAATTCTTAAATAGCTGGTCTAATTCAACTTTATCTATACCCATTGAATCTGCACGCTCATCTGTGAGAAATGGATCATAACCAAGGACTTTCATTCTAAGACCCTTTGCACGATCTATTACAATTGTGCCTATATTTCCGCATCCAATCACCCCAAGAGTCTTACCAGTTAATTCTACTCCCATAAACCGAGATTTTTCCCATAAACTCGATTTTGTTGATTTATCTGCTTCCGGTATCTGTCGTGCAAGCGACATCATCATTGTGATTGCATGTTCAGCTGTTGTCACTGAATTACCAAAAGGTGTATTCATAACAATTACACCATTTGAAGTGGCAGTCTCAATATCAACATTGTCAACACCAATCCCAGCTCTACCAACAACCTTGAGTCTTTTTGCATTATTTAAAATCTTCTCTGTAACCTTCGTTGCTGATCTAATGGCTAAGCCATCATAATTTTTAATTATCTCGTATAATTTTTCTTTATCTTTACCAACATCGGGGAGATAATCGACTTCAATCCCTCTATCTTTAAAAATCTTTACAGACTCCTCACTGAGCTTGTCTGAAACAAGTACTTTTGGCATTATGAAAATCCTTATAAATTATTATTATTTTTTAATTATTGAAAAATAAGCCCACTCAATCCATTCAAGTAATATTGATACATCTTGAGGTTCTACTGTTGCACCAATCCAAATTCTCAATCCGGGGGGAGCATCTCTATATGCACCAATATCGTACCCAATTTGCTCTTCTTCCAGAATTTTTTGTATATCTTTTGATAATGATGCGGTGTCTAAATCATCACCTTCTGGGCTTTTTGATGCAAATTCAAGACACACTGATGTGTTTGAAATTGTTTTTTTGTCTTGTGCTAAAAAAGATATCCAATTATTTTTTTCAACCCATTGTGCTATAATATCTAAATTAGTATTTGCAATTTCTATTAACTTTTTCAATCCACCGCTTTTCTTTGCCCATTCAAGTGCTGACACATAATCAGCAACACACATCAAAGATGGTGTGTTGATAGTAGAGCCAGTAAATATACTTTCATCAATCTTACCGGATTTTTTTATTCTAAATATTTTTGGCATTGGCCATTCTGGATGATAAGTATTTATTCTTTCTATTGCACGTGGAGACATAATTATCATTCCATGCTGAGCTTCCCCTCCAAGAACTTTTTGCCAAGAAAACGTTGTCACATCTAATTTGCTCCAATCAACATTTTGAGCAAACAACCCAGACGTTGCATCGCAGAGAGTTAGTCCTTCTCTGTTGTTATCTATCCAGTTTAGATCTGGGACCTTTACTCCTGAAGTTGTCCCATTAAGAGTAAAAACAATATCATTTTTCGGATTTGCTTTAGATAGATCAGGTAAAAAACCATATTCTGCTTCAATTTTATTCACATTTGACAAATTTAATTGATTTATAATATCTGTCACCCAACCCTTGCCGAATGACTCCCATGCGAATACATCGATTGTTCTTTGCCCTAATAAATTCCACATTGCGAGTTCAAACGCACCTGTATCAGATGCAGGTACAATTGCTACTTTATAATCCTTTGGCAGTTCAAGTAATTCTGCAGTAAGGTTTATTGAATATTCTATGAAGTTTTTTGGCTGCTTTGCCCTGTGAGACCTACCAAGAATCGTTGTCTCAAGATTATTTATATCCCATCCAGGATACTTTGCACATGGCCCTGATGAGAACAGAGCTCTATTAGTCTTAATTGTTGGTTTCTGTATCATTATTCTACCCCTTCCAGATAGGCGACTCTCGTTGGGGAGAGTTGACCCACTTTTGTAATACTTTAAAAAATGAAATAGATCAAATACAAAATAAATTAAATTGACTTATTAATGATTGACGCATATGCATTAATGCACAAACAAATTTATACAATTAAAAAAAATGAAAAATTCAACCCTTCTCCATTGGTTCTATCTATCATTACTTGTAATTTTTTGGGGATCAACTTTTGCTCTTACAAAATATGCATTAGATGTATTTAGCCCATTATGGATTGTAGCGTTGAGGCTCAGCATAGGTTTCTCAATTATCTATTTCATATTGAGGATAAGAGGTGAACACCTACCTCGTGGTTTCATAAATTGGTTATGGCTAGTTTTGGTAGGTATGACTGCATTTTTACCATTTTATTTGATTTGTTGGGGGACAATCTATCTTGAGACGAACATTAGTGGTATTTTATTTGGTATTGGACCATTATTTACTGTGATAGCTGCTCATTTCCTTGTTCCAAATGAAAAATTAAATTTAATTAAATTATTGGGAATAATTTTCGGCTTTTTGGGGCTTTATGTTTTATTGTTTAAAGATATAGAAAATTCAGGTTCATCATCATCTTATTCATCACTTCTGCCGCAAATAGCCATTTTACTAGCTGCAATTGGATATTCTATTCAAAATATTGCAGTCAATTTAATGCCCAATATTTCATTGATGCAGAAAACCTCAGGAAGTTTTCTCGTCGGTTCACTATTTGCATTAATTGTTGCAATATCAAGTGAGGGAATACCAAATATTTTGATTACTGATATATCATTTATATCTGTCTTAATCATGGGAATATTTTCAACGGCTATGGCAAGTATGGTTATGTTTAATTTGACTAAAATTGCAGGACCGACATTTGTATCCCTTACACATTATATATTACCAGTATATGTTGTTGTGCTTGGAACCTTGCTGCTAAATGAGAGTATATCAATTGCACAAATAACAGGGATGATTATTATTTTGTTTGGAATTATTGTGACACGTTATGGATCACAATTAAAAAAAAATTAACTCAATAAGTCGTTTAGTTTCTCTGTTATTTCAATCAGAGTTTGATCCAATAATTCTTTATCTTTAGACTCAACCATAACCCTTACTAAAGGTTCTGTCCCGGACAATCTTATAAGAACCCTACCTTTATCTCCAATCTTTCGTTGATGTTCTTCTGACAAATCTCTTAATTGAATTATATCTGGAATATGACCCTCCTTAATAATAAAGTTCTTCTGGATCTGAGGATAAGGATCCATTAGTTTTGCAAGATCACTAATCTTTTGTTTCTTTTTTTTCATTATTGCAAGTACATGCAGTGCTGCGAGAATGCCATCACCAGTTGTTGAATAGTCACTCAATATAATATGTCCGGATTTTTCACCACCAACATTATATCCATTCTCTCTCATATACTGTGACACATATCTATCACCAACCATTGTTCTGTGCAGTGTAATGCTTTGATTACTCAAATAATTCTCTAGACCAATATTTGATAAGATGGTTGCTACAACACTGCTTTTCTTTAGCTTTTTTGTTTCCAACCATTCCTTTGCAATAATTGCTAATATTGTATCTCCGTCAACAATTTCACCATTTTCATCTATGATTATAATTCTATCAGCATCACCATCTAGTGCAATTCCAATATCAGCCTTATTTTTTCTAACAGTATCAATAATATTTTCAAGTGATGTTGAACCATGATCTTGATTTATATTTTGTCCGTTTGGCGTATCCCCAATTGATATTACATTTGCACCTAATTCCCAAAGAGTTAAAGGAGCCACCTTATAACCTGCTCCATTTGCACTATCAATTACAATATCCATTCCATCCAGAGTTAGTTCTTTACTGAGAGTTCCTTTTATATATTCAATATATCTTGCCTGTGCATCATCAATTCTTTTGGCTTTACCTATTTTAATTTTACTTAAATCATAATCATCAAGATTTTGGATTATGTTTTCGATTTCTGATTCATTTTCATCACTAAGTTTATAACCATCAGGTCCAAAAATTTTAATACCATTATATTCATAGGTATTATGAGATGCTGATATCATTATACCTAGATCAGCTCTCATTGATTTCATCATCATAGATATTGATGGGGTTGGCATCGGACCGAGTAAAAAAACATCTAGACCTACAGAAGTAAGTCCAGAAGTAATTGCTGACTCTAACATATAACCAGATAATCTAGTGTCTTTGGCAATCACAACCCTCTTGGCTTTGTGATTTGCGGAAACATATAATCCTGTAGCTGCACCAATCTTTAGGGCTATATCAGCAGTCATTGGAGGAACGTTTGCAATACCTCTAATACCATCTGTGCCAAAATATTTTCTCTTTGTCATGATAGCCTATGAATTTGAACTTGTTGTATAAAAGATCAAGGCTGGGTTTGAGGCTTCATCTTTCCTGTCTTTTTGACTTTATCTGCAGGTTCAATTTTTGCTTTCTTGGATGGTATAGCTGATGCATCTGCTGGAGGTTCCTCTGACCCAACATCTTCTGACCTATCAGGATTTTTACCATTCAGTAAATCTAAAATTTCGTCACCACTTAGAGTTTCATACTCAAGCAGACCTTCTGCGATAATCTCAAGCTGATCTTTAAATTCTATTACAATTTCTGTAGCTGTCTTGTGACCTTGATCAACAAGCTTATGTATTTCTGAGTCTACGATCTTTTGGGTTTCTTCAGATAAATTTTGGGTTCTAGCAACTGAATGACCTAAAAATATTTCGTCTTCATTATTACCATAGGCGAGAGGTCCTAAAATATCACTCATACCAAATTGAGTTACCATAGCTCTTGCTAAGTTTGTAGCCATTTTTATATCAGATTGTGCGCCTGATGTAACTTTTTCATCCCCAAAAATTAATTCCTCAGCTGCTCTTCCTCCCATAGCAACAGCAAGATCCGCTTTCATTTTTTCCCTAGTCATAGAAAGTTGATCACGCTCGGGAAGTCTCATTACCATACCTAGCGCTCTACCACGTGGTATGATTGTCGCTTTATGGATCGGATCTGATGCTTTTTGCTTGATAGTTACTAGTGCATGGCCAGCTTCATGATATGCAGTTAATTTTTTCTCATCATCTGACATTACCAAAGTTCTTCTCTCTGATCCCATCATTACTTTGTCTTTTGCATCTTCGAATTCTGTCTGTGTTATTACTCTTTTACCTCTTCTTGCTGCCAAAAGTGCCGCTTCATTTACAAGATTTGCAAGATCGGCGCCAGAAAAGCCTGGTGTGCCCCTAGCTATAACTTTCAGATCTATCTCCTCTGATAATTTAACTTTCCTTACATGAACCTTCAATATTTTTTCACGGCCAATAATATCTGGATTTGGAACAACTACTTGCCTATCAAATCTGCCCGGTCTGAGTAAAGCAGGGTCAAGAACATCTGGTCTGTTCGTTGCTGCAATTAATATAATACCTTCATTTTCTTCAAAACCATCCATTTCAACTAGCAGTTGATTTAAGGTTTGCTCTCTTTCGTCATTGCCTCCGCCTAGACCTGCTCCTCGATGCCTACCCACTGCATCTATTTCATCAATAAAGATTATACATGGAGCGCTTCTTTTAGCTTGTTCAAACATATCTCTGACTCTGCTTGCACCAACACCTACAAACATCTCAACAAAATCTGAACCAGATATTGTGAAAAATGGAACACCTGCTTCGCCAGCTATTGCTCTTGCTAATAACGTTTTTCCAGTCCCAGGTGGTCCGACAAGCAATGCCCCTTTTGGAATTTTTCCTCCTAGGTACTGAAACTTTCTTGGGTCTTTTAGGAACTCTACTATTTCTTCTAAATCTTCTTTTGCCTCATCTATCCCAGCTACATCAGCAAAGGTCACTTTTCCTTTTTTTTCATTTAACAATTTCGCTTTAGATTTACCGAATCCCATTGCTCCACGTCCGCCACCTTGCATTTGTTTGAGAAAAAATACCCAAACAGCAATGAGAAGTAGCATTGGGAACCATGAAACAAAAATTGAGAATAATGCACTTTGTTTAATTGGCTGCACATTGATAATGACACCTTGGTCATTTAGTCTATCAATAAATTGTGGGTCATCAGGAGTATATGAGTGAAATCTGGATCCATCATTGAATGATCCTCGAATCTCATCGCCGGTTATGACAACATCTCTTACATTTCCTCCAGAAACTTCTGATATAAGTGTTGTATAGCTTATTTCTGTGATACCTCTTGTTTCACTTGAGGTTTGAAACACGTTGTACAATGCCATCATAAGTAAGCCGATGACCAACCAAATAATTATATTCTTTAAACCACCCAATTTAATATCCTTTTTAAAAAACTACACTAGTTCAATTCTTGTCATGCAGCTTGAATTTAACATCTAAATATCCACTATTATATATATTGTGTATGTTAGGCATTAATACAAGCTTATCTTTTATAAATCCACCAGGTAGTGTGTTCAAGACATACATTGGAATATCTGCATAAATAGTATTTTCGCAAAGATATTTTAATTCTCTTGATCTAGCCAAATTTTTTATGGTTATGAAATCTTCATTAAACGACTTCAAACAAATTGTAAATCTATTATCCCAAACCTGAAGATCGCCAACCTTCAAATTAAGACTTTCAATGTCTCTATTCTCTCTTGTGATGTGTATAATATTTTTCTTTGTGTATATGACACACCCATTTATTGTCTTCGGCTTTCTTGTTTGGATTACTTCAAAACAAACTCTCTCTAGTGATTGAAGTGATACCCTTTTACCATTCACATAAATTAAAGCCTTTTCGAAGACCTTAATGATAATTTCATAGGGATATGCTTTCAAAATATCATAATCCAATGACACATAACCAAGACTGTCAAAATGTAAAACTTCAAGAAGGGCCTTTTCTGTAACATTATTTATTACTTCATGAGCCCTTCCCAATCTATTTAGTGTCAGCTGAAGCATTTCTTTACTTATATTAAGTTTTTCGAGTGTTGATATGTTATTTCTAATTTGTATTCTTTCATACTTTTCATCATTATTTGTTGGATCATCAATCCATCCTATGTTTTGTGAAAGCAAAATTTTAGTTGTTTGATCTCTGGTCATTGTTAGTAATGGTCTAAATAAGTTTATTCCATTTAAGTTACGACTTGTCTGTATCGATTTCAAACCCTCTAATCCGCTTCCTTTTGAAAGCCTCATTAAAAATGTCTCAATTTTATCATCTAATGTATGACCTGTGACTAAAGTATCAATACTATTTTCTTTTAAATAATTTATCATTAGGGCGTATCTTGCATTTCTTGCCCTCTCTTGAATTGAGGTTTTTATATTTTCATGGTGCCAAATAAGAATCTTGTGATGAAAACCATACCCTTGAGCAATCAATGCAACCTCAGCACATTCTGCATTTGACTCTTCTCTTAGCTGATGATTGACCGTTAAAACAACAACGTCCTTTTCAAATTTGTTATTTTTTAGCCATTTATTGATTAAAAACATCAATGCTAAACTATCTCTTCCACCTGAAACAGCTAGCGCTATTCTTCTAATATCTTCTAAAGGAGAGAATAAGTCATCAATTTGATGATCTGATAGGGGTAATTTATCTTCAAAATCCATAATTATTAGTTAGACAATAGATGCCTATCCATATTTTTCATGGCAAAATAATATATGAATGTTTTTAAAATATCTAGTAGGAATTCAGATCAATTATCTGCAATTACAACAGATACTGCTCTCCTATTTTGAGACCAACACGCTTCAGATGAACACGCTGCAACAGGTCTTTCCTTACCGTATGATATAGTTTCAATCCTGTCACTACCTATTCCAAGACTCTCAAGATATGAAACAGCTACTTCAGCTCTTTTTGCGCTTAAAGCTAGGTTATACTCTCTTGTTCCTCTTTCATCAGCGTGACCTTCAACAATAATATCAATTTCAGGGTATAATTCTAACCAAGAAGCTTGTCTCTCAAGTATTGCCATTGCATCATCATCTAAACTAGTCGAATTTGTTACAAAAAATACTCTGTCACCAACATTAACTGTGAAGTCCTGCGATGATCCAGGTATTGCATTGGATACGATGTCAGCTTCATTATCATTTCCACCACCAAACAAGACTTGCTCGATCTTTTGCCTTGATGCACATCCTGTTAGGATAAAAATTAATAAAAAAGTCACGGAAAGATTGAGTGCTTTTTTATATATCATTGTTTATTCCCCTTTAAATATAGAATCTAATTTTAACTTTAACACTTAAATGTTAACAAATGATGTAATATTTAGTTCAGTAGAGCGGACCATGAAGGATCTGATGCAAACCCAGGTGTTTCTATTAATTTTTCATTATATCCGGTTATATCAACGGAATATATCATAGCACCACCTGTCTCACCTGGTGACTCTCTAAAAAACATTAATACCCTTCCGTTGGGAGCCCAAGTTGGACCTTCATTATGGAATCCATCAGTAATTATTCTTTCTCCACTCCCATCAGCAAACATTACACCAATCATGAATCTTCCCTTTGATATCTTCGTAAAGGCTATGTAGTCGCCCCTTGGAGACCATACCGGTGTAGAGTAGCTTCCGGTTCCATAACTAATTCTTCTCACATTATTCCCATTTGCATCCATCACATATAATTGCTGTGTACCAGATTTATCTGACTCAAATACAATATTTTTTGCATCAGGAGAATAACTCGGTGCCGTGTTTATATCGGGTGTGTTAGTTAGTCTTGTTCTTTCAAAATTGCTTAAATTCATCTCAAAAATATTTGAACCAACGCCTTCTTGTAGGCTCATAATAATCTTCTTACCATCTGGTGAAAATCTTGGAGCAAACGTCATACCGGGAAATGAACCAACTACATATGTCTGTCTTGACTCAAGGTTATAGATATATACCTGAGGTTGTCCATTTCTGTATGAAAGGTATACAAGGTCTTCCGAATTTGGACTAAATCTGGGTGTTAATACTAGATCACTGCCTGTTGTTAATAGTCGAGGATTAAACCCATCTTGATCCATAATAGCTAATCTCTTTATTCTATTTGTCTTTGGACCGCTTTCTGCAATAAAAGCAACTTTTGTATCAAAATACCCCTTTTCGCCAGTTAGCCTTGTGTAAACTGTGTCTGCAATTACATGAGCTAAACTTCTCCATTTATTTCTTGAAGTTGTTAATGTTTGTTCAACAAGTGCCTTCTCCGCAACAACATCCCAAAGTCTGTAATCAATTCTCACTATATCATTTTCTCTATATGATAACTCAGCAGACAATAAAGTCTCAGCATTAATCACCCGCCAGGAATTAAAATTTGGTTTTTGACTTATTGAGTTGAGATTTTCAAGAAATGCTTTTGGATTTATTGGATAAAATAACCCCGACCCAGCAAGGTCACTTGCAATTACACGAGATATATCAAATCCAAGATCTTTTTCCAAACCCTGTTTATCTATTACCGATGGAATTGCAATAGGAAGTGGTTTTAAATTACCATCATTGACATTAATTTCTAGAGCTGCTTGCGGGTATCTAATTTGGAATAACAATATAGCTATAACAGTCAAAATGCATCTAATTTTAGTTCTCATGTCATCCACCCATCATATTTCTAGGATCAAAAGTAAATTTAATTTCTTTCCATAAATCATATTTATCAATTGGTAGCTTATAAGGCTCACATTGCTTTACAGCTCTTACGGCGGCCTCGATTGCAATTTTACTGACATCATTTGTGGACCTCGTAATTGGCTCTACATTCAAAATGCTTCCATCCTTAGCTAGTGAAATTTGTACCTGCACTCTTTGGTTTGCAGCTCCTCTGACACCTATTGGAGGATTCCAGCACATTTCTATCTGTCTTTTCATATTTAGAATATCTCCTGATGAAATTGTATCTGCTTTTTTGGCAATTTCCTTTTTTTCTGGGACATTTTCTATGACTTCTCCAACATTCCTATCATCAGGAAACTTATCAAGAAGTGCAGTAACTTCTTTACTTTCCTCTTTTTTTTCATCGTATTCTAAATTAGTTAATAATTTATCATTCAATTTACTTAGTTCAGGTTTTGCGCTTGGGGTAGCAAAAACTTCTGATATTTCTTCTTCAGGTTCTTCATTAGAAAGAATAGTTGATTCTGTCTCAATTTGTTCATCAATCTTCATATTATTAGTGGAGTCACTTCTAGAAGACGGCTTGATATTTGGTGTCGCGCTATATTTCTTTAGATCTTGAGTTGACTCTTCGTTATTGTCATCTTGGTCCTGTATTTCCTTTGATAATTCATTTACAATTAACTCTATTTCAATGACTGATGATGGGATTTCATCAAATTTATCAAAAGATGGTAAACCTATTACAATTATAGATATAAAAAATAAATGGATAGATAATGAGATAGATAGGGGTCTTGATAACATATTATGTTTCTATATCTGTAACAAGACCTATTGATGTATAGCCTGCTAAATTTATCTTTGCCATGACTTTCATTAGCATTTCATAATTTATATCTTTGTCACCGTTTATATAAATTTTTTGATCATAATTACCCATTCCAATTGCCTCTAATTTCTCGGCAAGTTCAGTAAAAGGAATTTCCATTTCTTGGATATAAATATTACCTTCTTTATCCAACGTAATTGTAAGAGGCTCAGACTCTTCACTCATTTGCTTTGCGTCTGTTTTTGGCAATTCAATTGGAACGCCTACAGTTAATAATGGGGCTGTTACCATAAAAACAATCAATAATACAAGCATTACATCGACAAGTGGAGTAACATTAATATCAGATATGGGATTATTTTTTCTGACCCTTCTTCGATTATTCGGTAATGTTTTTAAACTTACTGCCATCTTTGGAAATATTAGTACTCTTCATCTTGACTTTCGTAATTATCATCAAAATCATCTGCAACCATTTGTGCATCAATTTGCCTGCTGAAATAATTGATGAATTCATCACTAAAATTTTCAAGATTTGATGTAACACGAGAAATATCGCTTGATATTTTATTATAAAACATAACGGCTGGGATTGCTGCAAACAGTCCAATCGCTGTAGCAAATAATGCTTCTGCTATTCCAGGAGCAACAACCGCTAGATTTGTACTTTTCGATGCCGCTATGGCTGAAAAACTATTCATAATGCCATAGACCGTGCCGAATAGACCGATAAATGGGGCCGTTGAACCAACCGATGCTAAGAACAATAACTTCTTTTCTAATTTATCAAGTTCAATATTCATTTGAACGTTCATAGCTTTTTCAATTCTCTCTTTTACACCATCTATTGACATATTTTTGTGAATTTTAAATGTTGTATTCCACTCTTTAATCCCAGCATTGAAAATTTTTGCCATCGGGTTATTTCTTGAGTTTCTATAAGCTACATCTATATCATTTATGTTACTGCTCCAAAAATCTCTGTAAAACTTTATTGCATTCCTGTTTACTAATTTTATAAGAACGAGTTTTTCAATTATGATTGCCCATGAAAATATTGATGCTATCATGAGCCCAATCATCACTATTTTTACAATTATATCCGCTTCAGAGAAAAGACCAATTAGACTTAAGTCTGTAACGATTTGTGATTCTTCCATGTTATTTTCAATTTAAAATTAGTTCAACAATGTACAATATTATATATATTTATTTTACGAAACAAATTTAGTTTGCAAATATGACTATAATTTGTCATTTATTATCTTTTTTCAATCTATCTTTTATTTCAATAATCGATTTCTGTGATATAACCCTTCCCCTTGGCGTTCTATTTATAAATCCTTTTTGAATTAAATATGGCTCAATCACATCTTCGAGAACGTCACGAGCTTCTCCCATCGATGCTGCGATAGACTCAATACCTGCAGGACCTCCATTATGGTTTTCAATCAAACAATCCAAATATCTATAGTCCAGACTATTTAAACCAATGTTATCCACCTCTAACTCTTTCAATGAGTCCTTTGCTAAATTAATGTTAATCATATCTACTTTATTATATACTGAATAATCATGAACTCTTCTGAGTAATCTATTGGCAATTCTTGGAGTGCCTCTTGATCTTGAAGCAATTTCGTTAGCAGACTCATCATCAATTATTATTCCAAGCTCACTTGAAGCATTTTTGACAACTTCACTAAGATCAGTGTTGTTATAAAAATCTAAAGTTACAGGGATACCAAATCTCTCTCTTAATGGATTTGATATTAGACCTAACCTGGTAGTTGCTCCAATTAATGTGAATGGAGCTAACTCTATTCGAACAGACTTTGCCGCAGGCCCCTCTCCAATTAGTATATCTAATACAAAATCTTCCATTGCCGCATAAAGCACCTCTTCAACACTACTATTCAGCCTGTGTATTTCATCGATAAATAAAACATCTCTCTCTTCCAAATTACTGATGATAGCTGCCAAATCTCCAGCTTTTGTTATGAGGGGGCCGGATGTAACTTTAATATTAACCCCGAGTTCATTTGCAATAATGTTTGCTAGCGTTGTCTTCCCAAGACCTGGAGGACCAGCTAGAAGAACGTGATCCAGACTTTTTTCACGTTCCTTTGCTGACTCAATGAATACTTTAAGATTTTTTCGAACAGGGTTTTGCCCAATAAACTGTTCTAAGAGACGTGGCCTATATATTCTATGATCATTAGCCATTAAACAGTTCTCCTCAGCGCCATCCTTATTAATTCTTCAATTTCTAGATCTTGATTTATTTCATCAGTTAACTGTTCAACAATATTTACAGCTTCAGTTCTTGGATAACCAAGATTTAATAAAGCCGATATAATATTATTTCTTTTTGTGGAATAATTATCTGTGCTTTGTTGGAAGCTATCTGTAAATTTATCTTTTAATTCAGTGATAATTCTTTTTGCAACTTTCGTACCGACGCCAGGCGCCATAGTTATTGACTTTTCATCCGCAGCGCTAATATATTTAGCAATTTCCTTGGTTTCAAAAAAACCAATTATAGTCATTGCTAGTTTCGCTCCAACACCTTGGACAGTTTGAAGCATATTAAAAAAAGTTCTGTCTTCAATTGAAGAAAAACCATATAGGTAAATAGTATCATCTCTAAATATTGTCTTTATATATACGGAAATTTTAGAACCTTCGACTAATGTATCAATTGTTCGCTCTGGATATGAAACTTCATATCCAACACCATTGATATCAATTATCACCGAATTTTCATTAATTGTATCCACTATTCCTTCTAACTTACTTATCATTTAGTGGCCTCTACAATTCTATTGTGATTTTGATATGCATGCGTTATTGCAATTGCGAGTGCATCAGAAACATCACTGACGCCCTCAATTTTTTTTGATAGCAATATCGAAACCATATGAGCAATTTGAGTTTTATCGGCGTGACCTCTACCAACAACACTTTTTTTAATTTGATTTGGAGCATATTCAAAACATCTAATCTTATATCTTGCTATAGTTAGAAGGATTGCACCCCTTGCATGCCCAAGTTTTAGACTAGAAAGAGCATTGTTATTTACAAATGTTTTTTCTATAGAACACTCATCTGGATTATGCGTGGATAAAATTTCTGTTAAGTTTTGGGAAATCAATAATAGACGCTCAGCTAAATCAATATCTGTTCGAACTTTTATTAAGCCATGGTCAATGTGACTCAGTGAATTCCCATTTAATGAAATCACACCCCACCCTGTATTTATTAGTCCTGGGTCAATTCCTAAAATTTTTTTTTGCATGCGTTCTTATTAGTTTAATTCAAAAACTCATCTGGTATATCAAAATTAAAATATATATCTTGGACATCTTCATTATCGTCTAATGCCTCTAGAAGCCTTTCAAGTTTTGCGTAAGTTTCCTGATCTATTTCTATGTTATTCTCAGGCTTCCATATAATTTTCATTAACTTTGACTCTCCAAACATCGCCTCAAGGCTCTCACCAAGACTATGTAAACTTGCAGGATCACAATAGATTTCATACGATTCTTCTGATATGTCACAATCCTCAGCGCCTTTTTCGATTGATGCCTCTATTATTTCTTCTTCATTTGATTGTGATTTATCAAATTCAATTATTCCTACTCTACTAAATAAAAATGAGACAGAACCATTTTCTGCAAGATTTCCACCTGATTTCGTGAATATAGCTCTCACATCCCCAGCAGTCCTATTCTTGTTGTCCGTGAGTGTTTCAACAATAAAACCTGTACCTCCAGGCCCAAAGCCTTCATATCTAACTTCATCGAAATTTGCTCCCCCAGCATCCTGACTTTTTTTAATTGCTCTATCAATATTATCCTTTGGCATATTTTGAGCTCGTGCGGCTTGAATTGCAGATCTCAATCTCGGATTCATAGCAGGGTCAGGTAAACCTAATTTGGCAGCAACTGTAATTTCTTTTCCAAGCTTCGAAAAAACCTTAGCTCTTTTCTTATCTTGGGCACCCTTCCTATATTGTATATTTTTAAATTTTGAATGTCCTGCCATATTTTTTTTCCTCGATCTATAATATGATAAAATTCGTTAATTAAAAGTTCAGTGTAAAAAATTTATAATGATTTTAGAATTCAGGAAGTTCTTCCCCCAACAACCCTCCTAATCTTAGTGGTTCGATTTTATTTACTAATCCTGAATTATTAGTTTCAAATAAAATACCAGATAATGTTGCCTCCCCTGAAGCAGGGATAAATCTACCGCTTGGAATAGAGGTAATAAATTTTTCAAGTGGATTTTGTTTCTTGAACCCAAGAATAGAGTCATAATCACCACTCATACCAACATCTGATATATATCCCGTTCCGTTTGATAATATCCTAGAGTCTGCGGTTGGAACATGAGTGTGAGTTCCAACAACCATACTTACTCTACCATCAAGATAATAGCCCATTGCTAGTTTCTCTGATGTTGCCTCTGCATGGAAATCAACAAAAATAGCATCAACACTATTTTGCAAGTTAGTTTGTGATAATATTTCATCTATAATTTTGAACGGATCATCCAGTGGATTCATGAAGATTCTTCCCATTAGATTAATGACAAGAATTTTTTCTCCATTTTTTGCATTGAAAACAAAAGAGCCTTTACCGGGTGTTCCGTTTGGAAAATTAGCTGGCCTGAGAAGGCAGTTATTTCTTTCTATATATACTAGCGTTTCCTTTTGATCCCATATGTGATTGCCAGTTGTAACTGCATCAACACCAGAGTCTATAAGAGAATGAAGAATTTTTTCTGTTATGCCAAATCCGGATGCAGAATTTTCACCGTTTGCAATAACAAAGTCAAGATTGTAATTGTCCCTGATCTTTTGAACATTTTCAATGACAACTCTTCTTCCAGACTCACCAACTATGTCTCCAATAAATAAAGCTCTCATACATTCTCAATCATAAATACAATAATAGAAATACTTTATATTTCTTCTAAATCAATAAGAAAATCAACTTTTTGATCAAACTCCTCGACTGGCAGGTCAGGTACAATTTGACTTGGATAACATATCCCGAAGAATTGAGTTGAATATTCTATTCTATAGTACTCTATTGTCTTGTCATAATAGCCACCACCAAAACCGAGCCTATTATTTTTTCTATCAAATAATACTCCGGGAACAAGCACTTTATCAGGAATTATGGAATCCCTTCCTCTGGGTTCAAATATTGAAAATTGGTTTTTAATTAGATCATTTTGATCTAAATTCCACGTACGGAAATCAAGTACTTTATTCTCAGTAATACATGGCAGAGCGATTGTATTTTTTCTTTTTTTTAGGGAATGCAACAGAGGTAAGATATTAAATTCACTATTGATTGGAAAATAGCCTGCTACAATATCTTCGGAACTAATTAGATTTTTAAATACATCAATTATTTTATTTTCAAAAAAATGCCGCGTCGAGGCATCTATATGTTGCCTCATAGATATTGCAGATTTTCTCAGCTCACTTTTTCTTTCGGACAATACTTTATGCAAAAATTTATACCTAAACCAGGCCACACGGTCGTGGATGCTGCAATCCTCGGCTCCTAATATTTAGGTGGGCACCAAATGATATGGACCACGATCCAAACCAGCGTCAGTTCCCTTTAGAATTGCTATGGCGCCAGGAATAATGATCTCACGAACCGTATAGCTCTTACGAGTGTATCATTTATTTTTGGAGAATTCATTCTTATTTTGCATAATTAAGTGAGTGATTTACTAATCTCATTTAACTTTTGCGTCAATACTTCAATATCGTTAATTAGAAGTTCTTCTAGATTATGGCTATCCTCTTTATGCAAATCATTTTTCTTTTGTAATCTTTTGATATCTTCTTGTATTTCTTCAATCTGTGTAAGTGCATCTGAAAGTTTATCAGCAATCAGGAGACCTGCCATAACATAAATTCTAGCATCACCTATATGACCAAACCTACCTTGTAACTGGTCAACATGACGAGAAAAAAAAGACGCCAATTCTTTGAGGCGTGACTCTTCACCATCTTCACATGCTATTTGAAAAGTTCTGTTATTTATATTGACTGTGACCTTGCCCATTGATTCAGTCCTGGCATTTCATCATAAAACTATGATACTTTATTGAGAAAATCTCTATAATTTTTGATCATTTCTGTAATTTTTTCATCAACTAACTTATTTGCATCCTCAAGCTTCAAATTCTTCCGCTTTAAATCATCGATTTTGAATAGTAAATCAACGTTTTCATCATTTAATTTTGCAATTTTCTTATTTAGATTTTGTATTTCCTCAGTGTTTGAGTTTTCGAGAGCAAAATTTTTATCACTAAGTTTGTCAACAGCAAGATTTAAATTTTCTAGAGCTTTTGCAAGTCTGGGGCTAATATCATTGAGGTCTTTTGTTTCAACATAAGTCCCTACTTTGAAGTTTTGCTGGCTCATCTCAATCTCACATATTTGAATACAAAGCTTTTTAATATAGAATTATGGAAGCTTCCATATAAATATTAATATTAATGATTAGTAAATTGCAATAAAAAAAAAATAAGTTTTCTATTAAAATCAATACCTTTGCTACTCATTTTATACAGAAAAGAGAAGTAATTATGCAAATATTGTTTGATAAAACATGTGATTGATTATAAAAAAAGATCTAGTAATCTTTGTGAGAAAAATGGCAAGACGAATAGCACATCAAGAAATGGCAAACGCAATAAGAGCTCTTTCCATTGATGCAATAGAAGAGGCAAACAGTGGACATCCAGGATTGCCTCTGGGCATGGCAGATGTAGCTACAGTTTTATTCTCAGAATTTCTTAAATTTGATGCAAGTAATCCGCAATGGCACGATCGCGATAGATTTGTATTGTCTGGAGGACATGGATCTATGCTTCTCTATTCACTGTTATATTTGCTTGGTTATGATGATATAAGAATTGAAGATTTAAAAAAATTCAGACAGCTGGGATCTAAAACCGCAGGTCATCCAGAATATGGACATTTAAAAGGAATTGAAACTACAACAGGTCCTCTAGGGCAGGGTGTTGCGAACGCAGTAGGTATGGCAATAACTGAAAAAATGCTATCAGCAAGATATGGTAGCGATATTATTAATCACATGACTTATGTCATGGCAGGTGATGGCGATCTAATGGAAGGAATTTCTCAAGAAGCCATAACACTCGCAGGTCATTTAAACTTGAACAAACTTATTATGATCTTTGATGATAACCAAATATCCATAGATGGTCCAATTTCAAAAACTGACTCAACTGATCAAACAAAAAGATTTGAGGCGTCAGGATGGGAAGTAATTGAAATAGATGGACATAACATAAATGAGATAGCTGATGCGCTTGATCGAAGTACAAAATCCGTAAAACCATCCATGATCAAGTGTAGAACAGTAATTGGCTATGGATCCCCTAACAAAGAGGGAACATCAAGTGTTCACGGCTCCCCACTTGGAAGTGAAGAGTATCTGCTTACTCGAGATAAACTTGGCATCAATTATGATAAATTTGCTATTCCAAGTGAAATACTTAAAGAATGGAGAAGCATTGGATTAAAGGGATGCAAGCAAAGAAAAGATTGGGAAGAAAGACTCCAAAAATTACCAGCAGAAATCCGGGATAAATACAACTGCCAAATCAGCGGTATCCTGGACCAAAATGTTTACAAATCACTCGTAGAATTAAAACATGATTATCTAAAAACAAAGAGCCATATTGCGACCAGAAAGGCATCTGAGATTGCTCTTGAATGCATAAATGAAAATACAGAAATTTTGGTTGGCGGCTCTGCAGATTTAACGGGATCAAATAATACAAAAACTCATAATATTCATGAAATAGTAGCAGATAATTTTAGTGGTAGATATATTCACTATGGTATCCGTGAGCATGCAATGGGTGCGATAATGAATGGTATCTCTCTTCACAAAGGATTTATTCCATATGGAGGTACCTTTCTGATATTCTCCGATTATTGTCGTCCTGCAATAAGGCTAGGAGCATTGATGGAACAGCATAATATCTATGTCCTCACTCATGACTCAATTGGACTTGGTGAAGATGGTCCAACTCATCAACCTATAGAACATCTATCAAGCTTACGCGCAATACCAAACGTATATGTATATAGACCAGCTTCTGCTGTTGAAACAATTGAATGTTGGGAACTCATTTTAAAAAATAAGAATGGACCAAGTCTCATTGCGTTATCAAGACAAAATCTAAATGAGTTTAGAGAGATATCAGACCAGTTTAATGTAAATAGTTGCGAAAAAGGTATTTATTTAATAAAAGCCAATTCAGATAATCCAGATTATGCACTTTTTGCAAGTGGTTCAGAAGTAGAAATAGCAATTGATGCCTATAACTCACTTACTGAATCTGGAATGAAAGCAGCTATATACTCAGTACCATGCCTCGACCTCTTTAATGATCAAGATAACAATTTCAAAAATAATATAATAAAAAAGGCCAAACAAAATATCGTAATTGAAGCTGGCATATCACAAGGTTGGGAAAAAATACTGGGAGATGATGGTCTATTTGTTGGAATGTCATCTTTTGGTGCAAGTGGTCCATATAAAGAACTTTATCAACATTTTGGACTCACAAAAGATCATATTATTGATATGATCATAGAAAATAAAAAAATTAATGAGTGATAGAAAATGACAGTTAAAATAGCAATCAATGGTTTTGGTAGAATAGGCAGGAATGTACTTCGTGCCGTTATTGAAAGGCATGAAAAAGAAATTAAGGTTGTTGCCATTAATGACTCAGGACCAATAAATACAAATGTTCACTTGTTAAAATATGACTCCGTACATGGCAGATTAAATTCTGATATCAAAATTATTAATGAAAATACCTTTGAGATTAATGGCATGGAAATAAAAAAACTCTCAAATAGAAATCCAGAAGAGCTTGAATGGGGTAAGTTGGGTGTTGATATAGTTTTAGAATGTACAGGTAAATTCAATAATAAAACAGATGCTATGAAACATATACAATCTGGTGCAAAAAAAGTTTTAATATCAGCTCCAGCAAAGAATGCTGACATAACCTCAGTTTATGGTGTGAATCAAAATCAAATTAATAAAGATCATATAATAATATCCAACGCCTCATGCACTACAAACGCTCTGGCACCATTAGCAGCTGTGCTTCATAAAACAATTGGAATTGATTCAGCCTTCATGACCACAATTCACGCATACACCGGTGATCAACCTACATTGGATCGGAATCATAAAGACCTTTATAGAGCAAGATCTGCAGCACAATCAATTATCCCTACAACTACTGGTGCAGCTAAAGCTGTTGGAGAGGTTATACCCGATTTAAATGGAAAAATTGATGGTGTGGCAATGCGCGTTCCAACGCCAAATGTCTCAGTTATTGATCTCAATTTTGTTGCATCCCGCAATACAACAATTGAAGAAATTAATAATATGTTTTCTAACGCTTCTGAAAATGATTTTAAGAAAATTATCCGTGTAACCAACGAACAAGTTGTTTCAATTGATATAAATCATGATGAACATTCAGCTATTCTAGCCCTTGATCAAACAAAACTTATAAACAAAAGATTTGGCAGAATAATGGCGTGGTATGATAACGAATGGGGCTTTTCTCATAGAATGTGTGATATGGCAATACATATTGGTAACTTATCTTAATTCTGGAATTATTTATGGAACCAGTAAAAAGCTTTAAGAATGAAAATCTTAAAAATAAAGTAGCATTACTGAGGACTGACTATAATGTTCCAACCAATGGGAAAATAATCCTTGATACGACGAGGATTGATGAGTCTATCCCAACAATAAAAGCACTTCTTGATAAAGAAGCGAAGATAATCATTCTTACACACAGAGGACGACCAAAGGGTAAAATTGATATTTCTTTATCTATGGAACCCGTAGCGCGTGAACTTGAGAAAAGAGTCACAACACCTGTTAGGTTAATAAATAACCTTGATGAAGATGTCCGTAACTATGATGAAAAAATATTCTTGTTTGAGAATTTAAGATTTTATCCAAACGAAGAAGCAAATGACCAAGATTTTGCCCATAAATTATCTAAACTTGGCGATGTTTATATAAATGACGCATTTGCTGCATCACATAGGGCTCACGCATCACTTAGCAGTATTCCAAAATTTATACCAAGTTACTTTGGTACATGTATGACAAAAGAAATAGAAGCTTTAAAGTCAATATTTGAAAATCCAAACCGACCTGTAATGGCAGTTATCGGTGGTTCAAAGGTATCCACAAAAATACAGTTATTAAAAAATCTTATTTTGAAAGTTGACTCAATAATCATTGGTGGCGCAATGGCAAATACATTTCTCAAAGTAAGAGGGAATTCAATTGGTGCATCATTGTGTGAAGAGTCATGCTTGCAAATAGCAAATGAAATTATAAATTTAGCCGAGCAAAATAATGTTAACTTAATATTTCCAACAGATGCAAAAGTTTCTAAAACCCTTCAAGATGATCCAAATGCAATAAATAAGAATTTAGATCAAATTGATCCAGATGATATGATTCTTGACCTTGGTATTGAATCATCTAAAATTATAGGTGATTTATTAGCTGACGCAAAGACGGTAATTTGGAATGGTCCTCTTGGCGCAATCGAGTTCAAACCATTCGAAGAGGCAACTGTATACGTTGCAAAAATATTGGCTAAAATGTGTTTAGAAAATAATACGTCTGTGGTTGTTGGTGGTGGTGATACAATATATGGAATTAATATTGCTGACACATATAATTCCTATACTCATGTTTCAACAGGCGGTGGTGCTTTTCTGGAATGGTTAGAAGGAAAAGAACTACCTGGTGTTCGCGCAGTAATTGATAATAAAGAAGGAGGCTAATATGTTACAAGATTTAAGACAAATAGCTCAAAAGCTTGTTTCTGATGGGAAGGGAATTCTTGCTGCTGATGAGAGTACCGCAACAATAAAAAAAAGATTTGATCAAATATCTGTTCTAAGCACAAATGATAGTCGCCGAGATTACAGAGAAATGCTTTTTAGTACGATGGATGCTATGCATGACTTTATCTCTGGAGTAATCTTATTCGATGAAACAATCCGACAGGATTGTAGGGATGGTAGAAAGATAACAGATTTGTTGAAAGAAACAGATACTTTGATTGGAATCAAAGTTGATACGGGAGCTAAAAATCTTGCACTTTTTAATAATGAAACAATAACAGAAGGTCTTGATGGACTTAGGGAAAGACTCATAGAGTATCATAGTTTAGGTGCTACTTTTGCAAAATGGCGAGCTGTTATAAAAATTACTAAACATACGCCAACTAATTATTCGCTTGTAGCTAATGCTCATGCACTATCAAGATACGCAGCTCTATGTCAAGAAGAAGGGATCGTTCCAATAGTTGAACCTGAAATTCTAATGGATAGTCATGACTCGCAACATACAATAGAACAATGTTTTGATGTTACTTCCAAAACATTAAGAGTGGTTTTTGATGAATTAACTAATGCCAATGTTGCACTAGATGGAATAATCCTTAAACCAAATATGATCATCCCCGGAATCCATTGTTCAGAAAAAGTTGGGCCTGTAGATGTGGCAAAACAAACATTAAAGTGTTTAGAAGAAAATGTTCCAAAAGATGTTCCTGGTATTTGCTTCCTGTCTGGAGGGCAATCTGATATCGAAGCGACCAGGCATTTATCTCTAATGAATGAACTAAAAGTTACTGACATGAAACTAAGTTTTTCATATGGCAGAGCTCTTCAACAAAGCGCCTTATTGAAATGGAAAGGTAAAGAAGAAAATAAACAAGAAGCTCAGCAAGCATTTAGACATAGAGCAAAAATGAATAGTCTTGCCTCATTGGGTAAGTGGCAAGAGGATCTTGAATAACACAAGATTAAGCCATGAAATATTTCTTCAAATATATTTGTTTATCTATATATATGCTAGTAATTCCATCATCTATTGTTTTGGCTGAAACAAATGATGAAGAATTCAGGAGCCTTTTGATTAATGATAATATTGATAGAGCAATAGAATTACAGATTGACACAAATAATAGCGAATGGTCATTCTGGATAGCTCAAAAGTACCTAAGTTTAAACGACATTGACAGTGCAATCAAATGGTATGAAGAATCAAAAAATGAAGGTAACTCTAATGCACACTATCAGCTGGCCGAGCTGCTTCTTCATTACAAAATTGATGTTGTGAAGTCATATCAACTATTCAATGACCTCATCAATTCAGAAAATAAGTTTTTATCTTCATCTTCAAAATATTATCTATCAATTTTTTATAAGCATGGGATTGGTGTAACAGTGGATAAAGATAGGGCCTTCACATATATAAAAGAGGCGAGCAATGAAGACCTAACAATTGCTAAATATATGATAGTTGATTACTTGATAAACGGTATTGGAACAAAAATTGATGAGAGAGCCGCTGCTAAACTAATGTTTCAATTTGCAGACATAGGCTACACAGAAGCCGAATATGATTACGCAATGATGATTTTAAATGAGATTGGATTAAAAAGAAATGAAGAAACTGCTATAGCCTGGCTTGAAAAATCAGCACAAAAAGCATACCCACCTGCTCTTCAACAACTATCCAGTATGTATTTTTACGGAATTGGTGTACAAAAAGATGATGTAAAAGCATACGAATACTATCTGCTTGCTAAACAGCTCGGAATATCTGATGTTGAACTTGATATGAATATGACTGTAGTTTCTCCAGATAAAAAGGAAATTGCAATTCAAAACTATGCAAATTTTAGACCAAGACCTAATGATTATAGTATTACCTATTTACGAATACCTCAGTTTATGAGATAAGTTTTTGTAAATTTTTCAATATTTAATACTTTTAAAAGATAAATTGTAACAAACCAAATTAAGTCCAGGAGGATGGAATGAAAATAAATGGCAATCAAATAAAAATAGGTAATGTACTAGAGTACAAAGGCTCGCTTTTTATAGTCACAAAGACTCAAGCTGTAAAACCTGGTAAAGGAGGAGCATTTAATCAAGTAGAAATGAAATCAATCATCGACAATACAAAATTAAACGAGAGATTTAGATCTGACGAGATTGTAGAAAAAATAAGAATTGATTCAGAAACCTTTCAATTTCTATATGCTGATGAAAATGAACTAATATTTATGAATAACGAAACTTACGAACAACTATCACTAGATGAGAAAATACTAGAAGAAAAGAAATCACTGCTAAAAGAGGGAATGATAGTAGATATCGAACTATACAATGGTAAACCAATAGGTGTAATATTACCTGAAACAATTATTTTAAAAGTAATTGATACTGAGCCAACAATTAAAGGGCAGACCGCAGCATCATCCTCCAAGCCTGCGATATTAGAGAATAATTTACGTGTAATGGTTCCTCCATTTGTCAATAATGATGAGATGATAGTGATTGATACAAATGAGCTAACATATATTAAAAGAGCAGAATAACTTAATGAGCTATTTACCTAATTCAAATATTCTATATTCATTAGTAAGAAATATCTCAAAGATATATCGGCATGATTTTGGTGAAATTCAGAATTTACAAAAATCAAATAAGTCTATTTCTGATTTTACAGATAAAATTAAAAAGAGAATTGAATCCATTATTCTTGAAGACTTGTCAGATAAATATGGGAAAAATGGCTACAAGATTATATTCATTAATGATCACGTAAAATCTGAGAAAATTTGGGACACAGAAATAGAAAATTGTTTCATTGTAAACGTACTGAATGGGGAAGCAAACTTTATGAAGGCTATCCCATTCTTTGCAATTACTATCGCGCACAAAAAAAACAACATCATCCAAAATAGTATAATATGCAACCCTATAACTGATGATATTTTCATTGCAGAGCGAGGAATTGCAGCAACACATAATAATGTCAAAATGAAAGTTTCTGAGGAGTCTGCTTCTGAAAAAAATATCATTATTTTAGAAGATTTTTTTATTAGTGAAAGGGTTCAAAACACTGTTCTAATTGAATATTTAAAGTCATTGGAAGATATAAGAAAGATTGGGTGCCAATCTCTTGAAATATGTATGATTGCTAGTGGAATAATCAATGCATACATTGGCTATGAAAAGAATGAAAATCTAATATCTGCAGCACTCCTTGTACTAAGAGAGTCTGGAGGTGTAAAAAATATATTATCTTCTTCCGAACAAACAAGTAAAAATTATTTTATTGTCTCCAACCAAAAAATATACGACAATTTATTAAATTCGTAATCAACACATATAGAGGAATTTTGAGTAATGACTGATATTCCTAGTTCAAAGAGTTTCACACATCCTAGAACATATCTTTTTAGAATGTTTATATTTATTTTAATAATATCTTTTTTTATTTTTATAATTCAGGATGACCTCTTGAAAGCCTTCTTTGCCAATCCAATAATTAATACAATTATAAGTTCTGTACTTGCTTTTGGTATATTTTACATATTATGGCTAACAACAAACTTATTCAGAGAGGTAAGATGGGTAAATAATTTCCAAAATGGTGATAGTCATGCGGATATTGGCTCACCTCCATCACTTCTAGCGCCAATGGCTACAATGATGCTTGACCATAAATATGAGATAACATTATCTGCATCCTCAATGAGATCAATTCTTGACTCAATTTCCTTCAGATTTGATGAGTCTAGAGAATACTCCAGATATATGATTGGATTACTAATCTTTCTAGGATTACTTGGTACATTTTGGGGTTTGTTACTAACAGTTGACTCAATTGGCCAGACTATTGGGACATTAAATATTGGTAGTGGCGAGGCAACTGAAATGTTTGAAGAATTGAAATCAGGATTGGAGTCACCGCTTTCAGGGATGGCGGTGGCGTTTTCATCATCTCTTTTTGGCTTGTCAGGTTCTCTAATTTTAGGCTTTTTTGATTTAATATATAATCAAGCTCAGAATAGATTTTATAATGAACTTGAAGAGTGGCTATCGACGGTAACTGAGATAAATGATGAGAGGTCAGATAGTAAAATGCACTTTTATCTGAATAAAAATATAAAAGAAATGAATGCAAGCCTAACAAATTTTGTTGAAAATTTTAATCAAGACAGAAGTAGCTTACTAGCCAATGGAAATGATGTTTTAAAAGCTATTCACGAACAACAAGAAGTTATAGGTTCATTACTTAATGAACAAAATAAGTTATTAAAAAAAATATCTGATGAAAAATAAACTTTTGTAATGCCAAGAATTAATAGACGAGCCAACAACAACAGTGCCAATTATTGGCCCGGCTTTGTAGATGCAATGGCTACAATTCTACTTGTTATAATTTTTCTTTTAACTGTATTTATTTTATCTCAATTCTTCCTTTCAACAGAAATTTCCTCCAAAGATGAGGCTTTGATTGATCTGCAAAGCCAACTTCAAGAATTATCTTTGCTTTTATCATTGGAACAGAATGAAAATGAAAATTTAGCTACTAAAATTGAATTGCTTGAGAGTGACTTAGATGAACTTTTCTCTCAAAATGAGCAATTAAGTAGTTCACTGGCTTCATCTAATGATGAGATAGTTATATTACAGGATGAGATAAATAATTTGAATTTAGATTATCAAAGCCAAATAATAATTTTACAAGACAATATTGATAGACAAATAGCTCTATACGATCTTGAAAGAGATCAATCTGCTGAAAGAAACCAAGAAATAATCAAACTTATATCTGAAAATAAACAGATAAGCTCTTTACTTAAAATGAAAGAATTAGAAATAAATAATAAAAATCTAAAAATCCAAAACATTGAAGATAATATATTGAATTTATCTAGTTTAAATACAAATCTGGAAGAGACTATTGTCGAGAAAGAGCAAATAATAATAGATCTTCGAGAGAACTTGAACAAAAATAATATGCTCCTAACTGATTATGAAAGTAGCATCAGTTCCATGAATATTGCGTCCACAGATCTTGAGAGTGAAATAAATGAGAAAGATCAAATAATCATTGATTTAAGGAAGAAAGAAAACTCAAATCTAGATAAAATAAATAGATTACAGTCAGGACTTATATCGACTGGTAAAAAATCAAAAGAAGCTTCACTGGAAATTGAGTTACTAAATATTCAGATATCTGAATTAAAAAAACAAATTTCTGCTATACAAGCTTTACTTGATGCATCTGAACAAAAAGACATCGAACAACAAGCAAGAATTGCTGACCTTGGAAAAAGACTTAATCTTGCCCTTGCGCAAAGAGTAAAAGAATTGTCAGAATATAGATCAGAATTTTTTGGTAAATTGAGAGAAATTATTGGAACTAGAGATGATATTAAGATAATTGGTGATCGATTTGTTTTCCAATCAGAAGTTTTGTTCGGAAGTGGTGAAGCTACTATAGGTATTGATGGGCAAAGACAGCTCGCCAAATTATCAGTTGCAATCCAAGATCTCATAGGAGAGATCCCTGATGAAATCAATTGGATATTAAGAATAGATGGTCACACTGATATTATACCAATTAGAAACTCAAAATATGAGTCGAATTGGGATCTTTCAGCAGCACGCGCGATATCAGTTGTAGATTTCTTGATGAAGACGGGTATTCCACCAAATAGACTTGCTGCTACTGGAAGAGGAGAATATATGCCTCTCGACCCTAATGAGAATGAGGATGCATATAGGAAGAATAGAAGAATTGAAATTAAACTTACTGAAAGCTAATATAATTAAAGACTTGAGATAAAATTAATAATATTGTATACAAAAGTTTATTCATACGTATGGGGAAAAAATGAAAAAAGAAGGACATCCAGATTATCATAAAATAGATGTACTGATGACAGACGGTACTAAATACCAAACATATTCGACATATGGTTCTGAAGGTGACACGCTAACTTTAGATATTGATCCCTCTAGTCATCCCGCTTGGACCGGTGGTTCTCAACAAATTTTGGACAGAGGCGGACGAGTAAGCAAATTTAACAAGAAATTTGAGGGATTACTCAGCAAATAATATTGTTAAATATGTCTATTTTTCAATAATAATTAATTAAAATGTTTGTAATAGATATACTTGATCATGGTAAGAATAATAAACTTATTCATGCCGATAAAGATGTGCCGATACCCGGTGATGATGACGTACTCATAGATATTAAAGCCAGCGGTGTAAACAGACCTGACATTTTACAGAGATACGGTCTTCACCCACCTCCGCCGGGATCTCCATCACACCCAGGACTAGAAGTAGCTGGTATCATTGCGGATTCTGGAAAGAATGTAAAAAAGTTCAAAAAAGGTGATCGTGTAATAGCACTTTTAGGCGGTGGTGGATATGCTGAGTACTGTATTTCAAATCAGTATTTAACTTTACCTATGCCAGAAAATTTAACATTTATTGAGGCAGCAGCTATACCTGAAACGTATTTTACAGTTTGGAATAATGTATTTAAAATAGGTAATCTTGTAGAGAATGAAGTAATCTTAATACATGGTGGTTCCAGTGGCATAGGTACTACAGCAATACAGATTGCGAAAGAATTTGGTGCTCATGTAATTACAACAACAAGTGAAAAAGAAAAAGTTGAGAAATGCTACAAATTAGGCGCCGACCTAGTCATTAATTATAATACTCATGATTTCCTTGAAGAAATTAAGTCCTCAAAATTTAGCGATGTAAATGTAATACTAGATATTGTTGGAGGTGATTATACAATTAGAAATTATGAACTTGCTGCAATGTACGCCAGAATAATACAAATAGCATATATTAAAGGCAATAACGTAAATGTTGATTTGTCGCCATTAATGAGAAAAAGCCTTATTCACACAGGTTCCGTTTTGAGACCAAAAAACTTATCCTATAAAACTGCAATTGCCATTGATATCGAAAAATATATCTTACCAAGAATAAATAATGATAAGATAAAACCTATTATTCATAGTACCTTTGATTTAAAAGATGCTAATGAGGCTCATAATTTAATGAAGAGTGGCAAACACTTTGGTAAGATTATTCTTACACAACAATAAAATAAAAATATAAGTATAGAAAGACTCGTAATATTAGTATAATAATTAAATAATTTCTACTATACGGAGACAAAAAATGGCTCAAACACCTTTAATGCCCAAAGCAACAGCAGTTTGGTTAGTTGAAAATACTGCACTAACTTTTGATCAAATCGCAGAATTTTGCAACCTACATCCTCTAGAAGTTAAAGGAATAGCAGACGGAGATGTAGCACAAGGCATTCGGGGAATGGATCCGATCATGTCAGGCGAATTATCAAGAGCAGAACTAGAGACTGCAGAGGCAAATAATTCTCACAAACTAATTTTAAATAAAACCTCAGTAGATTTACCAGAAGTAAAGTCAAAAAAACAAAAAAAATATACGCCGTTATCTAGAAGACAAGATAGACCTGCGGCAATTGCATGGCTTGTAAGAAACCATCCAGAATTAAAAGATAGTGAAGTTATCAAATTGGTTGGAACTACAAAGACTACAATTGAAGCAATTAGAAATAGAACCCATTGGAATATTGGTAATATTCAACCACAGGATCCTGTTGCGCTTGGATTATGCACTCAGATTGAACTAGATAAGCTGGTTTTGAGAGCATCAAAAAGACTACAAAGAGAACAATCCAAGGAAGTAAAGACCCTTCAGTCAATCGACATCTAGTCTTCATAAAAAAAATCCTATATTTTCCATAAAATTTTAGAATGAATTTTAATGATAATTGATCCTCTCTTTTATGCTATGGCGATACCCTCTGTTGTGTTGATTGGTTTATCAAAAGGAGGCTTGACTGGTATTGGCGCGCTAGCAGTACCCCTGATGGCAATTGTTGCATCACCATTACAGGCGGCTGCAGTACTTATGCCCATACTACTAATATTAGATCTTGTTGCAGTATGGACTTATAGAAAAACTTTTGACAAAATAACATTGGCTATCACAATTCCAGCATCAGTCATAGGCATTGTGATTGGAGCAATATTAGTTTCCCAGGTAAATCCTAATTGGGTAAGAATAATAATTGGGTTTATTGCAATTTCATTTACAATATCATATTGGAGTACAAAAAAAGAAACAAAACCAAGAGATCACAGCATCTTACGCGGCACAATCTGGGGAAGTATAACAGGTTTTACAAGTTTCGTTACACTAACAGGTGCTCCACCCTACCAAATGTATTTATTACCTCTCAGACTTGACCAAAGAAAGTACGCTGGGACATTTATGATTTTCTTTTGGATGAATAATATACTAAAAATTGTACCATTTATGATGCTTGGTCAGATGAATAAATCAACATTAACAACATCAGCAATCCTATTCCCAATTTCCTTGGTTTTTACTTTTATTGGTATTTGGGTTGTAAAAAAACTTCCCACAAAAATATTCTATGAAATTATTTATATTCTGTTATTTTTAGTGAGTATAAAACTAATCTATGATGGCTTTACTAATATCTTTTACTAGGAGTGTATGTTAATGAAAAAAATAGCAATAATTATGGGATCACAGTCTGATTGGGATACCATGCAGTTTGCAGCCCATACACTAAATGAATTTAATATTGAATATGACAAACTCATTATTTCCGCTCACAGAACACCTGATAGACTCTATGAATTTGCCAAGAATTCATCAAAAAAATATTCTGTAATAATTGCTGGTGCTGGTGGATCTGCTCATTTGCCAGGTATGGTGGCATCGTTGACAATAGTTCCGGTATTAGGTGTGCCAATAGAGTCTAATTTTTTAAATGGCATGGATAGTTTACTTTCTATTGTTCAAATGCCAAAAGGTGTTCCTGTTGGAACTCTTGCTGTTGGAAAATCTGGAGCAATTAATGCGGCATTACTCTCCATTTCAATTTTATCACAAAATGATAAAGAAATTGCACACGCGCTGACTTTGTATAGAGAAAAACAAACGAAATCTGTAAAAACTTCACCTAAATGACAAATAGCGTCAAAACAATTGGTATTTTTGGAGGAGGTCAATTGGGGCAAATGCTCTCACAGGCAGCTGCTTCTCTGGGTTTCAAGACATGTATCTATAGCCCAGACAAAAACTCTCCAGCATTTATCTACTCAGACTATCAGATTGTTGCCGAATATGATGACGTATCTAAATTAGATGAATTCGTGAACAAAATCGACTTTGCTACAATTGAATTCGAAAATATCCCAATAGACACTATTCAGTTTATCTCGCATAAAATTAAGGTCTATCCACCAATCAATGCAATCGAGATAAGCCAGGATCGTATAAAAGAAAAAAACTTCTGTAAGAAGCTTGGTGTTAAAACAAACAAATTTCAAAATATTGAGTCAGAAAAAGACCTTGAGTCATGGGATTTTTCAAAAAAAAGTGTCCTTAAAACACGAATGCTTGGTTATGATGGTAAAGGACAAATATTAGTCAATACCTATCAAGAAGCCATAGATGCATTTAATTCTATGGGACAATTTCCATGCATAATTGAAGAATTTGTATATTTTTCAAAAGAAATTTCTACAATTACAGCGAGGGATAAATTTGGGACAATATTTACTTTTCCACCTTCCGAAAATGTTCATAAAAATCATATCTTAGATGTTACTGATGCCCCTGCAAATATTTCAAAAGAATTAGAAATAAAGCTATACCAAACATCTGCTAATATTCTAGAAAAGTTAAACTACATTGGAATATTATCGATTGAATTCTTCATACAAAAGGATAGTCAGGAAATACTTGTTAATGAGATCGCTCCCAGAGTTCACAACTCAGGCCATTGGACGCTTGATGGATCAAACATATCTCAATTCGAGCAGCACATAAGAGCAATCACTGGGATGAGAGTTGTTGAACCAGAACTTCTATTTAGAACGAAGATGCTAAACCTAATAGGTGAAGATGTATATAAATGGAATATAAGTGATACTAATGATATACAAAAAATATACATTTATGGAAAAACCGAAGTGAAAAAAGGAAGAAAGATGGGTCATGTAAACTTTATTTATGACGAACAAACTAAAAAATAACCTGGTATCATATCTATTTATGTTTACAAAGATCTCTAATGATAATATAAGTATGAAAAACTCTTGAGTCATATAAGTGGGAGAATAAATTGCAAGTAACTGTAAGAGATAATAACGTTGATCAAGCTCTAAAAGCACTTAAAAAAAAGATGCAACGTGAAGGTATTTTCAGAGAAATGAAGCTCAGAAATCATTATGAAAAACCATCTGTAAAAAAAGCACGTGAAAAGGCTGAAGCCATTCGACGTGGTAGAAAATTAGCTAGAAAAAAGTTAATGCGTGACGGTTCTGGTATATTTTAAACAGATATTAATACACCCATAATAAAATATACAGATTATATAAGCAGGTACCTTATGGAACTGATTAGAAGAACTGTATCCTTAAATAAAAAAAATATCTTCTCAATATTTCTTATAGTGATAGCACTTTCTGGATGTGTAAGCTCTGATATTGTATCAGTTCCTGATACTCAACTAACTAGTACAATAATAAAAAAAGAAACTAGTGATAATAATATATTGTCAATAAGATCTGCATTACATGAAAATAGAAATTCTATTGATTTATATTTAAAACTTGCAACTGAGCTTGTAAAAAATCAAAATTATTCAGAAGCAATATATACTCTAGATACAGCTTTAAATGAAAATCCGAACTCATTTCTCGCACTAAATTTACGTGGTGAAGTACATTATTTATTGGGTGATTTTGATAATGCTATCTCTGACTTTAATAGAGCATTACAATTAAATCCATCATTTTCAAAGGCCCATTATAACATGGCAAGATACCATAATTTGCTTGGTGATACTAAGTTGGCAGTTTTTGAGTTAAATGAGGCAATTAAATATAACGATAAAAATTTTTATGCCTATGAAATGAGAGGTAAATTACTGCAAAAATATAGAATGCATAATGAAGCAATTCAGGATTTTGATCACTCAATATCTCTTAGACCAAAAAATATTTCTTCCCTCTACTATAGGGCATTATCTTATTATGAAATTGGTAGAATTGAGAATGCACTCGATGATTTGAACCAAGTCTTAGATAATAATCCTTACCTAATTGATGCACTTTTTATTAGGGCAGATATTTTTAGGAGCTTAGGAAATGTGGATAGTGCAATAACAGACTACGAGATTATACTTGAGAAAGAAAAGAATAATACGAGAGCGAAAAAGGAATTAATTGTCACAAGAAGACTTAAAACGCTTTAACTATATCTTCTACCATTTTTTTCGCATCTCCAAAAAGCATCATAGTATTGTCTCTAAAAAAGAGTTCATTTTCAACACCAGCATAACCCGATGCCAAAGACCGTTTGAGGAATAATATAGTTCCAGATCTTTCAACATCTAGTATAGGCATACCATAAATAGGACTATTTTTATCACTCTTTGCTGCAGGATTTGTAACATCATTTGCACCTATAACAAATGTTACATCAGTTTGACTAAATTGCGAGTTAATATCCTCAAGTTCAAAAACCTCATCATATGGTACTTGCGCTTCAGCAAGAAGAACATTCATATGACCAGGCATTCTTCCTGCCACTGGATGGATTGCATAAGACACCTTAACACCAGACTCTTTTAAGATATCAACCATCTCTCTTAAAGCATGCTGCGCCTGCGCAACAGCCATCCCATAACCTGGAACAATAATTACCGATCCAGCATTTTTCATAATGAATGCTGCATCATCAGCTGATCCTTGTTTTACAGGACGGTTTTCTGCGGCAGCACCGCTTGATATATTTGATTCTCCTCCAAAACCACCTAAGATAACATTAAAAAATGATCGATTCATACCCTTACACATTATGTATGATAGGATGGCACCAGATGAACCAACCAAAGCACCCGTAATGATAAGCGCGATATTTCCAAGAGTAAAACCAATACCAGCAGCAGCCCAACCAGAGTAAGAGTTCAACATAGATACTACTACTGGCATGTCAGCACCACCAATTGGGATAATAATTAAAAAACCAATTAATAGTGATAGAACAACAATTGTCCAATAAATGGTATGTGACTCAGTCATTGTAAAAACAACAAGGAGAGATAGAATAGCTATTGCTATAAGTAAATTCAAAAGGTGTTGCTTTGGAAAAACTATGGGAGCTCCTGACATTAAACCTTGTAATTTCAAGAAAGCAATTATAGATCCTGAAAATGTAATAGCTCCAATAATCACCCCAAGCCCCATTTCTATGAGACTTGCCAGGTGGATGTTCCCAACAGAACCAATACCCATTGATGAAGGCACATACAGTGCAGCAGAAGCTACAAGGACTGCGGCTAATCCGACAAGAGAGTGAAATGCAGCAACTAGTTGTGGCATTGCAGTCATTGCAATTTTTTTTGCGATAATTAATCCTATTGAACCACCAATACTAACACCGCCTATTAATAATAGGATGTCTAGTGTTGATGATGGAGGTGTAATGAAAAGAGTGGTAGCGGATGCAATAATCATACCAATTATTCCAAAATAATTTCCCATCCTCGCAGATTCAGGATTAGATAACCCCCTTAATGCTAGAATAAAAAAGATTCCAGAAATTAAATACAAAAATGATATTAGATTAGCAGACACTTATTTTACCTTCTTTTTGTACATTGATAACATCCTATATGTCACAAAGAAACCACCAAAAATATTTATCGAGGCTAATATTAATGCAAAAAACCCTAGGCCTTTTGCTATGTAAAGGTTAGATAAATTTGTTTGACCGTCAATGAATTCTGTCCCTATCGCTAAGAGTGCTCCAACAATTATTACTGAAGATATTGCGTTAGTTACTGACATAAGTGGAGTATGTAATGCTGGTGTAACACTCCAAATCACGTAATAACCAATAAAAATTGCTAATATAAAAATAGCAAACTTATACATTAGTGGGTCTACAGCACCCATAAGCCCTACTGTTTGGGCTATATCAATAGCATCACCAACTATATTTTGCTCAGCAGCCATTCTTATCTCCTTTATTGGTACATGGGATGAACTAATTGACCATTTCTTGCTATAAGAATTCCTTTAATTATTTCATCTTCATAATTTATAGATAATTGAAGATTTTCATAATCAACAATTTCATCCAAGAATTTTAATATATTTTGTGCATATAAATTTGACGCATCTGTAGGCAGTAAACGTGCAAAATTTTCATATCCTAAAATTGTAACTCCATTATTTATTGTTTTCTTACCTGGCTGGGAGAGTTCTACATTACCCCCTCTTTCAGTCGCAAGATCAGCGATAACTGAACCTTCTTTCATAGTTTCTAACATTTTTTTTGTAACAAGTATTGGTGCTTTACGCCCAGGTATCAATGCAGTTGTTATAACTATATCTTGATTTTTAATATGCTCAGAAATTAACTGACTTTGTTTCTCTTGGTACTCTTTAGACATTTCTTTTGCATAGCCAGCAGATGTTTCAGCAGCTTTGAATTCATCATCTTCAACAGCAATAAACTTAGCGCCAAGTGATTCAACTTGTTCTTTTGTTGCTGGCCTAACATCAGTCGCAGTAACTATACCACCTAATCTACGTGCTGTCGCAATTGCTTGAAGTCCCGCAACACCAACCCCCATGATAAAAATCTTTGCAGGTGCAATAGTTCCAGCTGCAGTCATCATCATAGGAATTGCTTTTTTATATTCTGATGTAGCATCAATTACAGCTTTGTAACCGGCTAAATTTGATTGAGATGATAAAACATCCATTGATTGAGCCCGAGTAATTCTAGGCATCAATTCCATTGAGAAAAATTGATGTCCATGTTTTACTAAACCCTCAAGATCCTTAGAGACGTAGGGATCCATTTGTCCAATAATGATGGCACTTTTATTCAATTTTTGAAGAATTTTTTCATCAGGTCTCTTTACTGTCACTAAAATATCTGAATTTAATACAGACTCGTTAATTGTTCGTGTTATCTTTGCACCAACTTCTTCATATTGTTTATCTGAATAGTTTGATTTATCACCACTTCCAGACTCAATAATTACAGTTACGCCTTTTGCTACCAATTTTTTGACAACATCTGGTGATAGAGCAACTCTGGTTTCTGATTTATCTATTTCTGTAAGTACTGAAATCTGCATTATTTATTGTAAAATCCTAATATACAAATGCAGCCAGGAAAATAAGGATTAATATTACAAATACTGTTGTGTATTTTGTGAATTTTATAAATCCATTATAAGTTTTATTATGTTCCTCGTAATCCATTTTGAAGTTATATCTTTCTATTATTTTTTTATAGTAGTTACAATTTAACTTTTGATAATAAATAGATATACAAGATATGTATATTTTTCAAGCTTAAATGACCCTTAGTGACCATAATCAACACCTGTTTTCTCAAAAATTTCAGTTTGTTTAGCTAAGAGGTTGTCTGCATCAAAACCACTTATTGCTTCTTCAAACAAATCATGAAGATTCAAATTTGCATTTAAATGAAGAAATACAGAACCTAAACCAATAGCGGCCCTATCCATAAAAACAAATTCTCTAGGTATTTCTACAGGTCCGATTTTTTTTAGTAATTGATAAACATTAAAGGCTTCTTTTCTTCCATACATCTCAGGTTTTATGCCATCTGCAACAGTTCTGCTTCTATTATCTAAAATTGGTCCATATATAAAATTGGCCCAAATATTGAGTGTCTCAATCAGATCTTTGTTAAGATTTTTGAATCCCCACAATTCATATGAACTGATTATGAGTTCACTATTATTGTGTTTGAGTCCATTATATAGATTGATAACGCCCTCTACAAAAGGAGGATGAAATCTTCTCACACAGCCGAAGTCAAGAAGATTGATGCCTCTTACTTCTTTATTTATTTCACATACAGAGTAATTACCTAAATGTGGATCTCCATGAATAACACCAAATTGTCCAAATGGAACCCACCAGGCACGAAATAAACACTCAGCAATTTTATTCCTTATTTCTTGAGAAGAATGTTTGTAATTCATCAAAGGCTTCCCATTCAAAAAGGTCATTACTAATAACTTATCAGTTGATAAATTTTCAAATAAATCCGGAATATTGATATCATCATGATCTTTTAGAATTCTAGAAAAGAGTTTTAAATGGGTAGCCTCTCTTTTATAGTCAAGCTCTTCTCTAAGCCTCTCTGCAATCTCTTCTCTAATTTTATCTGTACCTATCGCTGGATCTAAGTTCTTATTTATTTTAAATATCAGATCAAGTTGTTTTAAATCTGCTTCAACTGCAGATATCATATTTGGATACTGAAGTTTACAAACAACATTATGTTCATCTTTGGTTATTGCTTTATGCACTTGCCCTAAAGAAGCTGCTGCAAAGGGATTATATTCAAAATTGATAAAATTATCAGCCCAATCTAACCCAAGTTCGGTATTCATTCTTCTTCTAACAAACCCCTTGCCCATTGGTGGAGCCATATTTTGAAGCTGTGATAGTTCTTCCGTATATTCTGGTGGCAGCGCACCAGGTATGGTTGATAAAAGTTGAGCAATTTTCATTAATGGGCCTTTTAAAGAGCCCAATGCTGTCTTTAAAGCAACTGCGTTTTTTCCGGATTTATTATCTGAGATAATGCTATTTACCAGGAACTTTGTTGTAAATTTTCCAACTTCTTTTCCTACATTCGTATAACGGGATAGTCTTTTTGAATAGTTATTGGTCTCATTATAATTATTTTGCATTAATTCATCTCTTCAAGCTCACCAATCATACCCGAAATGAGTGAAATCCCTGTATTCCAAAATTCAGGATTTGTGGCATCTAAGTTAAATGGAGCTAATAGATCAGAATGATGTTTGGAACCACCAGATGATAGTAGTTGTATATATTTAGTTACAAAATCTGATTTATCATTTTCATAAACTGCATAGAGCGAATTTACAAGACAATCGCCGAAAGCGTATGCATATACATAAAATGGACTATGTATGAAATGAGGAATATATGACCATAGGAATTTATGATTTTCATGCAATCTTATTGCTGGCCCTAAGCTCTTTGATTGAGTATCTATCCAGATCGAATTTAAATCTTCTGTTGTTAACTCACCTTGCTTACGGGTTTTATGGACTATCTGCTCGAATTTGTAGAAAGATATCTGCCTTACTACGGTATTTATCATATCCTCAATTTTAGATGCTAATAAAACTTTTTTGTCAAAATCATTGCTAATATTACTCATGAGCTTTTTATATGCTAGCATTTCCCCAAAAACACTTGCCGTTTCTGCCAGGGTTAGGGGCGTATCCGACAATAGTGGACCTAAATTTGATGATAGTACTTGATGCACCCCATGCCCCAATTCATGTGCAAGTGTCATGACATCTCTCGGTTTTCCTTGATAATTCATTAATATATATGGGTGGGTGTCTGTTGTTACGGGATGTGCAAAAGCACCAGTAACTTTCCCATCAGAAATCTTAGCATCAATCCAATTTTTATCGAAAAAATCTTTTACTATATTTGCGATGTCTGGAGAAAATTCCTCATATGCTCCAATTACAATATCCTTTGCATCATTCCAATTGATTTCTTCCACGTTTGAGTCTGGCAAAGGTGCATTTCTATCCCAGCTCTCTAAAAATTCCTTTCCTAAAATCTTTGATTTTAATTTATAATATCTATGGCTTGTTTCTTCATAGCTATTTTCCACTGCGTTTACTAATGCATTAACAACATTTTCTTCAATATTATTTGCAAGATGTCTTGATTGTTCAGAATAATCATACTTTCTCCATTTATCAGAAATAGACTTATCCTGGCAAATTGTATTCATAATGTGTGTAAAAAGGGACGCATTATCTTCAAGCTTTTTTGTTACAGCTAAAAAAGCTGTTTTTCTATCCTCTTCTGAAGAGGAAAGTAGCTTATTTAATGCTTCCTCAAGACTTTTTTCTTCACCATTCAAATTAACCTTCATGTTTGAAATTGTTTGATCAAATAATCTATTCCAGGCAGAAAATGAAGTGATACTTTTTTCTTGAAATATCTGTTCAATTTCATCCGTTAATTGATGTGGTTTGTATTTTCTTACATTATCGAACCATGTTTTGTAAGGAATAAGTAACTCTGTATTTAGCAAATCCTTGTATGTATGATCTGATATTTTATTAAGTTCTAATTCATAAAAAATTATTTTATTAGCAATATCTGTGATCCTTGCTTGAGTATCACCATAAAATTTTGTTCTAAGAGCGTCATTAGTTGCTGTTACATGATGCAAGGTTGCAAATGCAGATAATTTACCAATTAAGTTAATTATTTTCTCATATGCAATTATTGATTTTTTTATTTTTTTTGAAGTTAAATCTATATGATTTACATCAACTAGAATCTTGTCTTTATATTCTTTTTCAAATTCATCAATCAAGCTTTTTAAAAATTCAAAATCTTTTTCAAATGCAGTACTGTTTGGCTTATCATATAAATCAGATAAATCCCATTCAGGTAATTTCGTTGTGTTTTCTAGCATATTATTTTCCTACTTATGTAACGTAGCTATTGTCAATTTTGATTAGAATTAAAATTTATTTTTGATATTTCTCTTTCCATTCAGCATAAGTCATTCCATAGATAAGTTCTCTAGATTCTTCATAATCTATTGATATACCGTGCTTTTCTGCTTCCTCGGTATACCATTTCGCAAGACAATTCCTACAAAAGCCAGCTAAATTCATTAGATCAATATTTTGCAAATCCGTATTTGCCCTCAGGTGTGCCACTAAACGATCAAATACCTGTGATTTTATCTTATGTTCACTTTCCATCTATATCTCCATTAAAATGTTTTGGTTCCAAAATTCTGAATAGTATTAATTTGACTACTAAATTCATTAATAATCTTTTTAATTATACCTGCAAGATATTTGGCAATATCTTTTTGTCCATCATTACTGGCAATCAAATCATTCCTTACTTCAATAAGAACATGAGGTATCCCTCTAGATGTGCCATGTGTATGTAATGTATCTCCTTTGAGATAACCCTTATAAGGCTCATTATCGCCTATCATATATTTGTTATCCTTTCTCAAAATGGATAACATTGGTGTTGATATTCTATCGTCAGTATCCCAGAGCACAGATATTTCCCAAGGTCTTATATCACTCCTAAAATTACGTGTAAATGAATGGATGGATATTAATATTGGCACTTCATTTTTGCTTATCAGATAATTTATCATACTCGTTATTTGATTATGATAGGGTTTGTAAAAACTTTCTATTCTTTGATTAATCTGATCGGAAGTTAGATTCATATTACCTGGGATTATAAATTGGTCAGCAAATTTCATAATTAGGGTTGGATCATCTATACCTCTATTTGGATCAATCAATAATCGTGAGAAGTGTGATAATAAAGAATTGGCTCTTATTATTTCAGAAATTTTAGCTGTTAAATTTGCAGCACCAATATCGTATGATATGTGTTCGTTTAGAAGTTTTTCTGAAATCCCCAAATCTTTGTATTCTGATGGTATATATTGAGATGCATGATCACAAAGCAGTATTATGTTTGAATTCTCGACTTTGTTTAAGGTATATGGCTTATAAGTTGATTTCGGATCATTTATCATTGATAAATGTTATCAACCTTGTCTTGCTTTGAAACGCTTATTAACTTTATTAATAACATATAGACGACCCTTTCGACGAACTACTCTATTCGCGCGGTGTCTATTTTTAAGTGATTTGAGTGAATTCTTTACTTTCATTTTTCTATCCTAGTTACTAATATTTCCCAATTAAGGGAAAGTCAAGAGATGTTTTTATCAATTATCTTGGTAATTTTGTACTACCCATGAGAAATTTATCAACGGAGTGTGCGGCTTGCCTGCCCTCTCTTATAGCCCAAACAACAAGTGATTGACCTCTCCTCATATCACCAGCAACAAAAACCTTTTCTTTATTTGTTTGATAATCAAAATCATTAGCATTAACATTGCCTCTATCATTCAATTCAACACCACTATTTTTGACCAAACCTTCATGAACAGGATGAACAAAACCCATTGCTAATAAAACAAGGTCTGCTTTAATTTCAAAATCTGAATTGGCAATTTTTTTCATTGAATTATCTACTCTTATACAATTCAGAGCTGTGAGCTTACCATCTACTCCAGTAAAACTTTCAGTCATTACCGAAAAATCTCTCAAAGCACCTTCTGCCTGGCTTGAAGACGTCCTCATTTTTAATGGCCAATTAGGCCATGTTAATGCCTTATTCTCTTTTTCTGGAGGTTCTGGCATTATCTCTAGTTGAGTAACCGATAAAGCACCTTGTCTGAACGAAGTTCCAATACAATCAGATCCTGTATCGCCACCACCAATCACAACAACGTGTTTCCCATTCGCACTGATTGTTTTCTCGTTATTACTAATTTCTAATGAGTTTTCTCTGTTCTGCATTGGCAAAAAATCCATTGCAAAATGAATACCATCTAAGTCCCGACCTTGAATAGGAAGATCGCGAGGTTTTTCTGATCCACCAGTAAGTATAACTGCATCATATTTTTGAATGATTTCATTTATATCAGAGTCCGTTCCAATATTCTGATTAAAATGAAAAGTTACACCTTCCAATTCCATCTGTTCAATTCTTCTATCTATGTGGTGTTTTTCCATTTTGAAATCAGGGATACCATATCGTAGTAGCCCACCAGCTTTTGAATTTTTTTCATATAAATTTACATCATGCCCTTGCCTTGCTAGTTGTTGCGCTGCTGCTAACCCAGCTGGACCAGCACCGATTATTGCAACTTTTTTTCCAGTTTTTGTTTGAGGTATTTGTGGATTTATCCATCCCATCTCCCATGCTTTATCTACAATCGCGCACTCGATCGTCTTAATTGTAACTGGTTCATCAGTAATATTTAATGTGCACGAAGCTTCACATGGAGCAGGACAAATTCTTCCGGTGAATTCAGGGAAATTATTTGTAGAATGAAGGTTATCTATTGCAGCTTTCCAATCTCCATTATAAACAAGATCATTCCAGTCGGGTATCTGGTTATTTACGGGACATCCATTATGACAAAAAGGTATTCCACAATCCATACATCTGGATGCTTGATTTTGTGTTTCAGCATCACCTAAAGGTATAACAAATTCCTTGAAATTTCTTACCCTATCAGCAGCAGGTTTGTACTTCCGTTCCCTTCTGTCAACTTCTAAAAATCCTGTAACTTTTCCCATTGAATTTCCTTCTTGAATTATTTTACTGTCTCGAGTGTTTTACCTTCTAATTCAACCAATGCTCGTCTGTAATCAACAGGCATAACTTTAACAAATTTTGGCAGATATTGCTCCCAATTATTAATAATTTGTTTCGCTTTTTCTGAATTTGTATAATTGAAGTGATTTGATACTAGCTTATATATTCTTTCATCATCAAACTTTGTCATAGATTTTAGAACATCAACCTTACCTTTTGTTTCAAGATCACCACCATGATGATGAAGCCTTTCCAACAAATCATCTTCGGAAGCTATTGGCTCTAACTCTACCATGGATAAATTACATCTCTTGCTAAATTCACCGTCTTCATCAAGAACATAAGCAACACCGCCTGACATCCCTGCAGCAAAATTTCTTCCTGTCTTACCAAGAACTACAACACATCCTCCCGTCATATATTCACATCCATGATCCCCTGTACCTTCAATGACTGCAATTGCGCCCGAATTTCTCACAGCAAAACGTTCCCCTGCTATCCCTCTGAAATAGCACTCTCCGCTAATTGCACCATAGAGTACTGTGTTTCCTACAATCATACTATTATCAGGATTTATCTTAGATTTAGAATTTGGATAAATAATTAATTTACCTCCTGATAGTCCTTTACCAACATAGTCATTTGCTTCTCCAACAAGTTCCATAGTGACACCATGTGACACAAAAGCACCAAAACTTTGCCCTGATGTCCCAACAAATTTTATATGAATCGTATCCTCAGGCAGTCCCTTGTGCCCATATTTTTTTGCTATCTGATTTGACAGCATCGCACCAGTAGTTCTATCAACATTTGTTATTGTCTTTTCTATAAATATTGGTTCTTGTTTATCTAATGCATTTTTAGATTCTTTTATGAGATCAACATCAAGAACTGAGTTAAGGTTATGGTCTTGAAGTTCACAATTATATAATTTCTCATTTACTTCGGTCTCGGGCTTATAGAGTATCTTTGAGAGATCAATTCCTTTTGCTTTCCACTGTGAAATTACATCTTTTTTGTCTAGCATTTGACTTTGACCAATCATCTCATTAAAGGTTTTGAACCCCATTTCTGCCATATACTTCCTAACTTCTTCTGCCACAAAAAAGAAATAATTGACTACATGTTCTGGAGCTCCTGTGAACCTCTTTCTAAGCTCTGGATCCTGAGTCGCAATCCCCACAGGACAAGTGTTTAGATGGCACTTTCGCATCATTATACATCCTGAAGCAATTAGTGGAGCGGTTGAGAAACCAAACTCGTCTGCACCCAGTAAAGCACCAATTATAACATCCCTACCAGTCCTTAAACCTCCATCAACCTGAACTGATATTCTATTTCTCAATTTATTGAGGACTAATGTTTGGTGAGTTTCACTAATTCCGATCTCCCATGGTGATCCCGCATGTTTAATGGAAGTTAGAGGACTAGCACCAGTACCCCCTTCGTAACCGGATATTGTTACATGATCTGATTTTGCTTTTGCTACTCCAGCTGCTACAGTTCCCACACCAACTTCAGATACGAGTTTTACACTTATTTGTGCTTCTTGATTTGCATTTTTAAGGTCATATATTAGCTGAGCGAGGTCTTCTATTGAATAAATATCATGATGGGGTGGAGGTGAAATAAGTCCTACTCCCGGTGTTGAGTACCTAACTTTAGCTATAACTGCATCAACTTTATGACCTGGAAGTTGTCCTCCCTCACCAGGTTTTGCACCTTGTGCCATTTTTATTTGGATCATATCAGAATTTGTTAAATATTCAGCAGTAACACCAAATCTTCCTGATGCCACTTGCTTGATTGCAGATCGCATCGAGTCCCCATTAGACATAGGTATAAATCTATCAACCTCTTCTCCACCCTCACCAGTATTTGATTTTCCACCAATTCTATTCATAGCAATAGCCAAATTAGTGTGTGCCTCTCTACTTATTGAACCGAACGACATAGCGCCTGTAGCAAATCTTTTAACAATTTCTTTGGCAGGCTCTACCTCGTCTACAGATAAGCTCTTACGATTGTCTTCTTCAGCCTTTTTGATTTTCATTAAGCCACGAATCGTTAGCAATCTTTTATCTTGTTCATTTATTTCATTGGCATAACGATTATATTCATCCTGAGCATTACCTCTAACTGCGTGTTGTAATGCGCTAATGGTATTATAATTCCAGGCGTGATCCTCACCGCGATTTCTCTGGGCATATTCCCCCCCAATATCTAGAGTAATTTTTAAGATATCAGGGCTGTTATATGCACTTTCATGCCTGGCTATACTCTCCTTTGCTATATCGTCTATACTAATCCCACCAATCTTTGAGTGAGTGCCTGTAAAGTATTTATCAATAACAGACTGATCTAAACCAATAGCATCAAATATCTGTGCGCCACAGTATGATTGATAAGTTGATATACCCATCTTTGACATAACTTTAAGTATGCCTTTATCAATTGCCTTAATGAATCTCTTTTGAGATTCCTCTTTTGAAATTTCTTCATCAAGTGTATTTCTGATCTGTTCAATTGTTTCAAATGCTAAGTATGGATTTATTGCTTCCGCACCGTAGCCTGCCAATGTACAAAAATGATGAACTTCCCTAGCTTCCCCTGTTTCAACAACGATGCCCACGGAAGTCCTCAAGCCTTTTTTTATTAGATAGTGATGAACTGCAGAAGTGGCTAGTAGGGATGGTATTGGTACCCTATTATCGGATGTATATCTGTCAGATAAGATTATTATATTATTACCGTCTTTAACTTTTGCCTCTGCTTTTTCACATAATTTCAATAGAATGTCTTCTAAATCAACTCCTGATGGATCATTAGCAAAAGTTATGTCTAAAGTTCTTGTCCTGAAATAATTTTCGGAAAGTTCACTTACGTAACGAATTTTTTCGAGGTCTTCATTTGTTAAAATTGGTTGTCTGACTTCAAGACGTTTAAGTGTTGAGTTTTTATGAGGGTCAAGCAGGTTCGGTCTTGGGCCAATAAATGAGACGAGTGACATAACCAACTCTTCCCTAATCGGATCAATTGGCGGATTTGTAACTTGGGCAAATAATTGTTTAAAATAAGTAAAAAGTGATTTTGATTTATCAGAGAGAGATGATATTGGCACATCATTCCCCATTGAGCCGATTCCCTCTTGTCCAGTTGTAACCATTGGAGATAAAAGGAATTTAAGATCTTCTTGAGTGTAGCCGAAAGTCTTTTGCAAACTCAATAGGTCTTTATTTACATATTGAGTACCTTGATTTGCTGGAGGTAAGTCCTCAAGTATTATCTGACTGTTTGAGAGCCACTCTTCATATGGGTGAGCATTAGCCATTTCTTCTTTTATCACATCATCTGCTATTATCTGTCCCTTTTCTAAATCGATGAGCAGCATCTTGCCAGGTTGCAGCCTCCATTTTTCTATAATATTCTCTTCTTTTACTGGAAGCACACCCATTTCTGAAGACAAGACTACTCTATCATCATCAGTAATAAAGTACCTTGCTGGTCTCAATCCATTTCGGTCTAAAGTAGCACCAATTTGTTTGCCATCTGTAAAAGCTATAGCGGCTGGTCCATCCCATGGCTCCATCATTGAAGCTTGATGCTCATAAAAAGCTTTCCTATTAGCTGGCATAATATTATTACCGGTCCAAGCTTCAGGTATCATCGTCATCATCGCGTGCGATATGGAATAGCCACTGTTTACAAGCAGTTCTAGTACGTTGTCGAAACAAGCTGAGTCTGATTGGCCATCTACAACAATAGGCCATATTTTTTTTATATCATCACCTAGTAAATCTGATTTTAGGGTGGATAACCTAGCCCTCAACCAATTTACATTCCCCCTGAGGGTATTTATCTCTCCATTGTGGCATATCATTCTGAAAGGCTGAGCCAAACTCCATGTTGGAAATGTGTTTGTAGAAAATCTTTGATGAACCAATGCTAGAGCAGACTTGAAAGACTCATCATTTAAATCAAGAAAATATTCTGATAGCTGGTCTGCAAGGAGCATACCTTTATATAGTAGAGTTCTAGATGAGAGAGAACACATGTAAAAGTCTTCAATAGGTTTGTCGGTTTCGCCCATGAAAGTGCTGTATATTTTCTTTCTTGCAACAAATAGTTTTCTTTCAAACGAGTCTTGATCCGGTAAGGGGGTGCTTGATTTAATGAAAAGCTGTATATGAAGTGGTTCGGTAGGTTTTACTGAATAACCTAAACCTTGGTTGTTTACAGGTATATCCCTCATAGAGATAATTTCTAGATTTTCCTCAGAGATTAAAGTTTTAATTTTTTCTATATAATCAGCTCTCTTCTTATCATTTTTTGGTAGGAACAAATTTCCTACACCGTATTCACCTTTTTTTGGCAGATCAAACCCTAATTCTTTAGATATTTTTCTTAAAAATTCATCAGGGATTTGAGTAAGAATGCCACAACCATCCCCTGCTTTTGGATCGGCGCCTACTGCACCACGATGAGTTAAATTCTCAAGGATTGCCAAACCATCTTTGACTATTTGATGGGACGCATTGTTTTTAATATTAGCAACGAAGCCAATGCCGCATGCATCGTGCTCATTGCTAGGATTATAAACACCATTTTGGATAGCTTTTTTGACATTATTTTCGTAGTGTTTAAACATCCATTCTCCATATAACTTATGAAAGTTTATATAATTGAATTAATATAAATACATAATATATATAAAGATTTAAAGCTAAAAATGCTAGTGTATATTTTTATTTTTATTTGAGACTAATAGAAAGATAATTTTACTGATCAAATTATACAAATTAATAATATGATTGAACTTACAAACATAAAAAAAAATAATTTTGGTTCTTCTTTAAATTTCATTCAAATAACAAAAATTTCATCAAAAAAGAAGCGATCGTTCCCTTGGGCAAACGATGAATATATATATTGGATGGAGACAGATCCTAGTTTAGGTGGGATAACATCAATTATCAAATACTCTTTAATTGATAGTCAATATACCAATTTAACCTCAGGTAAATATAATGTAAGAAGCAAAATTCATGAATATGGAGGAATTGCTTATACAGTTTCGGGTAATCAAGTCTTTTTTGTTAATAGTGATGATCAAAATCTTTATCAAATTGATAACAATAAAATTAGTCAAATAACAAATTTGAATGATATTAGAATTGGTGAAATAATTGCTGCTGAAAATAATCTATATTTTATTGTTGAAGATCACTCAGTCTTAGAGCCCTACCCCCAAAATTATATCGCGCATATAAACTTATCTAAACCCAAAGAAATTACAAAGGTGGTGCATGGTGCATCCTTCTATTCTAATATTTCCTTATCGCCTGATAATAAATTTCTAACTTGGTTACAATGGAACCTACCCAGTATGCCATGGGAGTCATCAGAATTATATCTGGGAAGAATTGATAACTACAACACAATATCAGATATATTTCTAATTGACGGTGGTCATGGAAAGTCTATTTTCCAACCAGAGTGGGATGATCAAAAGTTAATTTACATAAAGGAAGATGGAGATAGAGGAAAGTTTTATCAATATCAAGATGGAGAGTCTCAACAACTCCATGATTTACCCATCGATTTGCTCAAGCCATTATGGCAATTAGGTATTTCAAGCTATAAAATATTAAATAAAAATTTAATTTTTGCATCTGGTTATCAAAAAGGAATAATGAGTCAATTTATTATCGACAGATCCAAGAATTCTATCAAAAAAATAAACCTTGAAATCTACTCCGAGCAAATGTGCTCAAATGACAAATTAATAATTCTAGCGGGCTCTACAGATAAACTCTGCGATGAGATACTATCGGTGCCAATTAAATCCCTCACTGATTCAAAGAGTTCGATAATAAAAGTTAATAATCAAAGAAAAATTATTGAGCTGAAAAATTCTTTTTTAAACCACTACCCATCCAAAAATAATAATACTAATGCACTAATTCTCAAAGTTCATAGTGGTCCTACATCATCCTCATATTTCGGATATTCAGAAGAAAGACAATATTGGACAAATAGAGGTTTTGATATCATGGAACTAGATTACAGAGGCTCTACAAATTATGGAATAAAGTTTAGAAAAGAATTAAATGATAATTGGGGGGTATATGATACTGAAGATTGTTTGGAGGCAATAGAATTTATTAAGAATGATAATTCTTTACAAAATAAAAAAATTATTCTCAAGGGTTCAAGTGCTGGTGGTTTTACAGTATTAAATACGATATGCGAAGATGTGGAAATTGCTTGTGCTTCCTGTTATTATGCAGTTAGTGATCTTAAGATATTGCTAAACGATACGCATAAGTTTGAGTCTGGTTACACTTCGAGTCTTTTAGGGATTAAAAATATTGAAAACAATAAATATTTGGCAAGATCGCCAATCAATAAAACCGATAAAATGACAACACCAATTATTTTTTTTCAAGGACAACAAGATAGAGTTGTAACACCAGATCAAACAAAGGAGATACACAAAAAAATAAAATCATTGGGTATTGATACTGAATTTTTTCTCTATGAGGATGAAGGCCATGGTTTTAAAAATCAAGAAAATATAAATAAATCTAGAGCATTAGAAGAAAAATTTTTCATGAAACATATAACATCAAAATTGGGATAAATAATGATAGATTTCCGAAGCGATAATGTACACACAATTGCAGACCCAGTTCTAAAAGAAATGATCGAAGCTAATAAGAATACAGTTGCTTCTTATGGTGGCGATGAACTAACTAAAAGTGCAAAAGAAATGCTATCAGAAATATTCAATAGAGAAATCGATAGTTTCTTCGTATCAACTGGTACCGCTGCTAATTCATTATCTCTTGCATCCATAACTCCTGAATATGGGACAATTTTTTGTGGTTCTGATAGCCATATTTACCTTGAAGAATGTAATGCGCCAGAGTTTTTCTCAAACAGTGCAAAATTATACCCTATAAAAACTAAAGGCGGAAAGATCATAAATGGCGAACTGGAAAAAGCTCTTTTATTTCACCCTAGTGATGAATTTGATATGGTTGCGTCTAGCTTAAGTATCTCCCAGGCAACCGAAGCTGGTACTATTTACACACAAGATGAAATAAGAAACTTAAAAAATATAGCAGATACAAAGAAACTAAAAATTCATATGGATGGTGCAAGATTTGCGAATGTTGTGGCCGCCACAGATAAAAAACCACAAGAACTAACTTGGGAGGTGGGTGTTGACGTAATGTCCTTTGGGACAACAAAAAATGGAACAATGTCCGCAGAAGCTGTAATTTTCTTTAATACAAATCTCTCGAAAAAAACAAATCTTTATATAAAGAGATCTGGTCATCTTTTATCAAAAATGAGATTCATATCTTCACAAATCATTGGTTATTTAAAAAATGATTTATGGATAGAATTGGCAAGATCTGCAAACAAAAAAGCAAATTTATTATCCGAAAATCTGAATAAATTTGATTTTATACATTTACCCTGGCGAACAGAAATAAATGAGGTTTTTATTATTGTTCCAAAGGAGCTTGAAGATTATTTAAAAAATCATAAAGTATCTTGTCATAATTGGACAAAAATTTCACTAGATGAGCAATACCATAAAGATAATTATAGTTTTTTGAGACTGGTGACCTCATTCAATAGTGATGAGAATGATATCTACAAACTTGTTGAGATGATAGGGAATTTTTAGATAAGCGGTAGGGCATTTAGTTGCCCTACCACATCTGATTTTTGTTATCCTTCAATAACTTTACTGGTTGAAATCTCAATCTTTCTCGGCTTCATTGCTTCTGGCAATTCTCTCACAAGTATTATATTGAGCAAACCATTTGAGAGATTTGCAGATTCAACTTCAACATAATCGGCGAGTCTAAATCTACGTTCAAAATTTCTTGAGGAAATACCTTTGTATAAATATTCCCTATTATCGTCTTTTGAACTATCTCCAGTAACAGATAAAATATTTTCTTTTACATCTATATTAAGATCGCTCTCGTCAAACCCTGACACTGCCATCGTAATACAGTACTTGTTATCTGTCAGTTTCTCAATATTATATGGCGGATAGCCCGTTGGTACATCCACATTGATCGTATCTAACATTTGAGCTAGACGATCAAATCCAATTGAGGTTCTATATAATGGTGTTAAATCAAATGTGTGCATTGTCATATCATATCCTCCTTTGAGCAACATGTTGATAAAAGCAGACCCAAAAGGCATCTGCAGAAATATATGTAATCACAATCCTAATAGTTTCAAGTCTGTTTGAAAAAAAAAAATTATCTGTTAGGATTCGCAGTATATTTAAAATATTTGGAGGTCATTATGGATACATTTGATTTTTCTGTAGAGCAAAAATTTGATCCAATTAAACATGTAGAGAGAAAACTCGGTTTTTACGGCGAAGGAGATGTTTCAATAGCTTGTTGGGAACCTGGTCAAGTCAGCCCAAACCATTGTCATCCTGATGCTACAGAAATTTATTTTTGCTATGAAGGTGGAGGTATAATGCGCACCGAGAATGACGAAGTAGAAGTTAAAAAAGGCAGCTTTGTAGTACATCCACGTGGCGAACTTCATGAATATACAAATGGTTCAGAAAGAACAATCCTATTTAGGGTTCGATATGGTGAGTCTATGAAATCCATGACCAAAAATTGGCCTACCAATTCTGCTTGGAGTGCTAGTGAAGAAGATATAGCTTATTTCTCAGAATAATAAGGCTATTTTGATTAGTCTTGTTTTAAGAAATATTTTTCAAAGAATGATAATACATCTTCGATTGCCTCATCTTGAATGGGATCAACATCATATATATTATTGTGTTTGATAGGAAATATAAAACCATGAAGAGCATGGTCATAACTCTTCCAGAGAGCTTCTTTTTTATTCTCTTTTAGAAGATCATAGGACAGCTTAAATATACCTTGGAGTTCATCCCCATCTCGACCCATTACAAATATAGGCGTATTAATTGTTGAAATTCTCTGATTTGCTATGTCGATATCAATCCTATTTCTGACCTTTTGAACAGATTGCATCTGCATTGACTCAATATCGCGTAACTGTGTTTCCTCATTAATCGTTACACTCTCGTCTGGTGTCAATGCTAAAAATTCATGGGAAGCAGGCTCACTAGCGACAGCTGCACAAACTCCGTTGTATTCACTTGTTATTTTTAAGATCATTTCACCTGCATGACTCATTCCAAGTAGTCCAATCCTATTAGCATCTATTTCATGAAAAGTTTTGAGGTATTCAATAATTGCTATTTCATCTTCATATTCAAGTGGAGAACGATTAAACATCATACCACCTTGACGAATATCCTTAACCAGTTTACCACCTTCATTATATCCCAGCTCTACCTCTGCTCTATAACGAATCCAGCCACAGGCATATCCTTTATTAAGAAATTTATCTATTGTGTATCTTCTATTTTCCATATTATCAGTTAACCAATCTATACCTCCACCACCGTTTCCTGTGGCAAATAATACAAGTGGAAATGGTCCATCTCCATCTGGTAATTCAAGCCCAATAGGAGTGTATAAACCATCAAAAGTTTCAACTAAGATAAGATGCCTGATATGCCCTGTATCAGTTTTTTTTAATATTTGATGTGTAAATATATTTTTACCTTTTTTATCCTCTAAAGATGTCATCTAGCTTGCTCAATTATATCTAATATTTTTTGGTGATTTCTTGAATTATTTGAGACGATTATATTACCATTCTTGTATTCTGGGAGACCATTCCAATCAGATATAAAGCCTCCTGCGCCGATTATTATTGGAACTATTGGAATGATATCAAATGGCTTAAGATTATTCTCTATTATTAAATCCAAGTAGCCTGAAGCTAATAGTCCATAAAAATAACAATCTCCACCCGTACGTGTCATTCCAACCACCTGAGTAACATTTGCCAAAACCTTTTTTGTAAAATCATCATCAAACATCTCCTCAGTTGTGTATCCAAATTTTAGATCATTGATGTTACTCTGCTCACTGGTTCGAATTATTGATTGATGACCATCGAATATTTTATAGGAAACTGAAGTTGAGCCAATATATCGTTCTTTAGTAGATGGGTTATCAATAATACCAAATGCGGGAGAGCCATCAATCTCTAGGCCGATGAGGGTTCCCCAAAGAGGAATACCTGAAATAAACGATTTTGTCCCATCAATTGGGTCGATATACCATCTATACCTTGGGTCTCTGTCCTTTGAACTAAATTCTTCCCCAACAACACTATGATCTGGATATTTTTCTTCAATCAATCTTCTGATCAGTTTCTCTGCATTTTTGTCAGCATCCGTTACAGGGTCTATCTTGTTATTGGATGTATTTTTATTTGTAGTTACTAGTTTCTGACGAAAATTTTTCATAGTTATTTTCGCTGATTGATCAGCAAGAAATCCTAGAAATTCAAATATATCATTATCGTTCATATCAATATTTACTTTATGGTGGGCGCGACAAGGATTGAACTTGTGACCCCTACGATGTCAACGTAGTGCTCTCCCACTGAGCTACGCGCCCTCAGTTTGATATATTAAGACTGTTTATTATTTCTAACAAGATTTCTTTTGGATTAATATTAACTTAATAGAATTCTTATATATTGAAGAAGTCAATTCTCTAAAAACTGGAATATATTATGACATCAGGCGGGTCTAGAATTGGAGCAGGACGCAAAGAGAAATATGATTTCAAAGAGCGTCAAAATATAATTGATGTATTCAATAAAATATGGAATGCAAAAAAGGCAAACTCTGAATATCTTATGATTTCACTTGGTGAGCGTAAATCATCGGATAAAGAAATCGAAATATGGAAAGTCAAGATCAAATCAAAAAAACAAGGGAATGACTCAAGTGGTTCAATAAAATCAGATCACACTGGGACTAATTTTTCTAAAATGATTCTCATACATAAAAGACCACTAAATAGAGATGAATGTCTAAAACTTGTACATAAAATAGTATCTAATATTTATCCAAATAAATATCACAGGATAAATACGATTGATAAAATATGGAAAACTAAAAATATATAACTTATTGTAATATATTATTAATTTTGAATGAGTTCTATTTTATAGTATTTCTTAATACACCAAGCTTGTCTATGCTAACTTCAACTTGGTCTCCAGATTTTAGATAAACAGGTGGCTCAAATCCAATACCGACACCAGCTGGTGTTCCAGTAGCAATAATATCACATACTTCTAAAGTCATTGTTTTTGATATTGTAGATAGTAATGTAGGAATATCAAAAATTAGTCTTTCAACAATTGAGTCTTGCCTAACCTCACCATTAACAGTTGTTTTTAATTTTAATTTTGTCACATCGCCTATTTCATCAGAAGTAACAATAGCAGGACCCATTGGACAATAAGTATCAGGACTTTTTCCAATGAACCATTGCTCGTGTTGCTTTTGAATATTCCTAGCAGATACGTCATTAATTATTGTGTAACCAAATATGTAATCATAAGCATCTTCTGGTTTAATATTTTTGCCACCTTTTGATAATATTAACCCCAACTCGCCTTCATAATCCGTGGTATTTGTATAATCGTTTGCCAAAATAATATTTTCATCTGTTGCTATGACAGATGTTGTAGCTTTCGTAAAAATGACAGGAAAATCCGCTACAGCTTTTTTACCACTTGAGTCAAATCCTGACCCATAAAATTCTTGTGCATGGTCATGATAATTTTTTCCAACACACATAAT
>JBMYRO010000008.1:0-49321 GCA_049602435.1 Hyphomicrobiales bacterium
ATTAAAAAATATTATATATTATATTAAATTGTTATTATGAGTGTTATTCAAACATCAAAGTTTTTTACTCCAATTAAATCAATCCTATCAAATTACGGAGAGGTTTTTTTTAATATTGCCATATTATTGTTGGCAATCTTTCTTATATCTTCAACTTGGTTAATATTAACAGGACAAGTTTTCATACCTTCTAATACTGTTATTTTCCTACTTTTTGCTGCAAATACTGTCTTCATTGCAATGATGGTTTTGTTGATTATAAGCAAATTTTCACAGATATTACTTGCAAGACAGAAAAATATTGCCGGTGCGAGCTTACAAATTAAATTAATAACTTTGTTTGGTTTTGTTTCGGCATTACCCGCTTTAGTTGTGGCAGTACTCGCAACAATTACTCTTGATAGAGGGCTAGATAAATGGTTCTCAGATAGAACAAAGTCAATGATTGATAAATCTAACATAGTTGCAAATAGTTACTTGAGAGAACATTCAAACAATTTAAGAGCTGAAATTGATGCAATGAAACTAGATTTAAATAATTCTGCAAACATTTTTGAAACAAATATTAATGCTTTTGCAGAGTATTTCCTCAGACAAGCCAAATTAAGAAAACTAACAGGTGCCTACATTATTAATCGAGAAGGAAATATATTAATCAGCACAACCACACCTGCATATGAAATAGGCTTTTCAAAACCATTACCATTATCTTTTGATAGAGCTGATCAAGGTGATATAGTCATTTTTAAGCCAAATGATTACAATATGGTAAGTGCATTTGTATTACTACCGGATTTTATAGATGGCTATTTGCTAATATATAAGGCAGTTGATCCGCTAGTTATAAATCATCTCAAACAATTAGAAATAACCACCAATGAATATACTGATCTCGAAAAAAGAAGATTTGATACACAAGTCACATTTGCATTGCAATATGTGGGGTTTTCACTGGTATTTTTAACTGTTGCAATTTGGTTTAGTATTTATTTTGCAAATAGATTGTCAGCGCCAATAGCAAGGCTAATTTATGCATCAAAACGTGTTTCAGAAGGTGATTTAGGGGTAAATATTGAAAATAAATCAAAGATTGATTATGACATGTACAATCTAGTTAATACGTTTAATAACATGACCTCTGATTTAAAACACCAAAGAGAAAATCTTATTTCAAACAATCAGTTGCTAGATGAGAGACGAAAATTTACTGAAGCAGTATTATCTGGGATTACATCCTGTGTTATGAGTATTGACAATAATGGGAATATCCAAATAGCGAATACTTCAGCTTGTAACTTCTTTAACAAAGAGCTAAGTGAAATTCTTGGGGTAAATATTATTGATATAATGCCTCAATTTTCAGATATTCTAATTAAAGCGTATAAGAGCAGAGAAAATATTGATGAATATATAACTGTAAAAATTAATAACTATAATAGAAACCTTCATATTAAGATAACTAAAGAAGAGAAATCTACAAAGAGTGCGATGGTTATTGCCTTTGATGATGTAACTGATTTGGTTGATGCGCAAAGAACGTCTGTTTGGGCTGACGTTGCAAGACGTATTGCTCATGAGATTAAAAACCCTCTAACACCTATTCAACTTTCTGCAGAAAGATTAAAAAGAAAGTACAAGGATCAGATAATAAATGATATTGAAGTTTTCGAAGACTGCACTGACACGATAATAAGGCAAGTTGGTGATTTGGGGAAAATAGTTGATGAGTTTTCGGCGTTTGCTAAAGTCCCATCAGCAAAAATGAATAAATATGATATATGTGATACAATTAGACAAGCTGTCCTACTTCAAAAAATAACTTTTGACTCTATAAAAATTAAATTAAACATTCCAGAGAATGAAATTTTATTTAATTTTGATCGAAGATTGATAAGTCAAGCGTTGATAAATTTAATTAAGAATTCCTCTGAATCAATTTTTTCTAATAATAAAAATGTTACTGAAGGTTTAATCGAAATTATATTAAATGATTCGGATGATCAAGTTTCAATTCAAATTAAAGATAACGGTATAGGTTTTCCATCAACGGACACTGATAAGCTTCTTGAGCCATACTATACGACCAGGGAAATGGGCACTGGAATAGGACTTTCAGTTGTAAAAAATATTATTGAGGTTCACAAGGGGCAAATAAAACTTGATAATAATCTATCAGAAAATAGTTCAGTTGTGGGCGCAACTGTAACATTGCTCATACCAAAAACATTAAGTATTGACTCAGAGACCATGAATGATTAGCAAAAAAAACATTTTAATTGTTGATGATGAAATTGATATTTGCAAGTTAATATCTGGCGTTCTTGAGGATGAGGGGTATAAAACTTTCAATTCACAAAATAGTGATACAGCTCTCTTAGCAATCAAAGAAAATTCTATAGATTTGATTATACTCGATGTTTGGCTTGAAGGCAGTAAATTAGATGGGATAGAACTTTTACAGGAGATACATAAAATTCATCCCAAAATACCAGTAGTGATTATATCCGGTCACGGTAATATAGACACTGCAGTAACAGCTATAAAAATTGGAGCATATGATTATCTGGAAAAACCATTTAAGACAGAACGTCTTATTCACGTGATAAAACGGGCAACTGAGACTTATGAACTAAAAAATGAAATAACAGAAATTAAAAATAAATCAAATTTTGCAAGTGAATACATTGGTATTTCAAATCATGTAATCCAATTACGACAAGGAATAAATAAATTAGCACAAACTAATAGCAGAATATTAATCACTGGATCTATTGGTGTTGGTAAACAACTCGTATCACGTTTAATCCATAATAAATCAAATCGTTCTAAAAACTTATTTGTAGAGATCGATGCCAATTATTTCAACCCATCTAAAATGCAAGAGTTCTTATCAAATAATAATATTAGTGAAAAAAAGTTTTTTGATGATCTTAATGGTGGCACACTATTTATTAATGAAATTTCTAATATGGATATGGATGCACAAAAAATTTTATTAAATATTATCAATGGCAAATCTAATGTCTCAAGTGATTTTCGTTTGATAGCAAGCACTTCAAAGGATTTAAAATCCTATATATCTTTGGGTATATTTTCTGATGAACTATTTAATAGGATTTCAATTGATCGCCTACATATCCCTAGTTTATCAGATAGAAAAGAAGATATTCCTATTCTAATTGATTATTTCTTAGAAAACGCTATTTCTTCTTCTGAAGACTCTATAGCTATTTTTCAATCATATGCATGGCCTGGAAATATAAAAGAATTGAAAAATGTTATTGATAATATTATATTGCGGTTAAATTCTGATGGAAAAACCATTATTACATCTGATTATATACCAATTGAAATTAAAGAGAATAACCCCAATATATCAAATAGTGAGGTTTTAATTTCATATAACATGAAAGAAGCAAGGGATATATTTGAAAGGAATTACATAATTTCTCAATTAGCCAGATTTAATGGAAATATATCTAAAACAGCAGATTTTATTGGAATGGAAAGAACTGCTTTACATCGTAAATTAAAATATCTAGGTATTGAAAAATAACTCTCGGAGGTTAAGTGAAAATTCTAATTTGTGGAGCTGGTCAGGTCGGCTATGGGATTGCTGAACAGCTATCAATTCAAAAAAATGATGTAACAGTTATAGATAACTCTACAGATTTAATCAATAATATTAATAAATCTCTAGATGTAAGAACAATAAAGGGTAATGGTTCTTATCCTGAAGTCTTAGATGAGGCGGGAGCCGGTGGTGCAGATGTTATTATTGCCGTAACTCAATTTGATGAAGTTAATATGGTCATTTGTCATATAGCACATATATTATTTAATATTCCAACTAAGATAGCTCGAATAAGGTCAAATAATTTTCTTAATCCTGAATATGAAAATTTATTTACAACCGATAATATTCCAATCGATGTTTTGATTTCACCTGAAAGAGAAATAGGGGACTCAATACTTAAAAACCTGGCTTTGCCTGGGGCTTTTGAAATATTAGAGTTTGCAGATAATAAGATATCACTTCTTGGTGTAAGTATAGGGGAAAGCTTTGGCTTGGTAGATCAATCTCTAGGTTCCCTAACAAAACAATTCCCAGATGTAACATGTACCGTTGTTGGCATAAATCGTGATGATGAAATTATTGTGCCTACACAAAAAGATGTACTGCTCTTAAATGATAAAATTTATCTTATTTGTGATTCAGAACATGTAAAAAAAGTTCTTACAATATTGGGGCATCGTGAAACAGAGGCTCATAATATAATTATAGCCGGTGCCGGCAATGTGGGCTCATATTTAGCAAAATCTCTCGAGTCAAATAATTCAAACATAAACATAAAACTTATAGAGTTAAATAAGGAAATTGCACAAAGAGCGGCTACAGAACTTGGAAAATCAATCGTTCTAAATGGGAATGTTTTGGATAAAAATCTTTTAGATCAAGCAGGAATTTCAAGATCTGATGCGTTTGTTGCTTTAACCAACAATGATAACGTGAACTTGATATCATCGGTTATTGCAAAAGAAATGGGCTCTAAACAGACTCTTACTTTATTGACTGATAGTAATTATAATGATCTACAATCAAAACTTGAAATAGATACATTCATTAACCCGAGGGCCACAACAATATCAAGTATTCTTAGATATTTAAGAAGAGGGAGAATACGGGACGCTCATTCTTTGTATAATGGTGAGATTGAGGTACTTGAAGCAGAAGTGGTAGATGCATCGCCACTTATTGGGAAGACAATAAAGGAAGCAGATATCCCAGATGGTTTGAGGTTCGGCGCAATTCTTAGAAAAGAAACTGTAATTAGACCTGATGGTAATACACGTATAGAATTACATGATCGGATAGTATTATTCTCACTTTCAGAAAGTATTCATGCGGTGGAACATTTGTTCAGAACAAGTCAAGACTATTACTAATAAATATGTATAAAACAGAAAATAATACATATAAAACAATAATTTATCATCCTGAATTAAAGCAATATAATAGAAAAAGCTCCATCGATGCAGCAGATTGTATTAATGAGGCGGTTATGTTGGCTGAATCACTGGGGATTTCAGTTAAACAAAAAAAAATTATCAAAGTAGACAAGCCAAATTCTTCAACTTTGTTTAGCAGTGGTTTTTTGGAGTCTGCTGCACAGGACATTATAGATTTTGATATTAATTTGATTGTAATTGATGGCAAATTATCACCAATTCAGCAAAGAAATCTTGAAAGAGCCCTTAAAGTTAAGATCATTGATAGAACTAGATTGATATTAGACATTTTTGAAAAAAGAGCTGCAACAAGAGAGGGGGCTCTTCAGGTTGAGCTGGCGCAGTTGGAGTATCAAAAAACAAGACTTGTAAAATCATGGACACATTTAGAAAGGCAGAGAGGGTCGTTAGGCTTTATTGGTGGTCCGGGTGAGTCGCAATTGGAAATTGATAAACGTTTGATAGGCGAACAAATTTTGAAAATAAAAAAGAAATTAAAGAGTTTCAAAAATACAAGAGCACAGCACAGAATTCAAAGAGACAAAAGGCCTTACTCAATTATAGCATTGGTTGGTTATACCAACGCAGGAAAATCGACGTTGTTCAATCAAATCACGGATAGTGGTGTTCTGTCAAAAGACATGTTGTTTGCCACACTGGATACTAAAATGAAGGAAATAAAAAAAACAAAAATTAGGGGGCTGTTGTTATCAGATACCGTTGGTTTTATATCTGAATTACCTACCGAATTGATTATGTCTTTTAGATCAACGTTGGAAGAGGTGAATTATGCAGATATTATTGTAAATGTACGCGATGTATCATCTAAATATACTGATGCTCAAAATAAAGATGTTCTTAACACTATAAAAGAATTGGGCAGGGAAATAAACGATTTCAATTATATAGAGGTTCTCAATAAATCAGATTTATTAAGTGATGAAGAAGTTGAGCTTATCAAATATAACAAAACTAATAACCAGGTTGTCCTATCAGCACTAGATGGGGCAGGCGTAGAGGAGTTGTTTGATTTAATTGAAGAAAAAATAAATCTAAATACTACAGTTTATCAAATTGAATTTGGCTATGATAAGAGTTCGATTGAGTCTTGGTTGTATGAAAATACTATCGTAATCAATAAAGTTTATAATGAAGACACAATTGGAATGAAATTCAAAACTTCTATTAGTAACCACAACAAACTCCAATCCCTACTTAACAAGGTTTGATTAATTTACTTTTCGCATAATATATATTATGGAAACAATTAATAAATATATTTAAATCAGTGCTTTAAATTATTAAATTAAACCTTCATACCATCATATGCTGGAATTACATTGTTTGGTAAATATTCATTTAATTCATTATAATCCAGGTCAATGTGCATATTTGTTAAAATACCCTTGTTAACTTTAAAATCCTCAATTAATTTTAATGCTTTATCTACATGAAAATGTGTTGGATGTTCAATCCACCTTAGCGCATCAACTATCCAAATATCTGAATTTTCGATAAATTGTATACTCTCCAATGGAACTTCATTTATATCTGAGGAATAAGCAATATTATTAACCTTAAAACCAAAAGAAGTGATATTACCATGAACTTGGTTGAAGGGGGTTATTTTGATAGTGCCGCCTTCTCCATAAATTTCATAAGTTTGCGCATGGTCAATTATGTTCATTTTTAATATTGGAGGATAAGGACTATTGTTATTGCTATTAAAACAATATCCGAATTTATCATGCAAGTTTTTTGATGTATTCGGAGATGCATAAACATCTATTCTTGATTTATCTCTAAGGGCATACATTCTAAGATCATCAATACCATGTGTGTGATCTGCGTGTTCATGAGTATAAAATACAGCATCTATTCTCTTTATATTGGCTTGATTCATTTGATTTCTAAAGTCGGGACCTGTATCAATTACTATTGTTGTTTTCTTATCACCAATGTATTTTTCGATGAGTAATGAGCACCTTGTCCTTCTATTTTGAGGAATTTTGGGATTACAGCTACCCCACTCATTTCCAACCCGTGGTACTCCGGTTGATGAACCACAGCCCAATATTGTTATTTTTATTTGATCTGTCATTATTAAAATCTATAAATTGATTTTTTTAAAAAAATTTAAACTATTAGTTGTAACTATATTCATAATTTCATCATGAGACACCTCCTTAATTTCAGCCAACATTTTAAGAACTTCAACAACATATGCGGGTTCATTTCTTTTTCCTCTAAATGGAACAGGGGCTAGAAATGGTGAATCTGTTTCAATAAATATCTTTTCTATTGGTATTTTTTTTGCAATTTCTCTTATCTTTTGAGCGTTTTTAAATGTAATTATACCTGTAAATGAAATATTCAGTCCAAGATCAATTGCAATATCAGCAAGACGTTCAGATGAACTAAAACAATGCAAAACTGCATTTAATTGATTATTTTTTGACTCATCAGTTAGTATTCTTTCCATATCTGCATCTGAGTCTCTATTATGGATAACAAAAGGTAAATTTGATTCATTCGAGCACTCTATTTGCAATCTGAATAATTTCTCTTGTTTTTGTTTGTTGTCATATTTTAATCTTGAATAATCAAGACCACACTCCCCTATTCCGACAACTTTGGGTTCTTTTGATATTGAGAGGATATCTTGCTGATCATATGTTCCAAATTCTTCATCAGTATTTAATGGATGAGTTCCAATTGTCGTATAAATATTATCATTTTTTTCAATAATTGCTCTCAACTTATGAAAATTATGCACCCTTGTTGAAATTGTAATAAGATAATTTACCTTATTTAGATATGCTCTATTAATGACTTCTGATAGATCCTTACTATAATCTTCAAAATCAAGATGACAGTGCGTATCAATTAGAAAATCATATTTATTCATCAGACATTTCTATTTTTGGGAAGATGGGGCTTAGAGTACCAATCGTATTGTTTTGAATTGCACTATCTTTGTTAGCAATGTCTCTAAATGTTCTTTTATTTATATCTATATCAAGTAAATTAAGTATATTTTTTGAAGAATCCGGCATTACGGGTTGCAACATAATTGCAATTTTACGAATATTCTCAATCGTTGTATATAATACTGTATTCATTCTTTCTGGATTAGTTTTTCTTAATTCCCAAGGTTTTTGATCACTAAAATATCTATTTAGCGCAGAAATCTGTTCCCATATATCATTCAAAATCTTATTAATTTCTATATATTCCAAATAATTTATTATTTTATTACTCAAATTAGTAATCTCTGTATCAATTAATAAATCATCACTGGTTTTGTTTTCTGAAGGTGTGGGAATTACACTATTACAATTTTTTACTACCATAGAACATGATCTTTGAATTAAATTACCTAGATCATTAGCTAAATCTGCATTGATTCTTCTAGTTATGCTTTCATCATCGTAATTACCATCATTCCCAAGAGAAACCTCCCTTAGGAAAAAGTATCTTATTTGATCTATCCCATACTTATTAATTAGCTCTGATGGACTAACAACATTTCCAAGAGATTTTGACATTTTGATCCCTTTATTAAATAAAAAACCATGCGCGAATACAATTTTAGGTAGTTCAATATTAGCTGACATAAGAAAAGCTGGCCAATAAACTGCATGGAATCGGAGAATGTCTTTACCGATAATATGAAAGTCAGCTGGCCATTTTTCTGTGTAGTTTGAGTTTGGAAAATTAGTACCAGTCAAATAATTAGTTAGCGCATCTACCCAAACATACATGACATGCTTATCATCATTTGGAACTTTTATACCCCAATCAAATGTTGTTCTTGATATTGATAAATCTTTAAGACCTGATTCAACAAATTTAGTAACTTCATTTCTTCTTGTTGTAGGAAGAATAAAATTAGGATTTTGTTTATAATGTTCTAGCAGTTTATCTTGGTATTTTGATAATCTGAAGAAGTAACTTTCTTCTTCAACCCATGTTACTGGAGTACCTTGTGGGGATAGGTATTCATTATTATTTTTTGTTAACTCTTTCTCTTCATAATAAGCTTCATCTCTGACAGAGTACCAACCCGCATATTTATCTTTATAGATGTCACCATTGTCATTCATTCTATTCCAGATTTCAATACAAGCTTCCTTATGTCTATCCTCAGTGGTTCTAATGAAATCGTCGTGTGTTGAATTAATGTCTGATAGCATTTCTATAAAGAGTGGTGCGTTTTTATCTGCTAAATCCCTTGCCTCTAGATTTTGTTTCTTGGCCGTCTGTAACATTTTAATTCCATGTTCATCAGTACCAGTTAAAAAGAACACATCCTTATCTATTAACCTATTAAATCTTGCAACCGTATCAGTTATTATGGCTTCATATGCATGACCTATATGTGGCTCTCCATTTGGATAAGAAATTGCAGTTGTAAGAAAAAAATTATTTTGATTTTTTGTCATTTTATATCATTCTTTATTTTTTGTAATTCATAACAAATAGAAAGAAGAAATTCATCCTTGTTTAGATTGTAAGTGTTGAGATCAATATATTTTTTATTATATTTATCCCATATTTTAATAAGTTTTAATAAATTTAAATTAGTGGGTATATTATCAAGTAAATTAATAGCATTCTGTTTGATCCACAACATAAAAATTTCATAGAAAATAATAAATGATTGATGATTTTCTTTTGGAGAATATTTTTTTGATATAACTAAGGCTGATGCATGTATCTTTGTATTATCGGCGCTTTTTAAATCATTAAAATCACTTAAAATATTATCAAAATTATGCCTATGTAAATGGATAACTTTCCCTGGTGTTATAGTATTTAAATAAGTATCTTTTATCTTACTTAAATCTATATCTATATTGCTATTATTTAGTACCTTATCTATTTCATCATCGTTTAAATTTTTAAAATGAAATTTGATACATCTTGATAAAATTGTGTCGGGTAAATTCTTAATATTATGTGATATTATTATAATAAGTGTTTGATCGGGTGGTTCTTCTAATAGTTTCAGTAAGGCATTAAAAGATGATTTGTTCAATGAATCAGATGAATCAATGATCACAACCCTTTGTGTTTTGTTAAATGTCTTAGTTTGAAGTTTGTTTTTTAATTCTCTAATTGTATCAATTTTTATCTCATTAAGGTTATCGTTTTCATCTAAATCAGAAATATAGTGAACGTTGGGTGATGTTAATTTTGATATTTGACTGAAAGTGTTATCATCTTCAATAATCTTAAAATCTTGGAATGTTCCCTCATTTTTTGATAGAAGGAAATTTGCAAATCTAAATGCCAGTGTAGATTTTCCAAGTCCATATTCTCCATAAAACAATAATGAATTATTTATTGAATTAGAGTTTTTAATCTTATTCAATTGACTAATTATTTTATCATGGCCATAGAAAGATTTGTTTTGCCAAGGTTTTAAATTAATTTCCATTATCCTCGTATTTTTTAATGGTTAGATTTAGGAGTAATTCTTCTATTTTTTTTAATTCTTGTTCAGCATCAATAACTATGCATCTATCGGAGTTATTCTTCGCTATTTCTAGAAATCCTGATCTAATTTTTTTATGATATTCAATATCTTTCTCTTCAAATCTAATTTCTTCAGAAGTGGTATCTATGGATCTTTTAAGTCCAATATCAGGATCGATATCAAATATATATGTTATATTCGGTATAATTGAACCAATAGTAAAATTATTAATAGAATTGATAAGATTTAAATCGATATTTCCTGCATAACCCTGATAGGCAGTTGTTGAATCGATAAACCTATCACATATAACAATTTCATTATTTTTTAAAGAAGGTTCTATAATATTATCAATATGATCCCTCCTTGCAGCTGCAAATAAATAGAGTTCAGTCAAACTAGACATCTTATCTTTTTCACCTTTCAATAAGATTTCTCTAATTGATTCAGCTAAGATTGTACCTCCAGGCTCTCTAGTTCGTGTTACATTAAGTCCTTTTTGTATAAGGTTTTTGTATAATAACTCTGATTGAGTTGTTTTACCACTGCCCTCACCCCCTTCAAATGTTATAAAAAATCCTTTACTCATTTTACATATCCGTTAGAGCTGATGAAGTAGCTCTCCACATTTTTCTAAAAAAACCAGGCTTTGAATTTTTAAAATAGTCACCATCATTTCCGTCTAACGGTGCTTCTTCAATGTATTGCACTCTTACATTTGCAGTGCCCTGTTTCATCATTCCTAGTTCAATTGCAGCTCTTTTTGATAGATCAATAATTCTATCACCAACATATGGACCACGATCGTTTAGTCTTACAATAATTGATTTCCCGTTCTCAAGATTTGTAACCCTTAAATATGATGGGAGAGGAAGAGTTTTGTGAGCTGCAGATAAAGAATTCATGTCATAATATTCACCATTTGCCGTTAACCTCCCGTGAAAATAATCACCATACCAAGAAGCAATTCCTGTTTGATCATAATCTTTGTCTACTTCAGGGTAATACCACTCTCCATTAATTTGATATGGTTCACCCACTTTATAATGACCACCACCCTGTGGTATATAATCATACTTACCATATTTTTTTGGATTATTTTCTACCATAAACCAAGAGCTACATGAAGTTAATGAAATTGGTAACAGGAACATAAGAATTATTAATAGATGTTTTTTATATTGCATTTAATAATTATAAAATAAAAAGAACAAAAATAAATAAACAATATATTCATTAAGTGTAATTGAGTGTAATAATATCTGATAAGTTACAAAGTAATGAGGTTATTTTGAAATTAAGAAGCGCCATAAATTTATTTATAATTGATCATGGGTGGATAAGAGCAATTATTAACAATAATTTCTATTCAATAAATGAAGGTGTATACAGATCAGGGCAACCATCTCCAAAATTACTTGAACAATACATAATAAATCATAAGATCAAAAATATAATAAATCTGAGATATTCCGACACATCAGATCAAGATATTTACTTAATACAAAAGAATATTTGTTATAAGCATAATACAAATATGATTAATATACCTATTTCAGCAAGGCGTTTGCCTGAAAAAGATAAACTAAAATTAATCTTAGATATAATAAAGCAAATTCAAAAGCCATTTCTTGTCCATTGCAAGACTGGTGCTGACCGAACAGGATTCTTTATGGCACTGTATATATTTTACACTACAAATGATATTGAGTTAGCCAAAAAACAACTATCATTAAAATATCTACATGTAAGGTATTCTTCAACAGGTATATTGGATTATTTTTTCAATCTATTAAAAAATTTAGAATTAAATAATACTGATTTAGAGGATTGGATAGATAAGAAGTATGACCCTCAATTGATCACATCTAATTATAAGTTAAGAAAATAAAGGCTTAAGAAGCCTTCTTATGTAATCAGAGATGAATGAATTAGCTCATTAAAATATTGGTTATTTTTTTCTAAGCTTTTGTAGTTCCCCTCCCCCATTACCTTTCCGTTTTTGAGGACTATAATATTATCAGCGTTCTTAATAGTAGATAGTTTATGTGCAATTATTATTACTGTTTTTTCTTCGAAATATTTATCTAAAGTTTTATTTATTTCTAATTCATTAATTGAGTCTAAGGAGTTCGTGGCCTCATCAAGTAACAGTATTGGAGAATTTTTAATTATTGCTCTTGCAATTGCAATTCTCTGCATTTCTCCGCCAGATAAAGAGACGCCATCTATACCAATAATCGTATCAAGCTTTTTAGATAGTTTGTTTGAAAATTCGTTAATATTTAGGTCTTGAATCAAACTTTCAAAGTTGATGTTCATATTTTGATTATTTAAATTTATATTGTTATATAAACTATCATTAAAGATAAGTGTATTTTGAAAGACTGCGGATATGTTACTTCTAATACTACTCAATTTATATTTATTGATCTCATTATTATCAAAAAATATTTTACCATCAGAAGCTTCGTACAACCTCAGTAATAATTTAAATATAGTGGTTTTGCCAGAGCCACTTTCACCTATTATATAATTTCTGGTATTTTTCTTAATATTAAAACATACATTATCTAAAATTTTCCGATCAGAGTTTGAATATTGAAATGATACATTATCAAAAATGATATTTTCAGCTATATCATTAAATTCAATTGCATTTTTAGAATCATTTATGATGATAGCGTCATCGTATAGTTTGTATTGCCTCAATAGGGCTGCAAGTCCTTCTTGATATATTGCATTTAAAGTACCGAGAGATCTTATTGGCTCTGAGAGCATCAATAATGCAGTAATAAAGGCAGTTAATTCTCCAAGCGTGCTAGCACCACTATTTATTTGAATACCAGCATATATGATCAAAATTGCAATAGATACACCCGCAATTATTTCAATTATTGGTAAAACTGAATAACGCATTCTAAACAAACGATGCATAAAATTAATTCTTTGAGATATTTCCGAATTTACATTGATTGTTTCACGTTCTTCTAATTGATATGATTTTATCGTCTGAATATTTTGGAAACTTTGATTTAATATAGTTGTAAGAAATCCAAGTTGTATTTGTGAGTCTCTTGATATTTTATTGATTTTCTGTCCTATTTTATAAATTGGGATAATTACAAAAGGTAATGATATAAATGTTATAAGTGCCAATTTCCAATTTAAATAAAACATTGTTCCTATTAAGACAATGACTGTTAAACCATCTTTAAATAGACTATTAATGACTCTCTCGAGTGATTGCGCTATTAAATTTGAGTCATTATTTATTCGAGAAATTAAGTTGGCAGGGCCATTCTCTTCGATTATTTCTATATTTGATTTTAATATTTTCGCAAAAAAATCTTTTTGAAAATTACCTACTATATTAAGTGAAATTTTATTAGCTGAGTTTATTTGTAAGTAGTTTGTAACTCCTTTTAAAAATGCAACAAGCGGTATAATGAGTATAATGATATATAGTTTGTCAATGTTACCACTATCTATAGTGTTATAACTCCAATTTATCAAAAGTGGATAAACTGCAGATCCACCTGCTACGATAATTACAAGGAAAATTGTTAAGAGAATTGGTAGTTTATATATAGAGATATATTCTTGCCAAAATCTTTTGGTAATTTTTGATCCAGTTGCGTTAACTGTACTCATAATTCTATATTACTATATTTAGAGGTTTAGCCCCAATCTAAAAATCTTGGTAACTTTCCTTTATTTTTCAAAGTGCCAACAATACCATTTGGGAAATATAATAAAGTTACAACTAACAATAAGCCGGTAAATAGAAGATTTAATTCAGTTGCGCCCAGGTAAGACAGAATTAATTCATTAAATGCTATGAATATTATTGTTCCAATAATTGGACCTGTTACAGTGCCCATTCCCCCAAGGATTACCATAAGAACGACATTTGCAGCAATGAGAATAATTAAGAAAATATTAGGTCTAACATATGTTAGATAATCTGCCCAAATAGCCCCAGCACAACCAATAAAGAATGTAGATAAAACAAAAGCAGTTACTTTAATGTATTTAACATTGATACCAGCAACAGCACTTCTAATTTCATCATGTGAAATTGCCCTTAGAGCAAGACCAAATTTTGAATGTCTCACATACCAGTTCATATATATTGTTATTATTGCTAAAATCAAGAATCCATAATAATGCGGAAATTTTGAGAACTCTACAGATAAAGAATTGTATGGTAATGTTATGCCACTAGCACCACCAACTAATTCCCATCTATCAAAAATAATTCTTAATATCATTATGAGTGCAATTGAAGATATAATAAATGAAGGTCCCTTAACTCGCAATGTTATCAAACCAACGAAAAAACCAAAAATCCCGGCACCAATACCTGCTAGTAATATTAAATAAAATGGTGAAACACCCCACATAATTGAGTAATAACCTGCTATATATGCTCCTATACATAGAAAAGCATTGTGACCTACAGATATAAAACCACCATATCCACCGATAATGTTCCAACTACTTGTCATAACCATATAATAAAAAGCATACAACATTAAATGTAATACATAATTTTGATCACCAAATACTGATGGAAAGAATTGTATTAATGGAAAAAATATAAGAATAATAAATGTGATAATTGGGATTGATTTTCTTGAGTCCATAGTTTTATTACTCCAAATATTTACCAAACATTCCATGTGGCTTAATTAAAAGCATTAGGAATAACGCCACAAAGAATACAAGTGTTGACCAGGCGGGAGCTATGAAGGCTCCAACAAGAGATGCAATTACTGTTAATATCGCGGCAGATATGACAACTCCCAATATACTGCCCATTCCACCTAGTACTACAAGAGACATTAATATTGCAATCCATTCCCAGTGTTTTGCCGGGAAAAATGAAAAGACAAAGCTTACCAATGAGCCAGCTGCTCCAGCTAAAGCGCAACCAAGGATAAAAGAAAATAAGCAAACAAATTTTACATCTATTCCAACAAGTTCTGCATTGACTCTACTTAAAGATGTTGCTCTTATGGCGATACCCAATTTGCTAAATTTTAGAAACAAACCAAGCGCTATTATAAGTCCAACACTAATTAGTCCTGAATATAATTGTGCTGTAGGTAAAAATAATTCACCAAGAAATATTGCATCAGTTGCGTAAGGTGGTGATGTTATTCTTTGAGTGTTTTTAAAGAAATAAGATAGTGTTCCGTCTAGCACCATAGCTGTTCCAAATGTTAATAATACTGTCATTTCCGAATATGTTTGTGCACCGGCATCTTTTTCAAAGACGAGTTTATATGTAATTGCTCCTAGTAAAGCAGTAACAGCTGCACATAGAGGTATTGCTATAATTGGATCAATGCCATAAAGAACAAATAGGTAATATGCAGCAAATGCACCTACTAAAATAAATATAGGATGTGCTAAATTTACTATTCTCATCACACCAAATATAAGAGTCAAACCTGTAGCCATAAGGGCATATACAAAACCAAGGCATAATCCTAAAATTATTGTCTGAATTATAAACATATTACTTCTTTCTCTTTCCTAGATATAACTCCTGAATTCTATCATCATTTAATACCTCATTTGCTTCTTTTTCAAAGACGATTTCACCTAAGTCCATTACGGTTCCATAATTAGATGATGATAGACCTCTTCTTGCATTTTGCTCAACAAGTAGAATAGAAACACCTAATGAGGCTATATTTTCAATATGTTGAAATGCCTGTTCTACGATAGCAGGAGCTAACCCAAGCGATGGTTCATCTATAAGAATAACTCGTGGTTTGAGGATAATAGCTCTTGCAAATATTAGCTGTTGCTGTTCACCACCTGACATTGTTCCTGCATACTGAGATAATCTCTCCTTTAGTCTTGGAAAAGTTTCTAAAACTTCTTCTGTTCTAATTTTTAACTCTTGTTTATCAGTAAGTGTATATCCAGCCATTGCTAAGTTTTCGGCGACCGTTAGTGTTGTAAATAGAGATCTATCTTGTGGAATAAAGCAAAGACCAGTTTTCATTATCTTATATGTTTCCATACCAGATAAGTTAACATCACCATCTTCTGAATTGAATACTACAGTTCCATTTCTAGGTTTGATAATCCCAGCAATTGCTTTTAGTACAGTAGATTTTCCAGCTCCATTGGGACCAATAATGCATTTTATATCTCCCTTGTTTAGCTCGAGGTTAATGTTTTTGATGATATCAGGGCCATATCCATAACCGGCTACAACATTTTCTATTTTAAGCATACATTCTGTCATCGTTATCAACCTGTTAAGTAAACTTCTAAAACTTCTTTATTATTTTGAACTTCTTTTGGTGGACCGCTTGCAATAACAGCACCGGCTGCCATAACAATAACTTTATCGCTTATCCCCATAACTAATTCCATATTATGTTCAACTAATAAAATGGTTTTACCTTGTTTTTTAAGTACTAATATTCTATCTAATATAGTTTCTAAAAGTCTTGGATTAACTCCTGCAGCAGGTTCATCCAATAATATAACGCTAGGATCAGACATTAATACAGATCCTAAATCTAATAATTTTTTTTGACCATATGAAAGTTCTTTCATTGGTAAGTCTCTAATATGGGTAATATTCAGAAATTCCATAATCTGTTCTGCACGTTCTTTATCACTTTTTGTAACACCGGCTCTCAACAAATGAAAATCAAATCCAGCAGCTGTATGTAATGATAAGTTTTCAGTTACGGATAATTCATCTAGAACTCTTGTTAATTGAAATGATCTACCAACTCCTAATGTAGCGATTTTATGTGCAGGCATTGTATCTATTCTCTTATCACCTAAATAAATTTCACCTTCATCTATTGGGTATACACGTGATATACAATTAAATAATGTACTCTTGCCTGCCCCATTAGGACCTATCAATGAACAAATTGAAGACTCTTCCACTTTAAATGAGGAATCATTTACAGCAATAATACCACCGAATCTCTTTGTTACATTTTTGATTGTTATCATTCTTGATTTTCCATAAAAAAATATGCGGCCAATAAATTGACCGCATATAATTTATAATTTTACCATTGTGGTTTTGGATCAACAAGGTCTGCAGTATCAAATTCATTTGTAGGATAAACAAATTCTAAATTACCACCATCTTGCCATTGAACCATAAGGAATGATTTACCGAGAGGTAATCCTCTATCATCCCATGCGAAGTTACCAAGAACTGTTTTCACAGGATCTTCTGGTGTTCTTGCATGTAACCAATCCATAATCGTTTGATCATCAACTGAACCAGTTGCTCTTACTGCTTGATCTATCCCTTGGCAAAGAGCAAAAGTAATAGCAACGTCTTCGTCCGGTTTATTCCCAGTTGTAACGCTATATTCTGCAGCAAAGTCAGCATTGTTCATTTGAAGACCAGCTAACTGACCTTTGAAAGGTGCTTTTGGATGGTATGCAGACATAATGATAACACCATTTGCATCATCACCTAGACCTTCATAAAACTCTTTCTGAGTACCTTGAGAAAGAAGGATATGTTTTGGATTATGCCTAACTGTTTTTAGTGCTCTAGTGAACTGTGTAGCTTCTTCTGGTGATGCCATTAGTGCAATCACTAAATCAGCACCTGAGTTCTTGATTGAGTTAGCAAGAACTAGCCAATCTGAGAACCCTTCTTCTGGCCACTGCTCATGATAAACAACTTCGATGCCAGCTGCTGCAATATAACCAGGAGCCATATCTTCAACAAGTTCTCCACTACCAGGCATAACAACTTTTTCACCAAGAAGACCGGTTGCAATTGAGTTTGCAAAGAAGTCATCAGCATGTACAACAGCTGCCTTTGATGGTTTGTCTCCAACTAGATCATTAATAAGACCTGTCATGTTTTGTCCAACATATTCAGCAGCACTTGCTTGGAAATAAAATAGGTTTTTATGTCCTTGTGAGAAAATTCTCAGAGCGCCACCAGATGGTATTGGATGGATTGCATTGTATTTTGCTAATATAGGTGAAATTGGAAACGTCAATTTACTTGAGAATGTTCCAAAAGTTAAATCAACTTTATCAACATTGATAAATCGTTCATACTGAGCAATTGCTGTTTCAGTATCTGATCTATTATCACTTACGACTAATTCAACTTCTTGATCTAGCCATCCACCATGTCTGTTGATGATATCAACGCACATTTGATAACCTTCTAAATGCTTAGAACCAGGTACAGCGAAGTTACCTGTTAATGGCATAGAAGCACCAATTTTAATTGTTGCGTTTGCATCTTGGACTGGTAGGAAACTTAAAGCAAGAAAAGCTGTTAAACCAAATAGGTTTAAACCAAAAAATTTCTTTGTCATGTTTACCTCCCTAATTAATAAACTTTAAGACAATAGTAATAACTATATATAAATTTTCTGAAAAAACAAATGCAATAGTTAAAATTTTCTTAAAAAAAGAAATTTAAACTATCTTGTTAATAAGATTGACTAACTTCCTGTATATTCTAGAATATGTAGACCTAGCCCCCATCTGTCAGACATGTATATAAGACCAGTTTCACGATCAACATATACATCGTTGCTTTGTGGACAGCATCTTTCTTTATTACCTGCTGGAATATAAGATCCAACTTCTTTAGGACTAAATGGATTGCTCCAATCAATGATCCTTAATCCAGCATTAAACCAAGCAATGTAGATAAGATCATTTTTTTCCATATCCAACCATATGTTGTGAGCGCCGTGTCTTGCACCGGTCCTACTCCATTTACTATCCGTTGGTCTCATTTCTAGTGGATCTGTATCAAATGGCATATATGTGCTTACTGGAAGTGGAACATCTTTATTTCTTAAATCATAGAAGGTAACAAATGCGGGCGGATGTTCACAATTAACCGTAACAGTTTCTTGAGTTACAATCCCAAAATCCGAACCCTTAGGAACCAGGAAACTATGATAACAACCAGCCCATCCATGTGTTTCATGCGGATTATGTCTCCACTTAAATTCTGGTTTTGATGGATCTGTACAATCAAATAATACAATTCCACCATCCCACCATCCAGCAGTTACAAAATTACCCCATGGATTCCCCTCGTGGCACCAAGCTTCATTTTGGACAATAGAATTATCCCAAGAATATTCTTCGCCATCTTTTTGACCTTCAACCCAACCTTGCCCAATAAACTCTGGGTTAGACGGATCCTTCATATCATGAATGAGAAGAATCTTTTTATTGAATCCATCCCTATAACCTGAACTATACATTAACTTTCTATCTCTATCATAGATAGGACGATGTATACCCATTCCATCTGTTTCAACATATCTCAAAAATTTAGGATTTATTGGATCAGAAATATCAAATATCTTCATACCACCTTTTAATTCAGGATATTTATCTCTAAGATTTGGTCTTAACTCAGAATTTGTAATCATAATATCATCATTAATTTTGAGAACCTTATGGGTTCGTGCACCAGGTGAATCTGATATTTGGTTTAATATTGTAGGTTTTGACGGATCTTTAACATCAAGAATAGTCATTCCATCATGACCGTTGACTCCAGAAGCAGCAACATAACATATCCCTTTTGATACTTGTATTTGGAAGGCATCACCCCAACCATTGAGATCAGAATGACCGACAAGCCGAACATTATGAGCCTGCTCTTCCCATGGCTCATTAAGTTTGTGTTCTGCACTAATATATTGAGCAGGTCCACCGCCTGTAACAGCATCTGTTTTATAGAAAGGTCTGGTCATAATTACTCCTTACATAAATACTCTTGATGATGGGAATGGAACATAGAAAGCATAGCCAGAAGAAAAAACAACCCAAGCAACAGCACAAACAATTACTGCAAAAGTAGCTGCAACCCTCGCAGATTTTAGATTTTTCTCTGAACTAAAGTAGAAGATGCCTGTCCAAAGGAAGAATATTGCAGCAGGCCAAAAGCCAAAAACAAACAGCAATACTAGGAATAGAAAGACAATACCTAAGTATACTAACACATCTTTTATTGACTCAAGTTGTGACTTTTCAACTTTAAGATCTTCAATGGTGTTCTTTTTGTATATTTTGTATATGGAAATTATTGTAAATGCTATTCCTACAAATCCTAATGTAAAAGTTGATAATAATGGAAATACCCAGTCTATATATGTGTACCCATCCCAGATGTCATGTGGTGTTCCATTATAAAATAATATCGCAAAGGTAATAGAAACTATTGCTGTTACAATATCGCTATCTTGTATATATTTTGTAATTAATTTCATTTTACTATCACCACTAATTTGTTTTATTTCTTGATCTAAATTTAGAAATAGCTACCGCACTTACAGATAAAATTGAAAGTGCAATTAGTATTAAATTAACAGATCCACTGAAGAATACCTTTTGTACGCCTACTGCATGAGAAATGTATAAAGCTTGTACTAAATTCGGCTCAATTATCGGCCCTAATATAAAACCTAATCCAATAGGTCCAGGGTGGAATCCAATACGTCTTACTAAGAAGACAAATACACCAATGAGTAACATCAGATATACGTCAAAAATATTATTTCTAATCGCATAAGCACCTATTATTGCTAGGAACATAATAAGTGGTGCAAGAACTCTTAATGGAATTTTGATTATTCTTGTTAATAGAGGTGTTGCAAACATACCAACAAAAAATACGACAATACCTGCAATTAATAGAGACCAACCAAAGGAATACACTAAAGAACCATCTGTAGCAAAAAGCTCAGGCCCTGGGTTTAAGCCTCTCAACATTAGAGCACCAGCAATAACCGCAGCAGGGGCAGATCCAGGTACACCTAATGTAACAAGTGGTATCATAGCAGCTGGCGCAGCTGCGTTATTAGCAATTTCGGAAGCAGTTACTCCTCTTATATCACCTTTACCGTATTGACTTTTATCTTTACTCCATCGCAGTGCTTCATTGTATGAAACAATTGCAGCAATTGGACTGCCTGCACCAGGAAGTATTCCTATAAATGCTCCAATAACAGCTGATCTTAAATTATGTATTGGTGTTACTATTACTTTTTTTATTGTACTTAAGATAACGCCGGGTTCTGATTTATATTCAGCAACAAACTCTTCCTGTTTGAGGTTTAAAATCATGTTTAAAACTTGTGGTACGGCAAAGACACCAATCAGAGCCGCTACCAATGAGACGCCACCCCTTAATTCTGGAATATTTAGTGTATATCTATTTACTTCAGCAGCATGACTAATTCCTATACAGCTGATCATAATACCAATGGCAGCACCAGCTAAACCTTTAAGTATTGAGTCACCTGCTAAACTACCGATAATTGTAAGAGCAAATATTCCTAACCAGAAAAATTGAGGTGGACCAAATTTAAGTGCAATTGCAATCATTGGCCATGCAAGTAATAAATAACATATTGCACCGAATATTGTACCTAATGCGGATCCAAAACATGCTGCTACTATTGCTTCTTGACCTCTCCCCTGTTTGACCATGGGGTGTCCATCGAATCCCGTAGCCATGGCCGCGGGCGTTCCTGGGGTATTAACTAAACAAGCTGGTATGGCATCTGAGAACATAGCACAGACATATAAACCACCCAACATGGCTATACCTTCACCAGTTGGTAAACCAAAAGTAAATGGAACAAGCAAAGCTGTCCCCATGGTTGCTGTTAAACCGGGCAAGGTTCCCACAACAAGACCTAATAGCACTCCAATTGTCATATAAAACAAATAAGATGGACTAATTGCCATAAAGAATGCTTCTATCATTTTATCACCCCAAAATAAAAAATACTTATTAAATTATGTAGTAATATCTTGGTGAGTAAAAAAACCCACCAAGACAATAAGAATAGTAGATCAGTCTGCTAGTTTAGCAATTTCATCAGCCATGAAAGCATTAACTTCAGCTACAGTTTGAATGTGTGGAACATAACCACCTTTCAACAATGCATCTCTAACTTCTGGTGCAGAAGCAGCACTGTTAAGAGCAGCATTTAGATCTTCAACAATATCTGCTGGAGTTCCTGGAGGTGCCATTATACCCCATGTAACTACATAATTCCAATCTGGTTCTGTAGGTACACCAGGTAAAGTTGATACCTCATTTGGACCTGCTAGAAGAATTGCATTCACAATTGCTTTATGTTTAGTTGCATGGTTTGCACCTGTTGCAGCTGCATCAACATGTGATCCTGCAAGCATAGGCATCATTTTACCAACACCACCTGATACTGGAACGTAAGTCGCTTCAATACCAAGTACTTCAGCTAATTGCGCCCATCTGTCAGCACCACTACCACCTGTACCAGCAACTGTAAGCATTCCTGGTTTTTCTTTTGCACCAGCAATAAATGCGTCAATTGATTGATATGGGCTATCTTGTGGAACCATAAGTACACCAGCTGAAGATTCTGTCATACCGATGTATGCGAAATCATCTGGTTTATATCCAACGCCTTCACCTTTTGATGAAATAATCACATTAGGTACAACCACGTTTGATATTGTACAACCATCAGGTTTTGAACGGTGTAATTCACTGAATCCAACAGCACCACCGCCACCTGTTTTGTAAACGATGTTTACACTTACACCCAAAGCTTCCTCTAGACCTGGTTGTAGTCTTCTAGCCATTTGGTCAGAACCACCACCTGGTGAATAAGGAACGATGAATGTTACTTCTTTACAATCCCAAGCAGCATTTGCTGTTGTTCCTGTAAGGAGCATTGCTGCGCCAAATATTGAAGCAGTAATTCCCTTCATGATAAGAGATATTTTCATAATAACCTCCCTTTGTTATTAACGTTAATAATTTTCAAAGATGAATTTAAGGTATGCAAAATTGGATTTGTATTATAAAAACACATATCCCTAAATTAATCCCTAATAGAAAAATCTAGATTAATATTTTATTAATATCAAGGTTTAATTTTGGGATATAAATAATTTTTTTTATTAGTAGTCTTATGACAGATAAATTATCAAATAATTTTTTCAGTGGTGCGAGAGCAAACGCACCAATTGGAATAAGTGTTTTCGCATATGGAGCGGTATTAGGAATGATATGCGCTCAAAAAGGAGTGGAGATATATCAGTTAACTTTGATGAATGTCTTCATATTTGCAGGTACATCTCAATTTATTATTGTAGATATGTGGAATAACATTACTGAAGTATTTACAATTGTTATAGCAGCATTACTCATAAATCTAAGGTATTTTTTAATAGGTGCATCACTTAATTCACTATTCAAAGAAAGTTCATTAAAAGATAAGTTCTTATTTATGCATCTTGTTGCTGATGAAAACTGGGCAGTTACAATTGAACGAAGCAAGCATGAAAAGATAACCCCCCTCTTTCTATTTGGAGGCGGAATATGTTTGTTTTCTATATGGTCAATTGGAACATACATGGGCTATATTTTTGGTGGTTTCATTGAAGATCCATCAAAATATGCCCTTGATTTTGCATTTATAGCAATCTTTACTGCTTTGTGTTTTAACTTATATCAGAATAAAACAAATCTTATTCCATGGACATCTGCGGCTATTGTTGCATATATTTCTGAGTTTTTGTTTGGTGGTAATTTATATATTGTATTTGGTGCAATTGCTGGATCTTTAGTTGGAGTATTTTTAGAGGATAAGAGATATGTCTGATAATGATATTTTTGCATTAATTATCATCTTCTCGGTAGCAGTTGGAACTTATGGATTAAGATTATCCGGTTTATTATTATCAAGTAAAATATCTAATGAAGGTAGGATACGAATTTTTTTAGACTACTTACCTCCAACATTATTATTATCATTCGTAACCCCTGCAATTTTAAAAGAAGGAATAGCTGGTATTTTAGCGATGGTATTAATTGCACTATGTATGCACAAAACAAAGAATGTTTTTATGTCGATGATTATTGGCGTTGTAACTGTAGCAATAAGTAGAAATTTCTTTTAATTAACAAAGTGTTATTTTCGTCCCTCATTTGTTAATATTTCATCCGTAGCATTATCATAGTAATCACTAAATTCCTTTTTTGATTTTCCAACATGTTCAGCAAACATTTCTCTAGTAGAATAGTTTTTCTCTAATTTATCAGGATTCCAAATATCTGAACGTGCTATTGCTTTTGCACAATGTAGGTATATTTCATTAACATTAATAATTAGAGCTGTCTTTGGCTCTTGACCATTTACAGACATTTTTGTGAGTAGCTTTTCATCTCTTGAAATTTCAGCAGTTCCTCTTATTCGGAGTACTTCACTTATTCCGGGAATTAAAAACATGATAGCAACCTTAGGATTAGAAAGAATGTTTATGTATGAATCTAAACGATTATTACCTGATCTATCGGGTATTGCTACTGTGTTATCATCAAGTACTTCTACAAAACCTGGAAAGTCTCCTTTTGGAGATACATCACCGTCTGTCCCTAATATGATAAATGGTGATTTGCTAATAAATTCGCGGCAATGGTGATCTATTTTATACTGAACTTTAGCTAGAGAAGTTGGTCTCGGTTCGGTATACAAGTCTCTTAAGAATTCATAGTTTATAGACATCATCATTAAGCTTTCATTTTAATTGAATCTTGCATTCATATAATGCATCAATTTTATTATCATAGGATGTTGGTTTATTGTCAATCTGATGTTCGTTTAGTTTATCTATCTCATTAGATTCAATTATTGTAAAATTATTATGTTCACCCTCGATATTAATATATCTTCTTATTGGTAATGTTTTATTATTATGGATATCACCGATGAAATTAGAATGATATTTTTGGGCATCAACACTTTTTAAATTCATTCTTGAAACCCCAATATAATTTAGAAAACCTTTTTGGCCTTTCTCTACTGAGGGAGGTATTAGTTGAAGAGTGTATCTAGAAGGATTTAAAAAACTTTTGTGAAATTTTGCATCTAATGGTGACCTATTCTCGCGCAGCATTTGATAGGGTTTATCATATAAGTAAACAATATTATCTACTTCATAAAGTGTAAGAAATTTCTGTCCGTCCCCATCTACTCTCTCAAAACTAGCGCAACTATTGAAGCCAATTTTCAATCTAGCAGGAAACATTTCATTCATTAGCCAAGGATGAAATTCTTTCTGGTCTTCTATAGTTAGATCACAAAATATAGCCAGCAATCCCGATCCATTTATTGGTTTATTTGTTAATTTCAGCATATTAATAAATCCTGATAAAATAAGAACATTTATTCGTTGCAAGATCAAATCAATAAATTAATATTAGCAATATAATATAGCACTTCTAATGCTTAAAGGAGATAGGGATGAAAAACACAAGAACAAAAAGAGATAACCAACAATGGATGCTAGATCTTGCATTAAACATGCGCGGTCGAGTTCAAAACTTTGAGAGAGATGATTGGGAAACACCAAAAAGAGCTCATAATTATAGAATGCTTCCAAAGATGTGGCGTCAAAAAGCTGAACATGATGAGGCTCTTGCAATGCAAGCTGAGAAACAAGGTTTCAATATGACTGCGCTAGAACATTATGAACATGCTGTTGAGTCATATCGAATGGCACAACACCCAATTTACTATGATGATAACCCTGTCAAAATCGAACTTACAAATAAATTAAAAGAAATGGTTGATAGAAGAAGCGAATTAGCCCCGTATCCAATAGAGCGAGTTGAAGTGCCCTTTGATGATGGAAAGACAATTTCATGTTTATTACATCTCCTTCCGGATCGTCGAAAAGCTCCTTGTGTAATCTATGTTCCAGGCATGGACCAAACCAAAGAGTATTTTCCAAAAGTAATGAATAACCTTGGAATAAATAGAGGTATGCATGTCATATCAATGGATGGACCTGGTCAAGGCAATTCAAATATGCAAAAAATCAGAGCAGTTGGCGATAATTATGAAAGAGCTGGTGCTGCTGTTATGTCATATTTACAGACAAGAGAAGAAGTTGATAGTGATCGTGTAGGCATTTATGGTGTAAGTATGGGAAGTTATTGGTCTTTAAGACTAGCGAGTTATGATCATAGAGCGGCTGCTATAGCCAGTGGTGTTGCATGCTTTAATCCAAACAATACAATTTTCTCGGAGTCATCACCAAGATTTAAACAAATGTTTATGTACATGGCTGGCATGGATGATGAGGTTGAATTTGATAAAATGGCTGCAAAAATGACAGTTAAAGGTTATGCGGATAAAATCAAATGCCCTACCCTACTCGTTACAGGTGAGTTTGACCCCCTATGTCCACTAGAAGATGCAGTCGAAGTATTCGAAGATTTAAAATGCAAAAAAGAAATGTGGGTCATAGAAGATCAATTCCATCCTTTATGGGGAATACCAAATTTAGGTAAATTAGACTGCCATCATTATGTTATGGATTGGCTGCAGAGGGTTTTATTCTCTAAAAAAGTCGAAGATGGCATATCAGATGGCAGAATCGCTTATGTGGCAAATAAAGGTGATGGCCCATATGGTGATTGTGAATGGGACCCAACCGTTGGTCCTAATCAAGCATATTTTTAATCATAAGAGAACAGGTATAAAAAATGTCACGTGTAAAATTAGTTCAACAAGCAGATTTAAGTGAAGAAAATAAAGAATTCTACGATATGGTACCAACACTGTTAGGTAGAGTTCCAAATTTTTATAAAACACTAAGTAATTCACCTTATTTGGCCATGGCATTCCTACCCATCAACTCTGCAGCACAAAGAGAATGGGATGGGACGGATTTATCAGGCAAATTAAAAGAATTAATTGTAATCAAAACAAGCCACACAAATGGATGTAAATATTGCTACGCACATAATACAGCTCTTGGAGCTGCTGCAGGTATAGGTGAAGAACATATTAAAGCACTATCATTAAATGATTTTAGTGATAATGACCTATTTACAGAAGAGGAAGTGTTAGCAATCAAATGGGCAGAAGCAGTTACAAATAATACAGCTGCGGGTAATGATGATCTTTATAATCAATTAAAAGAGAAATTTACAGAAAAACAAATAGTCGAAATGACAATCCTCTGCGCAATGTTTAACATGATAAATCGTATTAATGACTCGCTTGATGTGGATTTAGAAGAACAAGGTGAAGTGAATCTTATAAAGAAATCATTACATTTAAAATCAGAGGCTTATGGTAACTACTTAGAGTGGTTTGGTAAGTTTTGGAAGAAGAATATTTCTTAAACTGTATCCCAAACCGGTCTTCTAACTTCGGGATTTACTGCTCTAATATTATTCGCTCTTAATTCAGATATTTGACTCATTTCCTGATCAGTTAATTCAAAGTCAAATAAATCAATATTTTCTTCAATCCTTCCTGTATTTGTTGAACCCGGCAGAACGGCAACACCATCTTGTTGGATAAGCCATTTTAAAGCTACTTGAGCACCTGTTTTGCTGTGTTTTTCAGCTATATTAATTATTAGCGGATCTTTATAAGTTCTCCCCCTCCCAAGTGGCACATGACATTCAACTAAAAGTCCATGCTTTCTGCAGGCAGCTAAAACTTTATCTTGATTAATATAAGCATGATACTCTACTTGGTTGCAGAATAATGGTTCATCAGATAATTGAACAGCTTCCTCAATCAGACTAACGGTAAAATTTGATACTCCAATATTCTTTGCCAATCCATCTTTTTTAGCTTTATTTAGCGCACCTATTGTTTCCTTTAAGGGAACAGTCCTTGACGGCCAATGTATTAATAACAAATCTACATAATCTAATTGCATAGCCTTTAAACTATCATCAACTGATCTGGCAAAGTCATCAGTTTTAGCATCATCCTCAGTTACCTTCGTTGTTATCCATATGTCATCTCTTGAAGCATTTGATGCTCTTAGTCCTTCACCTACCCATTCTTCAGAACCATACTTTCTTGCTGTATCTATGTGAGTATATCCAATATTTATTGCATGAGATATTAGACTTGGCGCTATTTCAGGTTCTGGAAAAACCATTGTGCCAAGACCTACACAAGGAAGACTTGCACCATTGCGTGTTAAAAGTGGTATATTTTTTGACATATTTTAACCTTTAAATTTAATTTAAATTTTAGCAGATTTTAGGGTATCGAGAAGCCTATTTGGAGTCATAGGTATTTGGTAATTAGTAACACCAAGAGGACGAAGAATATCATTAACTGCGTTTATAATACATGCAGGAGCTCCTCCTGTTCCAGCTTCCCCAGCACCTTTTGCTCCTAATACAGATGTTTTTGTTGGTGTTTCTATATGACCCACATGAATTTCTGGCATCTCAGCCGCCATTGGAACAAGATAATCTGCTAGTGTTGTATTTAGTAGTTGACCATCATCAGAATACAAACACTCTTCATATAATGCATGACCTATTCCTTGAACTACACCACCTCTTATTTGTTCGTCAACCAACATTGGATTGATTACTCTTCCACAATCTTCAACTGCCCAGAAATTAAGAATCTTAACTATACCAGTCTCAATATCTAACTCGACATGAGCAGCCATTGCACCATTTGTGAAGACGAATGGTGTATCCGTTACTCGAAAGTGTCTGGTAGCTATTAATTCAGGACTCATGTCAGATGGCAATTCATTGCCTCTGTAATATACAGTACGTGCTAAATCAGATAGTGACATTCTTTTTTCTTTGGAAACATGATCAACTACATGACCATTATCAATGTTCAAATCTTCCGGTTTTGACTGAAGCATGACTCCAGCTACATCTAATACTTGATCTTTAAGTGCTTCTGCAGCTAAATAAACAGCTTCACCGCCAATACCGGCACCCCTGGATGCCCATGTACCACCACCATATGGAGTAGTTTTAGTATCACCTGTAGTAACTTGCACTCTATCCATATCAACGCCAAATACATCAGCTGCAACTTGAGCTAAAACAGCATTAGTCCCCTGTCCCTGTTCAGTAACTGAAGAAGCAACATGTATGCCTCCTCCTGCATCCAATCTGATTGTAGCACCGTCTTGACTTGCTATTGGTGCACCTCCAATTCCATAAAACATTGGACTTGGATTTGTTACTTCAATCATAGAGCAGAAACCAATACCTCTATAGACACCTTGCTTTTTTAACTCTGTATTTTCTTTCTTTAGTTTTTCATAATCCATCATTTCGATAAGTTTACTTAGAGCTTTTTGATGTGATAGATCATCGAGTTTCATACCAGTGGTACTGGTGGTTGGATAAGTATCATCTGGAATTAAATTACGTTTTCTTAATTCAACAGAGTCCATATCTATAGCTGCCGCTGCCTCTTCTAATAAACCATCACAGAGAGCCATAGCTATAGGGTGACCCACAGCTCTGTATTGACACATCATGTTTTTATTTTGGAAAACAACTTTAGCATTCGCTCTATAATTAGGAATAGTGTAAGGGCCGCCAGTCAAATTTAATACCTGATTAGCTTCGATCGCAGATGTTCTTGGATACATAGAAAATGGGCCAATCCCAGTAATGTCATCATATTCTAAAGCAAGAATCTTTCCGTCTTTAGACACTGTCATTTTTCCATTGATAACATGATCACGTGCATGAATATCTGACATAAAGCTTTCATATCGGTCAGCCAAAAACTTAATTGGTCTTTCCATTAATTTAGCAGCTGCAGCTGTTGCAATTTCATCACCGTACGTATGAACTTTAATACCAAAAGCTCCACCAACATCGTGAGACGTTACTCTTACATTTTCTTCTGGCATATCAAGATGTTTTGCATAAATAAACTGCATCATATGAGGGGCTTGCCCAGAGTAATAGACATCCAGTTGATTTTCTGAAGGGTCATAATTTGCTATGGTAGCTCTAGCCTCTAATGTCACACCAGTATGGCGACCAAATAAAAACTGTTTTTCAACTGTAACGACGTCATCACGTGCATAAACTTCATCTACATTACCAACATCAACAGTTCTCTCCCAAGCAAGGTTGGAATCGAACTCAGAGTGAATTACATGTTCATCTTTGTTTAATGCAGTTTCCATATTTGTAACAGCTGGCAAATCTTCTAAATCCAAAATAATCTCAGAAGCAGCATCCTCTGCAATTGCCCTAGAATTAGCAATAATCATGACAACTGGTTCTCCCTGCCATCTAACGGTATCAGTTGCTAGAGGCATTTGTGGAGCAGATCTTAAACCAGCTAAATGACTCAAAACACCAACATATGGTTCAACAACACCGATAAAATCAGTTCCCTTAAAGATTTTAACGACACCTTTCACTTTTTCAGCTGCAGATGTGTCTATGGATTTGATTTTTGCGTGTGCAACAGGTGACCTTAAGAAGGCTGCGTGTAACATTCTTGGCAATTGGATGTCATCAACAAATTTACCACGTCCCTTTAAAAGTCTTCTTGTATCTGGTCTTTCTGTAGGTTGCCCAACATATTTACCTGGTTTATCAAAGCTAAATTTTGGTCCTGTCATTTGCTTACTCCATTTTCTGCTACCTCGTATATCGCCTCGACGATAGCTTGATAACCTGTACATCTACAATAATTGCCAGATATGTGTCTCCTTATATCTTCTTTATTTGCTTTCCCGCCGCTGTTTAGATATTCAAGCGCTGATGAGAGCATGCCTGGTGTACAATAACCACATTGAAGAGCATTTTTCTTAGCAAAAGATTTCTTTAATTCTTCTGCAATACCTTCGCTTGGCAAACCTTCGATTGTAGTAATTTCCATACCATCTGCTTGAACAGCTAACATAAGGCAAGATCTAACAGTTTGACCATTCATATCTAATGTACAAGCGCCACATACACCATGTTCACACCCAACATGGCTTCCCGTTAAACCCAAATCTTCTCTTAGATAATCAATAAGATTTTTTCTTACATTAACTGTATTTGTATATTCTTCACCATTTACGGTTACTGTTATTGTCTTGGTATCAACCATTTAAACCTCCTATTGCTCTTTTAAGAGATACTTTCGCTAAAGTTTCTTTTGTTGCCTCATCATTGTGTAAGTCACTTTCAAATGAATTACCACTCACAGCGTCTATGGCTGAATTTATAGTACCTTGATCATCTAATTTATTACCATTTAATAAACCTTCAGATTTTGTTAGTCTCATTGGTTTTGTTGAAACAGCAAATAATACTACTCGAGTCTCATTAAAAACATTTTCATTATTATCACTGGTTACAACAGCACCTGCCATTGCATAATCACCATGACGTCGTGTTACCTCATAAAATCCAAACTTTTTAGGTGATGCTGTAATAGGGATATTGATAGATGTAACAAGCTCATTTGATTTTCTATCTGTTTCAAAAATTCCCTTGAAAAAATCTTCGGATTTTACTGTTCTGGTGTTACTGGAACTCGATAATTCTATTGATGCATTTAGTGCAATTAAAATTGAAGGCATTTCAGCAGCTGGATCTGCTAGTGATACACTGCCTCCTATAGTTCCTCTATTTCTGATGGCACTGTGTGCAATGTAAGGAATTACATGTATGATTAGAGGAAAATGTTTTTGAATTATATCAGATTGTTCTAATTCACAGTAACGGACCATTGAACCTATCTTTACATTACCGTCCTCAATTGTAATATTTTTCAAGCTATCTATTTTATTTAAGTCTATTAAAATATCTGGCTGAGCCACCCTAAAATTCATCATAGGCATGAGGCTTTGACCCCCAGCCAATGGAAGAATGTCCATATCTTTTGAGTCTAATAATTTAAGTGCGGTGCTTAAATCTTCTGGCAACTCATATTGAAAAGCAGATGATTTCATATCTATAATTCCCTATCAACATACATAAAATACAGAAACATTTAACCATCAAAGTTTGAATGAGATCAATAAAAAAAAATTTAATTTAACCTTTATGGGGATAGTTTTTAATAAAATATTGTTTAAATTCCTCAATGAGGATTTTGGCTTCATTTTTTGAGTACTTTTGTGGCTGCCCAATTCCCCAAACAGGATTAGGCCACGATGGGTCATTCTCATTCCTTGCTACGATATGAATGTGTAATTGCTTCACAATATTACCAATTTTTGCAACATTAATAACTGTTGATGGATATTTAAATTTAAAAAATTTTGAAATTATATCAATTTGAACATCAAGTTGAGTCCTTTCAAGAGATGTGAGTTGAAACAATTCATTGGTGTTATTTTTTTTGGGAACAATAATTATCCATGGATATCTTCTGTCATTCATCAATAAAATATGAGTGAATTGATTTTCGTATACTAAAAGTGTATCTTTTTTAAGTTTTGAGTTTAATTCAAAGGTCATGGACAAATTCTGATTAGTTTTTTAAAATCATCTTGTTAAAGGGAGAATTCCAATATGAAAATCATTACAATAATTACAAAAATAAACCTCATATTGATATTATTTCTATTTTTTACCAATAATACTAATGCAAGAATAGTTAATTTGGATAAAATCGAATTTAACAAAAACAAGGATATCATATATAAGGAAACTACAAACCTTCTAAATCAAAACGTGAAATTATCTCTAGATTTATACCATCTTGAAAAAGACTATCTTGATAAATCAACTTTGATTGTTTTGGCACATGGTGGAAGTTTTATTGAAGGTAATAAAAATGATTTTGAAGATTATGCTGAGTACCTTGCCAATAAAGGGTATGCCGTCGCATCTATTAATTATCGTTTGATCCCAAAAGAATTACACAATCAAATATCACCTCAAATGTTATCAGTAGTATTACTTAACTCAATGGAGGATATGAATTCTGCAATAGAATATTTGTTATCAAAAGAAAATTATGAGAAGGTTATCGTTGGCGGATATTCAGCAGGTGCTCTTACAGCACTCCATCTTTCTTATCTAAACTCAATAAATGATATTATGCTCATGAAACAACACCCTGTCTTAGGAAGTATGCAGGGTGCTGATGACTATATTCAAGCTGTTATATTGGGACCTAAATCATATAAAATAGATAAGGTAATTAATATAGCAGGTTCACTTGTTGATAGTAGATATGTAGAAAATGGAGATCCAGCTGCAGTAAGCATTCACGGCAAAGAGGATGAAGTAGTGCCTTATTCTTCTGGTGATACAGGTGGGTATGGTGTTATAACTGAAGGTTCTGAATTGATACATCAGCAATTAAATAAATATAACATTGATAATTTGCTAATATCTATAGCAGACGAAGGTCATAATGTCTTTGAGTCGGGTGAAGAGTCAGATGAATGTAAAAATTGCAGAAACTATGTTGATGCATTTTTAATGAATTAATTAAAATTACTTAAAAAATCTGTAATTATCTGTGACGTTTTCCTTCCATCTTCTAGAAGCATAAAATGCCCTGCATCAAATATAGTTTTAATTATTGTATATTCATCATCTGGTTTGGTTTGATAACCACTTTCTGATCCAATTACTAATAATTTAGGAATCTCTAAATTAGTAAAAATTTCATATAAATTAGATGTTATGGACCATTCCACAATTGTTTTCGATGATTTATGAAAAACATGGTTGGGAATCTTTTTTAGAGCCTCTGCACGAAATTGCTCTGGTAATTTTTTAGTATTATCTAATTTAGAAATTAATTCATTGTAGTATGGTTTAAAGTCAGAAAAGGATAAATTTGCAACATTCATACTCTCACCGCAATCACCTCTTGTAAGATTCCCCTCCAAACTAATTAGAGTTAATACATTTAAATCACTTTGATTAGATAAATATGTAGAGATCATACCACCATAACTATGACCAATAAGTATAATATTTCTTATTTCTAAGTCTCGAAGAATATCCTTTACTATAGTTGCCTGTGATATTAAATCATATGGAAAATTATCTGGCTTTTCTGAATTACCGAATCCCACAAGATCAATTGATAAGGTTGAAAATTCTAAATTTTTTTCAATATCAGACTGTATTGTCTTAAATGCTTCTTTATTAGATTGAAGTCCATGGATTAAAACTGCAAATATGTCACTTTCTTTTTTATTTAGATTTATAGAGATATTGATGTCATTTATTTTTAGATTTTTTTCCATTTCTTTTTTTTGGTCTTTTTTTATTTTGTTTAGAAAAGAATCTAATCTTATTTTTTTTGTTAGTGAAACCTTTTCTGCTTTTCTTATTTGTTTCTTCTGTTTCTTCTTTAATTCCAACTTCTTCTATATCCAATTTAAGAAATGACTTAATCCTATTCCATTTTTGTCTTTCTGAAGGTGTTATGAATATAACTGCAGCTCCATTTGCACCTGCTCTAGCTGTACGCCCAATTCTATGTATATAATCATCTGGATTTTCTGGAATATTATAATTAATTACATGTTCAATATGTGGAACATCTATTCCACGTGATGCAACATCTGTAGCGACCAATATCCTGAATTTCATTTTTCTGAAATTATTGATCACACGTGCTCTCACATTTTGACGTAAATCACCATTAATACTAAATGCATCAAAACCATCCTTTGATAGTTTTTTAACGAGATTTTCGGTGTTTAATTTTGTTTTTGCAAACACTATTATTGATCCCGATCGTTTATCTATTTGAGATTTTAAATAATCATATTTTTTATCTGTGCCTGTATAAATAACTTGTTGTTTTATGTTTAGAGGTACCTCTGATAATTTATCAGCTTCCACTCTGACTGGATCAGACATATATTGTTTAGATAATTTAATAATATTAGGTGGTAATGTAGCGGAAAATAATAATGTTTGTCTTTTTGCTGGTGCATATTTTAATATCTCATTAATTTGAACTGAAAAACCCATATCTAACATTCGATCAGTTTCATCTAACACAAGAAAATCTAAAGAATCTAATTTTAAACTGCCTCTTTTTAAATGATCATTTATCCTCCCAGGGGTTCCTACAATCAACCTTGGCTTGTTTTTTAATTGGTTTAATTGCTTAAACATCGAATCCCCACCAATTAACAATGCACTTCTAGTTCTTGTTTTTTTTCCAAGTAAAGATGAAAATTGTCCCATAACTTGAGAAGCCAATTCACGTGTGGGTGTCATAACCAAAGCTGTACTGTTTGGTTTGTTATGTAAATTTACAATTAAAGGGATTGCAAAAGCAGCCGTCTTACCCGTACCAGTTTGTGCAGAGCCCAGAATATCCTTCCCTTCCATAGCAAGTGGTATAGAAGTAGATTGTATCTGGGTTGGTGTGTTAAATTTTAGATGATTTAAAGTATGACTAAGGAACTCTGGAAGTCCCAATTCAGCAAAAGATTTCATTAAAAGGAATTTCTATAAAGTGAAAGATAAGATTACATATCACACTTCAATGAAATTATAAAAGTTTTTTAATGTATAAAAATAAATATTTTTGTTAGAATTAAAATTATATTGCTTTTCGAGTAATAAATTTTGTATTCAAATATCCCTCTATAGCTTCTAATCCACCTTCAGATCCATAGCCTGAGTCTTTAATGCCTCCAAATGGTGTTTCGATAAGTGCAATACCATGATGATTTATGGATATCATTCCACTTTCAATTCTTGCGCCCAACTCTTCTATTGTATCTGAAGATGTTGAATATGCGTAAGCTGCAAGACCATAGTTTAATCTATTTGCTTCTTCGATAGCGCCATCAAAATCACTAAATGGAATAATTGGAGCAACAGGACCAAATGGTTCTTCATTCATTATCTTGGAGTCCAAAGAGACATCAGTGAGGACAGTGGGCTCGAAGAAATAGCCTTCGTTACCAATTCTATTACCACCTGTTGTTGCCTTTGCACCTTTGTTTATTGCATCTGTTACAAATGACTCAACAGCTTCCACTCTTCTATCATGAGCTAGCGGTCCCATTTGTGTTTCTGGATCCAGGCCATTACCAACTTTTATATTTTTTGCCATTTCTGTAAAACGTTTAACGAATTCATTATAATGTTTTTCATGTACAATAAATCGTGTAGGCGAAACACAAACTTGACCAGCATTACGATATTTATTCTCAACTAAAACATTAAGTGCTGTATCTATATTTGCATCTTCACAAACAATTGCTGGAGCGTGACCACCTAGTTCCATCGTTACTTTTTTCATGTGGGATCCAGCTAATGCAGCTAATTGTTTCCCAACAGCGGTTGACCCAGTAAATGTAACTTTTTTTATTACAGGGTGAGGTATTAGATATTCCGATATCTCAGATGGAATTCCATATACAAGGCTTATAACACCGGCTGGAATTTCAGCATCTGCAAAACACTTTACTAGTGCAGCTGTACTTGCAGGTGTTTCCTCTGCTGCTTTGATAATAATTGAACAACCAGCAGCAATTGCAGCAGATATTTTTCTAACACTCTGATTTAATGGGAAATTCCATGGCGTAAAGCCTGCCACAGGTCCTACTGGCTCTTTAACTACCATTTGTTGCACACCATCTACACGCGCAGGTATAATTCTACCATAAGTTCTTCTTCCTTCTTCAGCAAACCAATCAATTATATCTATAGCGAGATTGGTTTCAGCTTTTGATTGAGCTAGAGGCTTACCTTGTTCTTGCGTTAGAATTTCTGCTACTTCATCAATACGATTTCTTAAATTCATCGCAGCATTGCGCATTACTTTGTAACGGATGTATGCTGAGGTCTCTTTCCAAATCTTAAACCCCGATTGTGCCGCATCTATTGCAAGGTCAAGATCTGCAATTCTTGCGTGTGCAACTTTTCCAATCGGTTTTCCAGTAACTGGATTCATGACATCAATAGTTTCACCTCCGATGGCATCCATCCATTTACCAGCAATATAAAGTTTTGTATTTGGATAATTTATAGACATTTAACTATTCCTTTTTATATTTGTTATTTAGATAAAAAAAATCAGAGCATATGATGATAGTAATTACTACTCTAAGCTTTTGACATGTAAACGCCTATGGTTAAGGCTATTGATGCCAAAATAAATAGAACAAGACCGCTGCCAGATACATTCATCGATGTATTGAAAACTTCTACGGTTTTTGAGAAAGCAAAAGATATTGAAGTTATTATTGCAAGTAAAGAAGATAATAAACCATATATGGATTTTATAGGTTTGGAATTTAATAATTTGTATATTGGATAAACATAAAATATGAGGAGTATATAACCTTGTTGACCAAATCCGTTTATTGTAACTAACCCCATATCTGCCCATGGTAATAGTAATGACAACACAGCGATTATAGCACTTGAAAAAATAATTCTGTTGCCAAGTGACCAATCTTTCCAGTTAAATTCCATTTTTAATAACCTATTCTATCTATTTAAAGTGTTCATTTACGGCTTTGAAAATTATACTATGTCTTTGTGCTAATTCAAAACGATCAGCTGAATATCCACCACCGATTACAGTTGCAATTGGAATATTTCTCTGTTTAAAGAAGTTTATTATTTTAGTGTCCCTATTATAAATACCGTTTGTTGATATAGATAACCTACCTAGACGATCATTAGCATGAACATCAACACCAGCATCGTAGATTACAATATCAGGTATGATATTTTTGATACATTCATATAACATTTTATCTATTTCTCTTAAGTACGAGTCTTCAGAAATATCATCTGGTAATTCTATATCTAAATCACTCTCAGCTTTAATATATGGAAAGTTATTTTTTGCGTGTATCGAAGACGTAAATATATCTTTATTATCTTTGCAAATATCTGCAGTACCATCACCTTGATGAACATCACAATCAATAATTAGTATTTTTTTACAAAAATTTATATCAATTAAATTTTTTGCTGCAAATGCAATATCATTAAACACACAAAAGCCACTACCGTAGTTTGTATGAGCATGATGTGTTCCGCCAGCTAAATGACATGCAACACCATTAGATAGTGCTAATTTGGTAGTAAGAAATGTACCACTAACCGCCAAGAAAGAGCGCTTTGATAATGTATCTGACCATGGAAGTCCGAGTTTTTTTTCTTCATTTTCTGTGAGATTTCCGTATTTAATTTTATCTACATATTCTCTAGTATGAACTTTTAACAACTGCTCTTCTGTTGCTACTGGTGGCTCATGAATTTTAGAGTTGTGATAAAGATCCATTTTTTGCAAGAAAGTAAATAAATCACCAAACTTCGATGAAGAAAATCTATGATTTTTTGGAAGTGGAATGTCATAATCATTGTGATAAACCCATGGTATTTGCATAAATTCAACCTTTACAAGATAAATAATAAAATCATGTTATAATAAAATTCAAAATTATTAATTATATATCAAGATTTAGGAAAAAAATGTCTGAAGCAAAAGTAACAAAACAAGATATCATTAATGCATCAAGTCAAATGCTCAATAAAGACTTGTATGTTGTTTTTACAACACCCACAAATGGAATGGGGCCAATTATGGAAAACATTGAAGCACATTTAACATTTCAAGTATCTCTGGAAGAAAAAGGAATTATGTTTGGGGCTGGTCCTTTTTGGGAAGATAATGAAATAGATTGGAAAGGTGAAGGCATGGTAATTATCCGTGCAAATTCTCTATCTGAGGCGAGAAAAATTGCTGCATCAGATCCAATGCATAGTTCTGGTGCCAGATCGTTTACTGTCAGACCTTGGCTATTAAATGAAGGAACATTGAATATTAAGTTGGATTATTCAAAAGGTATATTCGAAGTTAAATAATATCTCCATCATTCCATGCTGAAAAAAGAATGATTATCCTAACCAATAATCGCCGATAGGAGTTATTACAGTTGTTGATGCAACATCAGCACCAGCATCCTCACGAGCTTTTTTGATATCCGGACGTAAGCCAAATGTTTGCATAAACTCTGGATCAGGAACATCCATCATTACATAAACAGCTGACTCGTCGGGGTTTGTTCCAGCCCATATAATCTTTGCGCCATTTGCGCCAGCTTCATCCTCAAGTGACTTTGCCATCTCAGTCCAGGTGTTAAAACCCTTAGATATATTTACAGTTATAAGCATTTTTGGCATATTTTATCCTTTCATATAAATACTCATTATTGCATAAAATGATTTTAATTTGTTAATTATTGTAATTTTTTTCAAATTATATTTTATTCACGCTGATTTTAAGGATAGGCAATATTAGATATTAGAGTATTAAAATTACTATAAATATTAGTCTTTCTTGCGCTAAATTTTAAAAAATGACTTTCGATAGCCATTCACGAGCCAATTAATAGGTGTAAATTTAATTGTTGTATAATAGAGAACTACCGTAATAAAAAAACCAATTAAAATAGTCACGATAAAAATACTCATTTGATTTAGACCAATAATATAGAGTTCAGCGCTTATGACTGTCACTGGAGCCAAATGTAATATGTATAAAGGGTATGACAACTCTACAAACCATTTTAAGCTCGGATGGTTTGATTTAATATAGCGCGTAGAAAATGACATTAAAAAAATAATCCAAGTTATTGTATTTAGTTGTTTCAACACATTATTCAGAATTACTAAAATTGGATTCAATTCTGCATGTTGAAAAATATCAACTAACATAAGATTATTTAAGTAAAGAAAAAGAGTAAAAAAGAAAATAGATAATAACCCAATAACAATCATAAGCCTCTTGCTTTCAAGTACTTGGAAAAGGTGTTGATTTGAATACAAAAGTGTTCCTAAAAGATAAAATGGGAAATAATAAGCAAGAGCAGCAAAATCTATATCAAAATATGTTTCAGGTGGGGAAAAGTCTAATGGTGATAAAGAACCATTTATTAAAACTGCCAATTGTCCAATCATAATTAATAACAGTAAAATTACGATCCATCGTAGAACTGTTATTTTCTTTGAAATGATTGCCCGAAATCCTCTAAAGAGATAGAGAAAAGAAAATCCAACAATGAATATAAACAAATAATATAAAAACCATAAGTGACTAAGTGTAAAATCCAGATTTCCATCTAAGATATCGAATAAAGCTGAAAAAAATAAACAAGTTAGTCCAATTCGAATAAACCTATCTATTGTATAACTTTTTAGACCGATCTTGATTATTATCATAATTGAGAAAAAACCAGAAAGGAGATAGAAAATAGGCATTCTCCAAATAGTAATAAAGTCCAACATTAACAAGATCCAGTTTTCAGGTGGCTCTATGTCCTTTATACCGAAATCAGATGCTACACCAGGAAAGTAAAAAATGAGCGGTGCATGGACAGCAAATCCCAAAAGCATTGCCGCCGATCTTAAGAAATCAAAACTATAAACTCTTGTTTTTTCCTTCAATTTAACCAACCAAATTCAAAATTAAATAATGCCACTACTACAATAGTATTAAGTTTTTTGAAAGATTTTTCATGTCACAAATCTAACCTAATTAACATACTCATATGAGTAAAGTTAAATCTTATCAATAACTTACGTGTATAATTATGCGTTATACGAGAAAAAGATGTACGCACCTCTAAATACCTTATTTTATGATTGGAAATATTTTGAGAAAATGGTAGAAAAAGAAATCCAATTTTTGGAAACTTTTTGGAAACATTGCCTTTTTTTCAATTTTAACATACTAAAATACGTAAAAAATAGCAGATTTCCGAGGTTTAGGAGGGGTGGCTGAGTGGTTGAAAGCACCGGTCTTGAAAACCGGCAACGGGGCAACTCGTTCGGGGGTTCGAATCCCTCCCCCTCCGCCACATAAAATCAGAGATTTAAATGAACACAATAACCGATGATTTGATAAATGGTGTTGTACACAACATTGCACCAGACTTTCTATCGGCAATATCTGTTAACAATCTGATAGAGACATGGAAATCACTAACCCCTCTTGCCCGCAATGAATGGATATGTTGGATTGAATCCGCAAAAAAAAACGAAACAAGACTAAAAAGAATACATTGGGGCAAAGAAGAATTATTGAATGGTAAACGAAGACCTTGCTGTTGGGCGGGTTGCAAACATAGATAATGCAGGATCAAAACAAAACCCTTTACATTACTGGCGCTGGAGTTAGTGCAGAGAGTGGTATACCAACTTTTCGTGGACAAGATGGTTATTGGACAATCGGAAGTGTTAACTATATGCCCCAAGAGATGGCAACACGAAGTATGTATGTAAATAATCCAGAAGAATTTTTATTATGGTATTTTAAGAGGTTTGCATCATATAGAAATGTATCACCTAATATCGTTCATCATTTCTTATCAGACAAGAAACTCATAACTCAAAATGTTGATGGTTTAGATGGTAAGGCAGGTAATCCAAATTACATTCCAATTCACGGTCGGTTAGACAAAGCTCTCTATTTTGAGGATATGAGTATAATGTGTGATTTAGTAGACGCTCCCTGGGATGAAGTTATAAAGCTAACTTCAGATATCGATAATGATGAAGAAGTAAAAAAAAATTTACTTAATGTATTCAAAATATCCAACCAAACTAAAAAACCTGAACTAAGAAAATCTTTGCGTCCATTCATTTTATTGTTTGACGAATACTACACAGATCAGTATAGAATGACAGAAGCTGAAGCTTGGATGTCTAATGCAAATCATTTTGTTTTCATGGGCACATCTTTCAGTGTTAATATTACTAATATTGCATTGAGATTTGCTCTCCAAAATGAGGCAAAAATTGAGATTGTTGATCCAGATCCTATAGAACTTGGAATACAAGGCATTACATACCATAAATTAAAAGCTCAAGATTACATAAAAGATAACTTTACATTATAATATTCATGCAACCGTGCATAAGATTTGCCAACATTGATGATCTATCTAGCTTGCTGGAAATAGAGGAACTATCCTTTTCTAAGCATGATTATGATCTACTAAAAAAACAGAATTATAAGTATCTAATTAAAAAATCAAATTCAGATATTCGTATTTGTGAAATTAATAAAAAACCAATTGGATCTTCAATTATATTTTATAGAAAAAATGCAACATTCTCTCGATTATATTCTATTGCTGTAATTCCTGAATATCAAAATAAAGGAATAGGTAAGGTATTATTAGAAGATGCCGAACTAATATCACAAAAAAGAGGTCTTACTGAAATTCGCCAAGAAATTAGATCAGATCGAAATAAACTTTATGAAAAATATAAAGAGTATGGTTATTCAGAATATGCGCGTTCAAATAATTACTATCCAGATGGATCGGAATGCATCAAATTAAAGAAAATAATTAAATGTTAAAATACATAATCGTCTCAGACAAACCAAAATCAATCAGTGAAAATGACAACTACATCACGATGACACCACATGAGTTCATCAATAGCGGGAAACAATTCATAACAAAAAAAAATAAAATTAGGGTAATAAATCTATCTAACTCATATGAGTATTTAACAAAAGGATATTATGTATCACTCTTGGCCGAGGCAAGAGGTGGTATATCACTTCCAGATTTGAGTAATATAATTTCCACCAACTGGAAAAGAAATTATTCTCTAGCATTTCCAGAACTAAACACAATATTAGAAAAGACTTTTAATATAGATTATGAAGAACCATTAACCAGAAAATATATCAGCTTCTTTGGTCGTCACAATGATCCAAAGGTTGAGCCATTAGCGAGAAAAATATTTGATTTATTTAGACTCCCTATTGCCAGTTTTGAAATAAAATATGCGGATCGAGGTAAATGGCACATTACAAAATTAGAAGCAGAATCTTTCAATAAATTAATAGATCAGCAAGTAGAAGCATTTAATCAAGATTTAAGTCGGTTCACAGGTAGTGCGTGGAGAAATCCAACAAAGAAAAAACAAGAAAAATATTGGATTGGTATTTTACATAATCCTGAAGAAAGAAATGCTCCATCAAACACTTCAGCACTAAAGAAATTTATAGAAATTGGTAAGAAGATGGATGTTTGGGTAGAATTAATAACACGTGATGATTTTTCAACATTATTAGAATTTGATGCATTATTAATCAGAGAAACTACAAATATTAATAATCATACATTCCGTTTTGCTCAGAAAGCAGAGATTGAAGGAATACCAGTAATTGACGACACTAATTCTATTATTAGATGTTGTAACAAAGTCTACCTGAATGAGATATTAGAAGTAAGTAACATCAAAAGACCTAAAACTTTTGTTTTGGATGAAAAAAATATTCAAACTCATATCAAAGATATTGATTATCCATGTGTATTAAAAATACCAGATGGAGCATTCTCAATAGGAGTTTATAAAATAAATAACATTGATGAATTAAAAGAAAAAACAAGAGAGCTTTTTGAAAAATCTGATGTTATTTTATTACAGGAATTTATGCCGTCTAAATTTGATTGGAGAATTGGCATTCTTAATAACAAACCAATATTTGCTAATAAATATTATATGGCGATAGGACATTGGCAGATTTACAATCATAGTGCAAAAAAGGTCTCTCATAGAATTGGAAATGATGAGTCTGTAGAGTTGAATAAAGTACCAAAAAATGTTCTCCAATCAGCAATTGATGTATCTAAATTAATTGGAGATGGTTTATATGGTGTTGATTTAAAAGAACAGGAGAATGGAGATGTTTTTGTTATCGAAATAAATGATAACCCAAATATAGATCATGGCGTTGAAGATCGTATCTATGGTGATGATATTTATAGAAATATTATCAATCATCTGATAAGTAAAATCGAGGAGTAATATTAATGATACAATTTGAAGTATTGATAGCGATTATTATTTTTGCTTTCGTATCATCTATCACACCTGGACCTAATAATATTATGTTACTAGCATCAGGCACAAATTATGGCTTTAAAAGAACCATCCCTCACCTATTTGGCATATTTATTGGATTTAGTTTTTTATTACTGTCAATTGGATTTGGTCTTTCTCAAATTTTTGATTATTTCCCAATATCAAAACTAATATTAAAGATATCATGTGGAATATATTTAACATATTTATCTTATAAAATAGCAACAGCATCTTCATTTAAAAATGACACAGAAACTAAATCAAAGCCATTCACAATCAAGCAAGCAGCTTTATTCCAATGGGTAAATCCAAAGGCATGGATTATGGCAATGTCTGCAATCTCTGTTTACGCACCAAATCATGAATTATCTACAATACTAATAATTACTGCATCTTTTGTTCTTATTAATATACCTTGTCAATGTTTATGGACATATGCAGGTGAACAATTAAGTCATATTCTTAATAACCCAATTAGACTAAGAATATTTAATTATATTATGTCTGGATTACTAATGCTCACCCTTTTGGAAATATTAATAATAACAATATAAATAAAATTTCATCAAGAAAGTATTATTTTAAATACCTATTGATATAATATAAATTTGTATTAGTTTAAAAATACTTCTTAATTAGAAATATTTCATAATGCAAAGCACCTTCGCCAAAAACATTATTTCATTATTTATGGGTAGTGTTGGCGGTTACATTTTTTATTTAGAAAATTTTCCTCTTCCATGGATGTTAGGTTCATTCGCAATATCACTTATCCTATCCATACCAATCGGTTATTTCGATGTAGACAATCGTTTAAGAAGGATAGCACTCCCGATTCTTGGTGTTTTGATCGGTTCATCTTTTACACCTGCAATCATTTCACAAATATCATCATGGCCAAAAGGTATTGCCCTTGTATTTATTTATTCAATTATAATTTCGTTACTTGCTTATCTATATTTTAGAAAAATAGCAAAATGGGATAACGTAACAGCTATTTTTTCAGCACCTCCGGGTGGATTAGCTGAATTAGTATTCATTGGATCTGATGCAGGCGCTGATGAAAGGAAAATGATCCTTTCACATTCTATTCGTATAGCTTTAGTTGTTATTTCAAGTGCTCTAATTATCAAGTTCTACTTTGATACAGATTTTTCAAGGATTATCATAAAAAATCCACCATTGCTTGAAGTAAGTATAGTGGATTGGTCAATACTAATTCTGTGTGCTGTTGTTGGTGCATTTCTTGGACTAAAATTTAAATTACCTGGTGGTGCTTTATTCGGCGCACTACTTTTGAGTGCTATTTTTTACATGACATCAACAATAACCGTTAAACCACCAACCTTTATTGTTTCCTTTGCTCAGGTCATATTAGGCACAAGTTTAGGTGTTAGGTTTCATGGAATAACCTCTAAAGAATTCAAAGAGATTGTGAGTCATGGTTTAGTTGTTGCTACGTTAATGATAACAACTGCTTTGATTATGGCACTCATTAGTTTTGAAATAATAAATTTGGATCCAAGAGCGCTCTATTTGGGGCTAGCACCTGGAGGCTTTACAGAAATGTTGTTATTATCTATGGCAATTGGAGTAGAGGCAACTTTTATTGCCACTTGTCATGTAACAAGAATATTTTTAATATTATCATGTGTACCAATTGCTGCATATTTCTCGAAGAAAGAACAAAAATGAAAATTATAGATATAAAAGAAAACGCAATAAAATTAAATTTGTCTCTCAGTAACTCAATGTTTTCATTCAAGGAAATGACAACTTCAATAGTAAAAGTTGATATTGATGATGGTAATAAAGTATCCACTGGATATGCCTTCAACTCTACCGGAAGATACGCATGTGGTGATCCTATGAGAAATAGATTTATTCCGCGATTGATGAAAGCAACTGATGAAATGTTACTTGATAGTAATGGAGAAATCGACACAAAGAAGGCGCTAGAAATTATGTTAGTTGGAGAGAAACCTGGAGGTGATATGGAAAGATCTGTTCCAATTGGAACAATAGAAACAGCTATTTGGGATGCCTTGGCAAAATCAAAAAATATTCCATTATATAAGTTATTGTCTCAAAAATTCCCAAATTATGAATCAACAAATCGTATGTTTTGTTATGTAGGTGGTGGATATTATGATGTAGGAAAAACCATTGATGATCTTAAAGACGAAATTAAAAGAAATTTTGATAATGGTTATCGTTTGATGAAAATAAAAATCGGCGGTGCACCAATCAAAGAAGATGTTGCAAGAGTAGTCGCAGCAATAGATGCCACTGGATCACCAGATAAAGTTGCATTAGATGCAAATGGCGGATTAAGTGAAAATAATTATTTAGAATATGCAAAAGAACTGAAAGATTTTGGATTAAATTGGTTTGAAGAACCAACACACCCATCAAATTTTACCAAATACAACGAATTTATTAATGAATATGACGGAGCAGTTGCAGGAGGTGAAAACCTATATTCGATACACGATTTTATAAATTTGATTAAATACGGTGGGTTTAGAGTAGGAAAAGACTTATTACAAATAGATATACCTCAAAGCTATGGTATTAGTTATTTTAATGAAGCTTTAATTGAGTTGAAAAAATTAAACTGGGACGTCAATAAAATTATGCCTCATGGTGGTAATCAAATGTCATTGCACATTGCATGTGGCTTTGGATTAACAATGTGTGAAGCATACCCTAACGTTTTTGGTGTTTTTTCAGGTTATGATGACAATTATAAAATTGATGATGGGTTCCTTGAATTGTCTGATAGACCTGGGATTGGGTTTGAAGGACAAAATGACTTATATGAGCTCTTTAAAAATATAAATTAGATGAAACAGTATAAAATCGCTATAGTTGGTTCTGGCATTATTGGCATGACCTGTGCTCTTTACTTAGCAAAGTTGAGCAACATTCAAATAACATTGTATGGTAAATTTCCTAAACATAGCGAATATAAGACAACTGCAATTTTAAAAACATCTTTCAATTTGCTGAAGCAAATAATCGATATAAATGAAGATGATAAAACTATTCAGAAATTAAAGAAATTTAAAATAATTGATCAAATAAGCAATCGTAAAAAAATATTGGATTTTGACTCATCTGAATTAGATATAGATACATTCGCTTACAATATCAAAGACTCATTATTATCTGATAAACTTATCAATCAAATAAAAAAATCTAAAAATATAATTCATATAAATGAATTCATCAGATCAATTAACACAAATCTACAGGAAGCAATAATAGATTATGAAGGAAAGAAAAATTATCATGATTTAGTAATTGCTGCGGATGGAAGAAATTCAATTGTTAGAAAACAAAATCAGTTAAGTGTTGAAAGACTGAAATATGAAGAAAATATTCTTATTACCCAAATAACCCACTCGAAGCATCATGATAATACAAGCTATGAAATACATAGAAATGGAAGTCTATTAACCTCAGTGCCTGTTGAAGATAATATAAGTGCAATTGTATATATTGATAAACAAGAAATAATATCTAAAAAATCTGTAAAAATTTTAAATGACTATTTTAATGAATCACTTGGCTCGTATTTAGGTCATATAGAAACAGATGAAAATCATGATGTTTTTCCATCTGAAACAATACGTGTAAATAAATTATTCGCTAATAGATGCATTTTAATTGGTGAAAGTGCGCATGTAATCCCTCCAATTGGAGCTCAAGGTCTTAATCTTGGGCTTCGAGATATTGAAGCAATATATAATCTGCTTGATGAAAATAAAAATATAAATCCAGGTTCTAAAATCATCACATCAAAATACAACCACCTAAGATGGTCAGATATCTACAAAAGATACAAATCTGTTAATCTCCTTTATCAAAGTATGATGAATTACAACTTTAAAAATTTTATAATTAGAAACATTGGAATAATAAGTTTACAAAAGTCAAAAACGATAAGGAATATTCTACTTCAAGAGGGTATGGTATTAAAAAAAAATTAAATGAATACATTAAAAAAAATAAGACAATTTTTTGAATATCTAGTTTTCTTACTGGTTTATATATTCATCTCAATTTTCCCATTGAACATAGCCTCTAAAATTATAGGTACATTAATGGTATTTATAAGCGTATTCTTAAGAAGAAAAGATCGTGTAAAAAAACAACTTATCCAATATATGAATTATGATGGAGCTAACACTCCTCCAACTATTAGGAAAATATATTATCATTTTGGCCAAAATATTGGTGAAATGATGATGATGAAGTCTTTTATTAAGAGACAGAAATTATTTGATTTTCCCAAAATTCCGAAAGCAAATAAAATTGGTAACATTTATGTTACTGCACATTTTAGTAATTGGGAAATGGTTGGACTTCCTTTCTATTTTGAAAATAAAAAAGCTGCATTTGTCTACAGACATATCTCAAATCCCTATATAGATAAATTCATTTTAAAAAGAAGGTCTCTTATATATAGGGGTGGGTGTTATGAAAAATTTGAAACATCTTCAAATGAGCTTGAAAATCTCTTACTTGAAGGCATAGATGTTGTAATATTGTGTGATCAGAAATGGCTAAAAGGTATTAAATTAGAATTTCTTGGTCACGAAACTACATCAATGGTTATTCCCGCTGTTTTATCTTTGAGAACAGGTGCAAATATACATATGTTAAAAGTAAATAGAGGTATCAACTCTCAATATAAATTTGAACTTGAAAAGTTGAATTACACAAAAAATAAGGATAATGATATTACTATCTTGAATATCATGACTAATATACATAATATTTATAGTAGATGGATAAAATCAAATCCATCTGAATGGTGGTTATGGACCCACGAGAAATGGAAAAGCGAATGAAAAACAGTAAAAAAGCTTCTTTTAATATAGGTCAAGTTGTAAAACACAAATATTACCCATTCCGAGGTGTTGTATTTGACATAGATCCAGAATATGCCAATACAGAAGAATATTTAATGTCTATACCCCAGAAAATAAGACCCACTAAAGATCAGCCCTTTTATCATTTACTTGCAGAAAATAGTGAAACAGAATACATAGCTTATGTATCTGAGCAAAATCTTGAGATTGATGACTCTGATGAGCCGATATCGCATGATGAGTTATATAATTTTTTTGGAGATTATGTTGATGGGAGCTACAAGCTTCTGAATA
>JBMYRO010000009.1:0-46114 GCA_049602435.1 Hyphomicrobiales bacterium
GCTGGTGCTTCCTCTGCTGGAGCTTCTTCTGCAGCTGGTGCTTCCTCTGCTGGAGCTTCTTCAACTTCTTTTTTTGGAATTGCTTTCTTAGGATTATTTCTTGGTTCACGTTTTGCTAAACCCTCTGTATCAAGAAAACGAAGAACTCTATCTGTTGGCTTTGCACCTACGCCCATCCAATATGATATTCTCTCGTTTTGAAGAGTGACTCTTTCCTTGTGATCTTTAGGAAGCAATGGATTATAAGTTCCAAGTTTCTCAATAAATCTACCGTCTCTTGGGTTTCTTACATCTGTTACAACTATTCTGTAATAAGGACGTTTCTTTGAACCGCCTCTAGCCAACCTAATTTTTAATGCCATTCCAATTCCTTTTAATTAAAATTCCACTTATAAATAGCCACATTCACTTTTTTCGTCCAGTCAAATTTAACAAATTTGATAATTTATTTTGAGAATTTGGCAATCCGGGCAATCCAGGCAGTTTACCGCCAGGGGAGTTACTCTGCAATTGAGATAACATTTTTTCTGAAATATTGCTATCATTTAATTTATTAATTTCATTATTATTTAGCTCTGGCATGTCAAAATTTTGATCCAACATACCCTTCTTCCCGAATTTTTTCATCATATCTGATGTTTGTCGGTATAACTTAATGAGCTTATTTATTTCTGACACCTCTGTTCCTGAACCACTTGCTATCCTTCTTTTTCTTGAGGCGTTCAATATTTTAGGGTTTCTTCTCTCTTTTGGAGTCATTGATGATATAATTGCAATTTGTCGATGAATAATTTTATCATTCATATTTGACTCAGCCATTTGTTTTTTGACCTTACTGATGCCAGGCAACATTCCAAGTATTCCTGAAATACCCCCCATCTTAGACATCTGCTTAAGTTGCTGTGCCATATCATCAAGATCAAATAAACCTTTTGATATTTTTTTTGCTATCTTGTTAGCATTCTCCGTATCGATTGTTTCTTTAGCTTTCTCAACAAGGGATACAATATCTCCCATCCCAAGAATCCTATTTGAAATACGATCAGGATAAAATTCTTCTAGATTTTCTATCTTCTCCCCTGTACCAGCAAACTTTATTGGTTTACCTGTAATGTGCTTCATTGACAGAGCGGCCCCACCACGTGAGTCACCGTCTAACCTTGTCAGAATTACACCCGTTAATGGTAATTTTTGTGAAAAAGATTTTGCAACATTCACAGCATCTTGACCAGTTAAAGCATCTGCAACCAGTATTATCTCCTGAGAGTTTGCAATTTGATTAATGCTATCTAATTCATTCATGAGATCTTCGTCTACATGCAATCTGCCGGCTGTATCCAAAATCAATACATCAAAACCACCTAATTTAGCTTCTTGAAAAGCTCTTTTGGTTATTTCTGTAGGCTTTTGATTTTTAATTATTGGCAGTGTCACAATTGAGTTCTCAACACCAAGGATTTCGAGTTGCTCCTGCGCAGCTGGTCGGTTTACATCTAATGATGCCATCATTACTTTATTTTTATATTTATTTCTGATGAAATGAGCAATTTTAGCAGAAGTTGTTGTCTTTCCGGAACCCTGCAAACCTACCATCATAATTACTGCGGGTGGATTTACTTTTAAGTTTAACTCGACATTTTCTGAACCAAGAAGTTTTGTGAGTTCATCGTTAACAATTTTAATTACAGTCTGTCCTGGCGAAACAGATTTTATAACTTCTTCACCAATCGCTTTTTCTCTAACTTTTTCTAGAAAATCTTTTACAACCTCCAAAGCAACGTCGGCTTCTAAAAGGGCTCTTCTAACCTCCCTAAGCGCTTCATCAACATTCGACTCAGTGAGAAGTCCTCTTCCTGTAATTTTTGAAAAGACGTTAGATAATCTATCCGATAATGTTTCAAACATATAAAGTCTCTTATACCCCTAATCTATTTATGTCAGATAACATTACTCTGACAATATTTAAAATATCTCAAATAATCTAACTATTACTATCATAAAATAAAAAAAATAACTATATTGCAAATATACATTACTTTACAATTGCAAGATATGCTTCAAAGTTAATATAATGAAAAAAATTTCCTTTATCGATCTAAAGACACAGTATTCAGTAATAGAAAAAGATATAAAAAATTCTATCTCAAACGTTCTTGAGAGTGGTCAATTCATTCTTGGACCAATTGTTGAGCAAGCTGAACTTTTATTATCAAAATATACTGAGGCAAAAAATACAATTACAGTATCAAGTGGAACAGATGCTCTATTTGTCTCTCTACTGGCTCTTAATATTGGACCTGGATCAAAAGTCTTCTTGCCTTCATTTACATACACAGCAACTGCAGAAGTAATTGCATTGCTAAAAGCTACACCAGTTTTTGTGGATGTGGATGACTCAACGTATAATATCTCTCCAAGTGATCTTGACCTAAAAATAAATAGTTATAAGAAATCTGAGCTCGAGAATTCAGCAGTTATTGCTGTTGATTTATTTGGGCAGCCAGCTGATTATAAAAGATTAAAAAAAATCACCGATGCATATAATCTTCATCTTATTTCGGATGCAGCTCAATCATTTGGTGGTACAATAGATAATACTAAAGTTGGAAAATTAGCCCCTATTACTACGACTAGTTTTTATCCAACTAAGCCATTATCATGTTACGGTGACGGCGGAGCAATATTTACCGATAACAATGATATTGCTGAAAAAATTAAATCAATAAGGTCACACGGAATCAGTAATGATCCCTATGAGAATGTAAGAATTGGAACAAATGCAAGATTTGATGCAATTCAAGCTGCTGTAATTATTAATAAGCTAAGTATTTTTGATGAAGAACTGATACAGCGTCGAAAGATTGCATCAATTTATGATCAAGAACTAGAAGAATTTGCCCTTTTACCAACAATACAAGCTGGAACTAAATCAGCATGGGCACACTACACAATTCGTACAAAAAAAAGAAATGCAATGAGAAAATTTTTGTTAGAAAATGAAATACCAACAATGATATATTACCCAAAACCTATGCACAAACAGATTGCTTATCAGAATTACCATGACAATAGTGCTCTACCAAATAGCGAAATGCTTTGTAATGAAGTAATAAGTCTGCCATTGCACCCATACATGAGTGAAGAACAAGTCCTGACGATTACTTCAAAAATTAGAGAATTTTTAAAAAAATAAAAGGTTAAACTATTGAAAGTAAATTTTTATAAAATGAATGGTGCTGGAAATGAGTTTGTGATCGTAGATAACTCAAGGAAAGAATATTCAATTACAAAGAGTTTAGTTGAAAAAATGTCAGATAAAAATACTGGCCCCGGTTGTGATCAGTTCATTTCTATTGAAAAAATTAATGACAATAACGTTGATATAAAAATTTGGAACAAGGATGGTAGTACTGCAGAAGCATGCGGAAATGCCTCCAGGTGTGTGGCTAAAATTATCTTTGAAAAAAACCAAATTAATGAAATTAACTTAAATATGGATTCCCTAAAACATATTTGCAATCAAACAGACTACGGGGATGTGAGAGTTAATATGGGTAAAGCACAAACTCAATGGAACAAAATACCAACCACCCATAATATTGATAATACCCTTCACTTTAATTACGACTTTCAAATAACTTCCATTGAAGATGTACAAGATGTATGTTTAGTGAATATCGGCAATCCTCATATAATTTTCTTTGTTAACAATTTAAATAAATTAAATATAAATGAAATTGGTCCAAAAATAGAAAATCATGAAATTTTTCCGGAAAGAATCAATGTTAGCTTTGCGAAAATAATTGATAAAAACAATATCGATTTAATAGTCTGGGAAAGAGGTGCTGGAATAACAAAAGCGTGTGGAACAGCAGCAGCAGCAGTTGCATTTGCTGCAAACAAATTAGCTCTTTCTGATACAAATGTTAATATAAATCTCCCCGGAGGAAAACTGCAAATTGATATAGATGTAAAAGATAATATTTTTAAGTCAGGACCAGCTGAACTTGAATACGTTGATGAATTCATATATGAAGAGGCTAATGGTAAATAACTTAAATTTTCTTACGTTTGGATGTAAATTAAATACATACGAAACCCAAATTATGAGGGAAAGAGCTGAAAGCTCTCATTTGAAGAACTTTAGCTTCATAAATAGTTGTGCAGTCACAAACGAAGCTGTAAAACAGGTGCGACAAGCAATTAGAAAAGAAAAGAAAAATCATCCCAATAACAAGTTAGTTGTAACTGGATGCGCGGCAGAATTATATCCTCAAGACTTCATTAACATGCCAGAAGTTGATTTTGTTATAGGCAACAATGAAAAAACAAAGACAAACACTTTCATAAATCTTTCTGGAATAAATAATCAAGAAATAAAAGAGAATGACTTCGGTCATGATGACCATCCATTTATAAATGGTTTTGAGGATAGGACAAGAGCGTTTGTTCAAATTCAAAATGGATGTGATCATAGATGTACATTTTGTATAATACCCTTCGCGAGAGGAAATGCTACCTCGCTTCCTAGAGAGATGATAGTCAAACAAATACAAAAATTAATAGATAATGGTTATCATGAAATAATTTTGACTGGAGTGGATATTACTTCCTATGGGAAAGATCTCGATGAAAATATTACCCTCGGCAAACTGCTAAAATATATAATAAAAAATACAGATGGTCTAAAGAGATTAAGAATTTCATCTATAGACTCAATCGAAATTGATGAAGATTTTCTGGAAATTTTTTCTACTGAAAATACCATTATGCCCCATCTACATCTATCATTACAATCAGGTAATAATATGGTTCTTAAAAGAATGTTGAGGCGTCACCAAACAGAAGATGCTGTCAATTTTTGCGAAAAAGTTAGAAAAATACGACCTGATACAGTATTTGGTGCGGATATTATTGCCGGCTTCCCGACTGAAACAGAAGAAATGCATCAAACAACCATAAAACATATAGATGAATGTGATATAAAATACTTACATATTTTTCCATTTTCTGCAAAAATTGGAACCCCAGCTGCAAGAATGCCGCAAGTAGATAAGAATACCATTCGAAGGCGTGCAAAAGATCTAAGAGATTTAGGCGCAATAAAATTGAATTCTTATCTTACAAGTGAGATCGGTAAGCAAAAAGATATTCTAATTGAAAAGCCTGGATTCGGTAGAACAGAACAATATTCAATGGTCTTATTACCAAAAAATACGGTTCAGGGTGAAATTATCTCAAAAAAGATAATTGGCGTCAGCAAAAATCAGCTTCTTGCTGCATTAAATTAAAAACTCAAGAGATATGAAAAATACTTGGTTTCAAAAATTAAAAAATAGCCTTTCCAAATCTTCTTCAGCAATTTCGGAAGGAATTGTGAAGATTGTTAGTGCTAGAAAGCTTGACGAACAGACACTGCAAGATCTCGAAGATCTGCTAATCAGCGCCGATATAGGCGTTGACTCATCCATATCAATAATTGAAAACTTAAAAAAAGAAAAGTTCAATAAAGATGTTGAGATTGATGAAGTTAGAGAATTTATTGCCTCACAAATAGAATCTAAACTAGCTAATTCTTACGTTCCCTTAAAAATAGAAAAAGAAACGACTCCCCAAATAATTTTAGTCGTAGGCGTCAATGGATCGGGGAAAACTACAACAATAGCAAAGCTCGGTAACTTGATAAAAAAAAGAGGCCTAAGCGTTATTTTCGGTGCTGCAGATACCTTTAGAGCTGCAGCGTCCGAACAATTACAAATGTGGGCCAAAAGATTAGATATAGGAATCATTGCTATCCCTGGTTCAAATGATGCGGCAAGTGTAGCCTTTGAAACAGTAAAAAAAGCAAAAGAAACAGATAAAGATTTTGCTATAATTGATACAGCAGGAAGGCTTCAGAACAGAACAGAGCTTATGGATGAGCTTGCAAAAATTATCCGAGTTATTAAGAAAATAGACCCTAATGCGCCGCATTCAATATTATTAACGTTGGATGGGACTGCAGGTCAAAATGCAATTCAACAAGCAAAAGTTTTTAAAGAAATCGCGAACGTATCCGGTATGATAATTACAAAATTAGATGGGTCAGCTAAGGCAGGATATATTGTCTCAATCTCGCAAGAATTAAATATTCCAATTCATTTCATTGGGGTTGGAGAGTCAGTAGAAGATTTAAATGACTTCAATATAAAAGATTTCTCAAGACTAATCGTCGGGCTTGATGAATAATAATTGATATGACACTAAAGAAAAAACACCCGCCAAATTCAGAGAATCCAAAAAATTCTATTTCCTTGATATTTCACCAAGTGCAGCAAAAGATGGACCTTGATCAAAAAAATATTTTCTCTAAGTTCAGCATTACTCCAAGACAATTCATAGTACTACAAACTATTGATTACTTCCCTGGCTTAAATCAAAACCAAATTGTTGCTCATATTCAAATTGATCGATCCACTGTGAGCGATATTATACAAAAGCTAGAAAATAAAAATTACATATATAGTCATCCTGATTCAAATGATAAAAGAAATAAAGAAATCAAAATCTCATCTCAAGGCAGAAGTATCTTGAGAAGGTTACAAAAAGTAGTTAACGAACAAGAAAAGGATTTTCTTAGAAAGATTAATCTAGATACGAAAAATAAATTACTATCGAGCCTAAAAAGGTACGCTAGAGATAATTAATTTAAAAACTTAAATATTTATTCTCTTTCAAAAAATCCTGGGTGCTCACGGTGAACTCCAAAGTTGACAATTCTTTTCCCATATCTGAGATTCAAATTATCTACCGATGATGATAACCTCTCTCTTAAATTCTTCTCACCCGCTTGTAATTCAAGAAAAAATTCCCCTGATCTATCTTTTAGTTTGATCAAACCGCTTAATCTAACGCCAACAAAATCGATTCTATTGGGATACAAGTTTATACCAATTTTATCCCATAATTTTTTAAACTCTCTTAGGAAAAAAAATGTGTCTTGAGAAAATACAAATGTAATAGAATCTTGCCAAACACCAACGCTATTTATTCTTATAAAAACATCCAGACGACTAGCACAATAATTATGTTTCCTTATTCTTTCAGAGGATTTTTCTACTAACCACCTACCTACCAGGTAAGCTCTAAAAGGTGACCGATTCTCTGGAGAAAGCACCTTAGAATTACCATAACTGCCTCGAGTTGAATTATTAATGGGAATATCTTCACCTCTTAAAGCTCTTACAAATCGTTCCCCTTCTATAGATCTCCAAACCAGTCTAGCATGACGTGGATCCATATTATATAAATCACTAATAGAATATATTTTAGAATTAAGTAGTTTCCTTTTAATTCCCCTAGAAATACCTGGGAGATCATCTAATGATAAGTGATTAATTCTCTCTGGCATATTCTCTTTATATAGCCATTGCAAGCCATCTGGTTTTTGGATTTTACTTGCTATCTTGGCTAGTAGTGGATTGGGACCAATCCCTATCGATAATCTTATTTGACTACCGACATTTTTCTTAATGAGTAGTTTAATTTTTGTCGATAAATCTATTGCACTGTGTAAACTGGTATTATTACCACCTAAATATACTTGGAATTCATCAATAGACCTGACACTCTCAAGTTCGGCAATGCCATCTATTAAATATGAAATATACCTATTATATTTTGCATAAAGCTTATGTCTGCTTTGCCTAAAATTAATACCAGGGCATAAAATCTTAGCATCATAAACTCTTGTCCCAGTTCTTACGCCATAAGCTTTAGCTTCATAACTAGCAGCCACCACACACCCTGCATCATTATTTATAGCAGTAATGGCTACAGGCTTATTCCTTATGCCAGGATCTAGCTGCTGCTCAATGCTCGCAAAAAAACTATCCATATCAATATATAAGGTCTTAAAGTTCATCATTTATAATTTTTTTCTTTATTTATTATCATTTTGTTCTTATTTTGTTCTATACCATGGATAAAAAAAAACAATTAAAAAATGTCGCCTTTGGAGGAGATTGGTCTGAGAAAACATTGGCTGATTATGAAAGAGAGGTTTTTCTTGATAAATTACGAAGGGCCTACCAACAATCTATGACAGGAGAATTGAAAGATAGAGAGCTCCAAGAAATATCAACCTACATCAGAGAAAATATAGAAAAAGGTGACCTCTTGGCAAAATCATTTGAAGAAAAAATAAGAATCAAAGATCCCTATCAAAAAAAGATAGCCCTTTTAAAGATAATCAATATTATAAAGCTATGGTTAGCGATAAGATAATTGATGATTATCCGTTATCCTGTCTTTGTATTTGACAGCATAAAAATAATAACAACTCCCAATAATATAAGCGCAATACCTATAATAGCAGGCAAATCCAAACTTTGTTTAAAAAATAAATATCCAACAATCGTGACCAGCACAATACCCATACCTGACCAAATTGCATAAACAATCCCAACAGGTAGAAATTTTAGAACTATTGATGATAAGAAAAGGGCAATAAAAAAGCATGATATGGCAAGTATAGAAGGTAAAAGTTGAGAAAACCCATTAGACATTTTCAAGAAACTTGTCCCAAGCGTCTCTGCAACTATTGCCAAAAAAAGATATAACCAATGCATCTATACTCTTTCTAAAAAAACTCAATTATTGAGATCTTTGATATCCTTTACTTCTTTTAACCCAGGAAATAAAAACCACCAAATAACTGATAGAGAGATAGTCAAAGCACCACCAAACATAATTGCTGGGACCGTCCCTATCAAACTGGCTGAGAAGCCTGCTCTAAAATCTCCTAGTTCATTTGAACCCTGGGTTATAACTGAATGAACTGACATTACCCTACCACGCATATTGTCAGGCGTCACTAGCTGAACGATGATTTGCCTGATATTCATACTCACCATATCAGAAGATCCATAGATAAATAGTGCGGCAAGTGATATCCATAATGACGTAGATAATGAAAAAACAATTGTTGCAAAACCAAATATAATTATCGAATAAATTAGCACTCTTCCAGGATAACGGATTGGAGGTAACTGTGATAACATCATAGCAGCAAATAAAGCTCCTATCGAAGGCATTGCACGTAAAACCCCAAGGCCTTCAGGTCCTATATTTAATATATCAAGCGCAAATATTGGTAGCATACCCATTATACTACTAAACAACATTGCCACTATATCTATAGCCATAGTTCCAAGTACTATCTTAGATTTCCAAACATATACAAACCCACTAAGTAACACTTTTAATGTAACTCTCTCAATTTCTTTAAATTCATTTTTTAAATTTGGAAGTGATATTGCACTCAGAGTTGAAATCATGAAGCTTACTAGAGCAACTGCATAAACCCATTTATCTATATATGCAATTAATAATCCGGCTATAATTGGCCCAAATAATGCCCCAAATTCATCAAAAAAGTTTACATAACTAACGGCCCGAGGAAAGATCTTTTTATCAACTAGATTTGGTAAAACTGCAAACGAGCTTGGACCTTCAAGAGACATTGCTATACCATGTAAAATTAGAATTAAATAAATCGGAATTATTGAACCGGTATCTATATAGTAAATTGAATAATAAAGTAAAAATGCTGACACAAAAACTTGGATTAAGTTACATATAATCAATAAATATTTTCTATTATATTTATCAGCTAAAACACCGGCAGGAAGTATCAAGAAGAATTGTGGCGCAAATTGAATAAGCCCAATCAGCCCTAATGCAAGAGGACTTCCAGTTTTGGTATATATTTGCCATCCTACAGTAAGGCTAATAATCTTTAATGCAAAGGAACTAAACCAGCCAAGGCAAATAAATTTTAATAGATTGGCATTATACAGCGTACTATCAGAGAATTTCATTATAATTAACCATTAGATAAATAATTTAATGGGAACCGAACCTCTCAATATCTCGAAGCCAATCAACCCAAATATCTGAATTTAATATTGTAATAGAATATTTAAGGCAATTTCTTAACAAAATATATCTGGTAGATTTTGCTAAATATAGCTAAGATATAATATAATTTAATACGGAACTAAATTTTATCAAGCACTAAAATGAACAGATTAAAATTAATATATCCAGGTACTTTCATAGTAGGAATTATCGCATATATCTTTACAGTTGGTATTGCTTTTACAACAAAAGGTTTGGTAATTGGAGTCTTAAGTGCAAGCTTACCAATACTATCAAATATTTATTGGGTATATTCATTATGGGATGAAACAAATACATTTTATACCCTCTACGTAAATATCAACATAACTTTAGCAATGATGATTTTGTCATGTCTATTAGTTCAGCAAATCATTAAGAGATTTTCATAGAATCGAAAAATGGCGCACCCGGAGAGATTCGAACTCCCGACCAAGTGGTTCGAAGCCACCTACTCTATCCAGCTGAGCTACGGGTGCGTGTTTATATTTACCAATATTATTATATTAAAATATTTAAAGACGCGAAGAAATTCTATCAAAGAGTTTATCCGTTAGGATCCTCTTTAAATACATCATTATGATTGTTGCCCAGGTAACACGATACCTTATTTTTGGTTTTTTAGAAGTACATGCATGTATTACTGCTTTACTGACAGCATCTGGCAAAAGCTCGAATGCAATTTTCTTTGGATTCTTATCCTCAAGTCTTGGAATTATTATTTTTGAATAAATTTCTTTATTATCCGACTTCTCCCACCTAATTGATTTTTTAAACTGAGCGTAACTATTTTCTCGAAACTTTGTTGTTATTGGACCAGGTTGAATAAGAATAACCTTGATATTATGCTTCTCAGTTTCCATCCTTAAAGTATCAGATAAACCCTCAACTGCATATTTTGTGGCTGTATACGCACCCCTATATTTTAGTGCCATAAAACCTAAAATAGATGAGTTCTGAATGATTCTACCTGATCCTTGTGCTTTCATATAAGGAATCACCTTATTTGTTAGGGAATGCCAACCAAAAAAATTAGTTTCAAAAATATTTCGTAAAGAATCCACAGGAATATCTTCGACAAGAGATGGGAGACCGTAAGCACCATTATTGAACAAAACATCAATTTTTCCATCGGTTTTTTCAAGTGCGTAATTGAATCCAGAAGAAATTGTTTGTTCATCAGAATAATCAATTACAGCACTCGAAAGTCCATATTGATTACGCAAAATCTCACAATCTTTTATGTCCCGGCAAGTTGCAATAACATTCCACCCTAATTCGTGCAAATCCCTTGCTACACATAGGCCTATACCGCTTGAAGCCCCAGTCACAAGTATACTTTTTTTTGAATTATTAATCATTATCCGCAATTTATATTTGTTACAATTAAGTCTCTAAATTCTAGAAAATTTATTTATGAAAAAAATAAAAAATAATAATGTTCATACTTTTACCACTAATTGAATTAAATGAGAATTAATGTTTTATCAACTAATTGTGAGTAATCTCTATTGTAAGGTGGTTATTGTTTAATCACTTGACTATTTTTTTAGCAGATTTAGAATTTTTATAGTGATTCTATCTGTAAGGCTTACAGGCTGAAAAGATAGATAATAAAGAATGGAGAGGTTATGACAGCTTTATTAGACAGATTGAGAGGAGTCCTTAGGAGTGCTCTCGAAATAGCGCTTTGGGCCGTTGCACTGCTTACTTTATTACAAGTTCTATTTGGTGATAGTTTCGTATTACTATTTGGAATTGATGTCTTAGGTAATATTGGTGCACTGATGGCACAATTTGGTAGCGAAGGACTAGTTGGTCTTATAGCCGCGGGTCTTGTTGCATATCTAATTAGCCGAAGATAGCTCAAGCACTATAATAAAGGCATTTATAGTGCGAAGACTTAAAAAGCTTACACTGTAAATTTTTTGTTTAAACTTTTTTATAACAAAATGGGAGAAATAACATGTTTTCATCATTAACTGGCATGCTAAGAAGTGGCATTGACGTTGCGTTAGTTCTAGTTGGACTAGGAGTTGTACTACAAATCCTATTCCCAGATGCACTTGCATTTATTAACGCTGACGTAGCAGGAAACCTGATTGATCTAATAAATCAATTCTCAGGTGCTGGTCTAATTGGTGTTATCGCAGCATTGATTGTTGTTGACCAATTAAAATAGTTAATTTCATAAAATAAGAAATGGGGGCTAATATGTTATTATTAGTCCCTATTTTTTTGACCTCTAACAAACTCAAGAAAAATATCCTCTAGATCCGTTTCCTTTGATATTATATCTATAATTGATACTTTCTGACTCTCTAACTGTTGTAATATATCGAAAAAATTAATTGCGCTAGGGCGATAAATAATCTGTAAATAGCCGTCTTGATTAGCTTTAATACTATTAATGCCATTAATTTTTATTTCAGAATTTGGATTCTTAATATCAGCTTTAATCAATATTTCTTTTCTATCTAAACTTTTTAATAATTCTTGAGTCGGTGCGTTTGCTACTAATTTACCTTTATTAATAATACCGATTTGATCACAAAGTTCTTGCGCCTCCTCGAGATAATGAGTTGTTAGTAGAATGGTTGTTCCTTGTTGATTAAGCTCCCTTACAAAATCCCATAACTGATGGCGTAACTCAATATCGACCCCAGCCGTAGGTTCATCAAGTACTAAAACACTCGGTTGGTGCGTTAATGCCTTTGCAATTAACAATCTTCTTCTCATTCCTCCTGATAATGTTCTCGAGTATGAATAAGCTTGATCTGATAATCCAAGCCTTGACAGCAAGCCCATAGAATCCCTGTGCTTTTTAGGAACACCATACAAACCGGCTTGTGTTTCTAAAACTTCAATAGGCTTAAAAAACGGATCGAGGTTTAACTCCTGTGGAACGATCCCAATGGCAGATCTAGCTTTCCTCTTTTGTTTTTCAATGTCAAAGCCATTGATTTTTGCTGTGCCAGATGATTTTACAACTAGATTTGCTAAAATATTGATAAATGTTGATTTTCCAGCCCCATTTGGCCCAAGTAAACCAAATATTTGACCTTTTTTTATTTGAATTGAAAAATCAATGAGAGCATGCTTCTGAGAACTTCCATTTCTACTTTTGTATATCTTATTGAGAAGATTAGTTTCAATGGCTAATTCCGTCATTTACAAAACCTAACAGTACTATTTTAATTTTAATTTCAGACTTACCGTAGTAATCTTTATATTAAATAAACTAATTATCTTGGATTATCAACTTTTACAAATGTCAAAAATTAATTCAAATTCAACATTATTCTTGATAGATGGATCAACCTTTATTTTTAGGGCATATTTTGCGATGTACAAAGCATCCCAAAACAGGGGTAGCGGTTTCAGCAGATCAGATGGTCTTCCAACAGGTGCTGTTATGGCATTTTGTAATATGATGTGGAAAATAATCACAAATGGAATAGACAATATCCATCCAAGTCATATTGCAGTTATTTTTGATACAAAAGAAAAAACCTTCAGGAGCGATATCTATCCCTCTTATAAAGCAAATAGAGATGCCCCTCCGGAAGACTTAATCCCTCAATTTCCTCTTATTCATAGAGCTGTAGAAGCTTTCAATATAAAATCAATCTCAAAAGAAGGATTCGAAGCAGATGATATTATTGCCACATACTCAAAGCAAGCGAACGAAGCAGGTGCGAAGACAATAATAATATCCGGAGATAAAGATCTAATGCAGTTAGTGAATGATAATGTCATTATGTATGATCCAATGCCAGGCAGAGAGAGATTTATAGATATAGAAGGTGTCCGTGAAAAATTTGGTGTCACACCCAATAAGGTGGTTGATGTTCAATCTCTAGCAGGAGACTCTACAGATAATATCCCGGGTGTTCCTGGAATAGGTCTAAAAATTGCAGCAGAGTTAATCAATGAATATGAAACACTCGAAAATTTGCTAGATAATGCAGAGAGTATAAAACAAAATAAAAGAAGAGAGAATCTAATTAGCTATGCCAATGATGCAAGAATTTCTTATCAACTTGCACTTCTTGACTCTTCAACACCTCTAGATATAAAACTTGATGATTTATCAAACCAACAATTAGATTATGAAAAAATATTATCATTCTTAACGGAAATGGAATTCTCTAATCTGGAAAAGAGAGTTGATGGTTGGTTCTCAAAAGAAAATAATAACACTTATTTTGAAACATCTACTTCCCAAATTAAAAAAAACAATATTTCTAATATTCCATCATTAACTCAACACATTGAGATTCGAGATCCCCATGCATTTGAGAATGTATATAGTAAGCTAGTCCAGAGTAGAGAAATATTTATTGATATATCCAGCGATATTTCTAATGGAATTTCATTAACAACAGAAGGAGATATGATTTACACAATTTTTCTGGATACAGAGAAATTAGATGGGAAAATCCAAGAAAATAGTATTTTTTTGAAACTTAAATTAATAATGGAAGACTCCAGTATCAAAAAGATATTTTTTGATTACAAAGCAGCCTTATACTTATTAGAAAAATATAATATTTACATCAATGCCACTGAGGATCTATCCTTACTTGCTTATGTCATCAATAATGGGAAAGTAAAAAATGAATTAACTGCATTAGCCCTATTCTACAAAGATGAAATATCAATTTTAGAAGGGCTTGAACAAAAAATTATAAGTAAAGTTGAACTAGAAAGTCACGAAAAAGTCTCTTTAATTCATAAAATCTGGAATTATCTAACAACAAAGACCCTGTCAGGTGGGGCTATTCAAGTTTATGAATTGATTGAAAAACCACTTATAAAAGTACTCTATGATATGGAGAGCAGAGGGATAAAAGTAGATAAATCAGTTTTAGATGAACTATCCCTTAAATTTGGTACAAAAATTAACCAATTAGAAAAAAATATTCATATTTTAGCAGGAGAAGAATTTAATCTTGCAAGCCCCAAACAGCTCGGTGAAATTCTATTTGACAAGTTAGCACTAAAGGGTGGAAAGAAGAATAAAAGTGGCGCTTGGGCAACTGGCATTGATATATTAGAAGACTTATCACTGCTTGGATATGAAATAGCTGATAACATAATTGAATGGCGGCAATTAAGTAAATTGAAAACTACTTACACTGATAGTATTCCAAATTTTATTAATAAGGAAACTCAGAGAGTGCATACACAATTTTCTCAATCCTTAACCTCGACTGGCAGATTGTCATCTTCAAGTCCTAATTTACAAAATATTCCAATTAGAACTTATGAGGGGAAACAAATCCGTTCAGCATTTGTATCAGTTGATGATCATGTTTTTTTATCTGCGGATTATAGCCAAATTGAGCTACGTGTGTTAGCTCATGTTGCTGAAATTGAACAGTTGAGAAATGCCTTCTTAAAAGATCTTGACATACATAAGATGACAGCCGCATCAATACTTAATGTTGAGATAGAAGATGTAACTGAAGAAATGCGATATCAGGCAAAATCAATAAATTTTGGGATTATTTACGGGATTTCTGCATTTGGACTTGCAAAGCAATTAAAGATCCCTCGACATGATGCAAAAAAATTTATAGATGATTATCTCTTAAGATTCCCAGGTATAAAACAATATATGGAAAGAACCATAGATATGGTAAAAACAAATGAATTTACAAGTACCATATTTGGAAGAAGATGTTATTTCCCGGACATTAACTCTCGTAACCATGCCATTAGGTCATTTAATGAAAGAGCAGCTATTAATGCCCCAATACAAGGATCTGCAGCGGATATAATTAAAAGAGCTATGATAAAAATTTCTGATTCAATAGAATTAAAAAAATTAAGATCTAAAATGATTCTTCAAATACATGATGAATTAGTATTTGAGGTACCAAATGATGAAGTTCAAATAATGAAATCATTAGTAACCGAGAGTATGGAAAATGCCACCAAACCATTGATGAACTTTAGTGTACCGCTAAAAATTGATATGAGTGTATCTAGAAGTTGGGATCAGGTCTGAAAACCTAGAGAATTGGTCCTGATTTAATTATTTCAGAGTCAACATCATTTTCAAACTTTTTAAAATTTTCTACAAACATACTAACTAATTTTTTAGCTTGTATATTGAAATCATCTTTATTGGACCATGTGTCTATTGGATTTAAATAACTAGAGTCACCATTTATTGAAACAGGTACCATCAAATTAAAATACTCATCTTTTCTCATATCAACATTGTCAAGATCACCATTGATAGCTGCAGTTAGCAAATTCCTTGTTAATTGAATGGGCATTCTTTGCCCAATTCCTGCAGGGCCACCACTCCAACCTGTGTTTATCAACCAAGTTTTTACATTATGTTTTTCCATCTTCTCTTTTAATAGTCTTCCATAAACTATCGGGTGCCTAGGTAAAAATGGAGCGGCAAAACATGTAGAGAATGTTGCAGATGGGTCTACTACACCCCTCTCAGTCCCGGCAACTTTTGCCGTATAACCTGATAAGAAATGATACACCGCCTGGTTTGAGTCTAATTTTGATATTGGTGGCATTACACCAAATGCGTCGCATGTCAACATAATGATAGTTGATGGAATATCTGCCATTCCATCTTTTGATACATTATCACCAACAAAAGCCATTGGGAAAGCCGCCCTGGTATTTTCAGTTAAGCTGCCATCGTTAAAATTTAGCTCTCTTGTATCGGTGTCAACAATTACATTTTCAAGAACAGTAGTAAAACGACGAACGGCATCGTAAATTTGTGGCTCTGCTTCCTTTGAAAGGTTAATTGCTTTGGCATACGACCCATCCTCAAAGTTAAACACCCCTTTATCCGTCCATCCATGTTCATCATCACCAATTAACAATCTCTCAGGATCAGCAGATAATGTCGTTTTCCCTGTGCCTGATAAACCAAAAAAGATTGCAGTGTTTCGACCTTTGCTATCACTATTTGCGGAACAATGCATTGGGAAGATTCCTTTTGGAGGCAATGTATAGTTAAAATAAGTGAATACAGATTTTTTGATTTCACCTGCGTAGTAAGTACCAGCAATTAATATTTTATTATTTGTAAAATCGCATGCTATTGTAGTATCCGTTCTTACACCGTATTTGTCAGGATCAGTTTTAAAAGATGGAAGATCAATTATCAACAAATCCTCAGAAAAATCTATTTGCTGAAACCTTTGCGGTAAGATTAGTAGATGCTGGATAAAGAGAGCTTGCCAAGCAAATTCTGTAATAATCCTGACTTTAATTCTTTCATCTGGATCTGTTCCTGCATGAAGGTCTTGGATAAAAAGAGTTTTTCCTTTCATATGCTCAAGCATATCTTTCTCTAAAAGGTCAAATTTACTCCTATCAATCCTCGCATTATTTTCCCACCAGACATTATCTTCTGTATCTTGGTCAGCAATTACATGCTTATCTTTAGGTGATCTTCCTGTATGTTTTCCTGTATCCACTGAGAATGAACCATCTACTGTAAGTAACCCTTCATTCAAACTCGAAGCCAGCTGTATAAGCTCTGCGGCTGTATTATTTACATGAACATCTTTTGCTTCCTTTAGATAGCTTTTGTAATCTAATGTACCCAAGGTTATCTCCCATTTATTTTAATTTTATGAAAAATAATTATATAATTTAAGTTAATATAAAGCTTATTTATGCTCAGTCAATCGTGTTAAAGAAAAATGCAAAAAATAATTTTATTAGATGATGATGAAAATATACTTTTCTCACTTAGTGTAATGTTAAAGTCCCATGGCTATGATGTGAGCACCTTCTCTGATGGCTTTGATATGTTAGAATATTTGAATAATAACAACAGTGATATTTTGATATTAGACATTAAAATGCCAAGAATAGATGGCCTTGAGGTTTTCAACTCAGTAAGAAAATTTTCAAATATACCCATAATTTTTTTAACATCAAAAGACAGTGAGGTAGATGAGCTAATTGGACTGAGACTTGGAGCTGATGATTATATACGGAAACCATTCTCGCAGAAACTTCTTGTTGAACGTATAAAATCCGTGCTCAGGAGATCAAAGAGTTATGAAAATAAAAAAGAACATAAAGATGTCATAAACTTAAAGTATCTTGAACTGAATAGGGAAACGTTTATTTGTACGTGGAAGGATAAGATTATAAACCTCACATCAACTGAATTTTTAATATTAGAGTCACTAATTAAAAGACCTGGATCTATTAGAACGCGAGATGATCTAATCAATGACGCATTCAAAGAAGGATTCTCAAAAGAAGATAGAGTAATTGATAGCCACATAAAAAGAATTAGGCAAAAATTTATTTCAATGGATCCAAACTTTGATTTGATAAAAACAATCTATGGTATTGGCTATAAAATACAATAAAAGTAAATAGAGTTATCAATAATGAGAAAATTTAAGATTAATATTTTCCATCTACATTTATCCGCAAAAATATTGATATTTAATCTTCTTGCATTGGTATTACTGTTAATTGGTATTTTATATCTGACACAGTTTAGAGAAGGTTTAATTGAATCAAAAATTGAGTCATTAGCTGTACAAAGTGAAATAATATCAGCAACAATCTCGGCAAGTGCAACGTCAAGTAAAGGAACAAACCTATTTGTTTTTGATAAGAATATAGATGGAACTGAAGCCTTCGATCAAAGGGTAATACAATATAGGAACTATACTATAAATAAAAAATTACTCGAAAATATCATTGGTGAGTTAATAAATCCTGAAATACTTAATGCAAAAATTTATGACTCTAACAACAACATTATCCATGACTCCAATTATTATTTTTACGGAAAAAATATTAACAAAAATACACTAAATCCAATTGAAAAAAATTATTTTAAAACATTGTATTCAAAATTTATAAAAGAAATTGGATTTGATAGTATCTATGATCTCAATTACGAAACTGATTATAAAACCCTGTCGAGAGCGTTAAAGGGCTCAAAAAATATTGTCGTAAATAAAAATGAAGTTGGGCAATCATTAGTTCATGTTTCGATGCCAATTATAAAATACAAAGCAATTATTGGTTACCTTGTTTTATCAACACAAAATAACGCCATTGATATGATTGTGTATGAAGAAAGAATGTCTATCCTAAAGGTCTTCCTCATTGCATCTCTGATCACTATTATATTGTCTATTATATTATCTAATACAATAGCAAAGCCAATGAGAGAACTCTCTCTTGCAGCCGATAATGTTACTAATAATCTGCAAGCAAGAGAAAATATCCCTGATTTTAGTAAGAGAAAAGACGAGATTGGAGATTTGTCTAATGCTCTAAGAAATATGACTTCAAGTTTATTTGAGAGAATAGACAATATTGAGAGATTTTCAGCTGATATTGCACATGAATTAAGAAATCCATTAACGTCATTGAGAAGTGCAATTGAAGCATTCTCTGTTACTAAAAGAAAAAATGATCGGTCAAAATTAATCAATATAATTCAAGAAGATATAGATAGGATAGATAGGTTAATTGCAGATATTTCTGAAATATCTAAACTTGATACAGCACTTACAATTGAACAAAGAGACATAGTAGATATTTATGAATGTTTAACCACATTAATTCAGCAGGAAAATTACAGGCATAAATCAAATCAAATCAAATTAAATTATACACAAGTTGGTGTAAAATTTTACTCAAGAATAAATAAGAATAAATTTAATCAAGTTTTTATAAACTTATTTGATAACGCAAGATCGATCTTAAAAGATAATAGCGAAATTATAGTAAATATTAGTAATAATAAGGAATATATTATAATTGATGTTGAAGACCAAGGCGGTGGAATTCATGGAACAAATATTGATAGAGTCTTTGACAGATTCTATAGCGATAGATCGGATAAATCGCAAAACAAACATACTGGACTCGGGCTCTCAATCGCCAAGCAAATCATTGAGTCCCATGAAGGTATTATTTCAGTTGAAAACTACGTAGAAAAGGCAATTAGAGGCGCACGATTTAGAATTAAAATCCCTAGGTTTGAATAAAAATATATTTATACTTTTGTATAGTGATAATTTAGTGTATCAAATTAGATTATAAAAAAATATATATAAACTCAACAATTGGCCAACGATATAAAAATGTTTGATGATTTTCTAGTAAAAGACATAGCACTAGCTGATTTCGGAAATAAAGAAATGGAATTAGCAAGAGTAGAAATGCCAGGATTAATGGCATTAAGAAAAGAATATAAGAATCAAAAACCACTTGAGGGAGCAAGAATAGTTGGTTGTCTGCATATGACAATTCAAACGGCAGTTTTAATTGAGACGCTTGTTGAATTAGGAGCACAAGTCAGATGGGCTTCATGTAATATATTCTCCACACAAGACCATGCTGCTGCGGCAATAGCAAAAAAAAACATTCCTATTTTTGCCTTTAAAAATGAAACCTTGGAAGATTATTGGGAGTTTGTTGATAGAATCTTTCAATGGCCTGATAATAATCCAAATATGATATTAGACGATGGTGGTGATGCAACAATATATATAATATTGGGAGCAAAATATGAGTCTGACAAATCTGTGCTTGATAATCCTCAAAATGATGAAGAAGAAGTTCTATTTAAGCAAATTATTAAAAGAGCAAAATTAAGTCCTAATTGGTTTACAAATATACAAAGTAAAATTATTGGTGTTACGGAGGAAACTACTACTGGAGTTAACAGACTAGTAATGATGGAAAATGATTCTACTCTTCCATTTCCAGCAATAAATGTAAATAATTCAGTAACAAAATCAAAATTTGATAATTTATATGGATGCAGAGAAAGCCTCATAGATGGGATAAGACGTGCGACTGACCTTATGATAGCAGGCAAAATAGCTGTTGTCGCTGGATATGGTGATGTAGGTAAAGGATGTGCTTCATCACTAAAAGCCTCAGGGGCAAGAGTTATTATTACGGAAATTGATCCAATATGTGCACTTCAAGCAGCTTTAGAGGGCTATGAAGTAAGAACTATGGATGAAATTTCATCTGAAGCTGATATTTTTGTTACTGCTACTGGTAATAAAGATATCATCACTCTGGAACATATGAGAAAAATGAAAAATATGGCAATTGTATGTAATATTGGTCATTTTGACGCAGAAATACAGGTTTCAAAACTTAAAAATCTAAAATGGGAAAACATTAAACCTCAAGTTGATGAAATAGAATTTCCTGATGGAAAAAAAATTATCTTATTGGCTGAAGGAAGGCTTGTAAATCTTGGTTGTGCAACCGGGCATCCTAGTTTTATCATGAGTGCTTCATTCACTAACCAAGTACTAGCACAAATAGAATTATTTAATAATAATGATAATTATAGTAATAAAGTATATATGCTGCCAAAAAAACTTGATGAAAAAGTCGCGAAACTTCATCTAGAAAAACTTAACGTACATCTCACAGTTCTAAATGAAGACCAGAGCAGTTATATTGGTGTGTCTAGCTCAGGACCATTCAAACCAGATCATTATAGATATTAATAAAATCCACTGACATTAAAATAATTTAATTTCAAACTGATTAAATATTATTTTTATTTAAAAATTTTGATAGACTTCTATTTATGGAAGCTCTTCTAAAATATTTTAGTACACCAATCAATATATATTTCTTAATTTTAATACCATTCTTAACGGCATCAATAATCCTAATAAGTCGTGAGATAGGTCCTCTTAAAAATTATATCATTAAACTCAAACATCTAAATATGAACTCACTATTATTAAAATACACCAAAAGTGAAAAAAAAGATCCAGCAAGAGTCTTAAATGATGATGAGATTTACTCTTTCTCTGAAATAATTTGGGTTAAATTAGGTAACAAGCTAGTTGATGTAAATTTGAATTATGTGAAGATTTTTAGGGATCATACTTATGAAGAAATAATTGCTAATAATGCAACTTTTATCTCCCCAGAAGAGGAAGCAATACTAAATGAAAACCCAACTCAATTAAAAAAAATCATAAAAGGTAAACAAGTCCACTTTGAAATAATTAAAATAAAAAAAGAAAATTACGTCATATTTAGTGCAAAAAACACTACCTCTACAAATGATAAAGAGCAATTATTTATTATGCAGAATGATACAAATCTGCAACTCATGAACCAACTTACCAACCCAATTGTGATATACGATCAAAATAAATCCCCTATATTTTTCAACGCATCTTTCCAAAGTTTTTTCTCATTAGATGACGATACCTTGAGTAAAAAACCAAATGAGTCAGAAATTTTAGAAATATTGAGGCAAAAAAACCTTCTACCATATCAGGCAAACTTCAAAGAATGGAAAAAACAACAACTAAATATCTATCATACATTGGAAAATAGAGAACAATGGTGGTATCTGCAAGATGGTAGGACACTTAGAGTGATATCCCAGGCAAATCCGATGGGAGGGGTTACCCATATCTATGAAAATTATACTGATAAATTAGCATTAGAGAATGAAAGCGCCCTTTTAGCATCTATTCAAGAACAAACAATAAATAGTCTTTCTGAGGGGATTATATTGTTTGGAGTGAATGGAAAAGTTAAATTACACAATCATCAATTCAATAAGATGTTTAATATAGTTGAAAATATCCAGAATATGCATATTGAAAAGTTGCTCGAGGTAATTGAGGATCAAGATACCTCGTCAATATTCAAAGAAATCTTAGTTAATGTAGTCTCTTCCGGGGTTAATAGAAAAGATCACAGTAATACTTTGGTATTTAAAAAAAATATTCTCCACTATCAATCTTCTATATTACCGGATAGATCTATCCTCTACACATTTACTGATATCACAGCTAGTCAAAATATAGAGAATGCGTTAATTGAGAAAAATAGAGCTCTTACAGAGGCTGATAAAATCAAGACCAATTTTTTAAATAATATATCTTATGAACTTAGGGCTCCGCTCCAAAATATAATTGGGTTTTCAGATATCCTTGAAGCAAGATTATCCAATATTAATAAAGATCAGAATATTATTGATTATTTAAATTATATAAAAAAATCTGGTAGAGAATTACATCATCAAATTAACCAAATTCTTGAATTAACAGATCTTGAGTCAAATAATCTGAAATACGATCAGATTGAATACAGCACAGACAAACTAATTGAATTACTCCAAACTGAACTCAATAAATTAAATTTTTTAGATAAAAAATTTAAAATCAAAGTTCAAAAAGAAAATAAATATGAGTCATCTAAAAAATGTAGCGTAAACATTGGTTTTTTTAGAGTATTCAACCAGTTAATAAAAATAATTGACAAAAATCTTGTGGGGCAGAGTAAATTAGAACACCAGATAATAATGTCAAAAAAAACAGACCATACTTATGATCATTATATATTCAAAGTATCCAACACAAAACCAATTAATCCTGAACACTTAAACTCATATTCACTCACATCTGATGTGTACACTCCTGGGAGCATCGAGAAAACTATTTTAGAAAAATATTCTCAAATTCTGGGATGCCAGGTAGATTTATCATCAGAATTTAATGAATTCAAAATAAAAATCCCAATAGTTACTCATGAAAGCTGAAATACATAAAATAAATACTCTTAATGAGTTAGAAGTTTTTGTAAATTATATAGCGCCGATTTTCGAAAAAGGGGATTTATTAGCATTAAATGGAGAAATTGGTTCTGGCAAAACCACATTATCAAAACACTTAATTAATTACCTTACTGAAACCAGGATTGATGAAGTTAACAGCCCAACATTTAATTTATGCCAAACTTACTCAAAACAAGATCTTACAATATCCCACTATGACTTTTATAGACTTGATTCCCTCCAAGAAATTGAAGAATTGGATATAAGTGATTCTATAAAAAATAATTTCACAATTATTGAATGGGCAAATAAATTTTCTTCAATTTTGCCAAAAGATCATATTGAAATTCAAATAAAAAATAAGTCTCATGAAAGAGACTACAAAATATTATTTCATGGAAAATATACAAAAAAAATTACCGCTCATAAAAATAGATTAAGTTTTCTATCAAATTCAAATTTTAATATTAAAAAAATTACAAATATGAGAGGAGATGCTTCCAGTAGAAAGTACTATAGAGTAAATGATAGTATGAAGAATTTTGTCCTCATGGATGCATCGGAAGATAGCATTAAAAAAACAACCACATCAAAGACCATAACTGACTTTATTATTTTCGGAAAATACCTTGAAAAAATTGGTTTGAGAGTGCCTAAGATTTATAAATTTGACATTCAAAAGCAACTTATATTAGAGGAGGATCTTGGGCTAACTGCATATAATGAATTATATTCGAAACTTAGCTTTGAAGATCTTATTACTCCAGCTATTGAGTCATTACTGATATTAGTACATTCCAATTATACAAATATAAATGACCTAGATGGCAGAGCCTTTGAGCCACACAATTTTGATGAAAAAGTATTCATTAATGAAAGTAAAATATTCATTGATTATTATTGGCCTTATGTAAAAAATTCTATCTGTCCGGAAGAGGAAAAGTTTAAATTTTTGTCTATGATGGAACAAATATATTCAGATCTATCCACTGACAAGACACTAATACTTAGAGATTACCACTCACCAAATCTCCATTACCTACAAAATGAAAAAGGTCATAGGAAGTGTGCCTTAATAGATTTTCAGGACGCCCTCTTGGGGCATCCACTATACGACTTAGTATCTCTGGCTCAAGATGCCAGGTTTACTATTAGCGAAGACAAAGAAAGATACATTGTTGATGCCTTTAAAGACAAATTTCTTTTTAATGATTTCCAGCTTAGTAAGTCATCGTTCAATGAACAATACCAAATATTAGCAATACAAAGATCCTTAAAAATATTGGGTATTTTTGCAAGACTTTCTTTGTTGGAGGGTAAAAATAACTATATAATACACATGCCAAGGGTTGTTGATTATATTAGACGCTCAATGGATTGTAGCTTGTTATATAATCTAACCCACTGGCTCAAAATTAATTTTAAGGATATATTTGATGTTTAGATCCTTCTTCCCTATGCCAAAAATTTTTTTTCCAGCTGCATTAGTATGGATTATATTTGTAACAATTATTTGGTTCTGGATTGGTAATGATATTGCTTCTCTGCTTGGATTAGCAAGTGAAGAAGCTGAGGAGCCAATCATTGGACTTGGATTTTTCATCACGAAAAAATTTATTTGGTTTTATATATATTATATCTTATCAACCTTAATTTTTGCACTATTTTGGTTTAGATTTGCTCCACATCCATGGCAATACTGGTCAATATTAGGATCGTCACTTATAATATTTTCAACCTATTTTGGTGTCCAAGTTATGGTAGCAATTAATAACTGGAGAAGACCCTTCTTTGACTCGATCCAGGAGGCACTTGGCGGTGAAACACAGGTACTTTCATCTGATTTATATTACCTAATGTTGGTTTTTGCGCAAATTGCATTTGTATCATTAGCTGTTTTTGTATTAACTAGATTTTTTGTAAGTCACTATATCTTTAGATGGCGTACAGCAATGAATTTTTATTATACTGATCAATGGCAAAAATTAAGAAATATTGAAGGTGCAGCTCAACGGGTCCAAGAAGACACTATGAGGTTTGCTGCAATAATGGAAGGTCTCGGTGTTTCAATAATTGACTCAGTCATGACTTTGATAGCATTTCTACCGGTATTACTATCGTTATCTGAGTACGTTACCATCCTTCCTCTTATTGGAGAGATACCAGCTCCTTTGGTTAATGCAGCGATTTTTTGGTCTATATTTGGAACAATCTTTTTAGCTGTAGTGGGGATTAAATTACCTGGTTTAGAGTTCAGAAATCAAAGAGTTGAAGCCTCTCTCCGGAAAGAATTAGTATATGGTGAAGATGATGCCAGTAGAGCAACCCCTCAATCCATTGGTGAACTATTTAATAATGTAAGAAAAAATTATTTCCGCCTTTATTTTCACTACCTGTATTTTAATGTTGCAAGAAGTTTTTATTTACAGGCAGATAACATCTTTTCATACCTTATTTTGATTCCTACAATAGTTGCTGGAAAAATAACATTCGGGATTTTACAGCAAATACTTACAGCTTTTGGGCAGGTCTCTAATTCATTTCAATATATCGTAAATGCTTGGCCAACAATTATTGAACTTATTTCTATATTTAAAAGATTGCAAGCTTTCGAGTCTACACTTTCTGGAAAAAATCTATCAAAAATTGAATTCTCAAAAGATGAATATCAAAAAGAGTAGCCAAAATAATTTTAAAAGAAAACCTACTGACGCATTTATCCTAGCTGCTGGCTATGGGAAACGTTTGCTCCCACTTACTGAAAAGCACCCAAAGCCGCTAATAGAAATTGCAGGTAAACCCATGATTAGCTATATAATTGATGCCCTTCAATCAACAAATATTGAAAATATTTACATCAATGCCTTTTATTTGTCTGATCAATTACAGGAATACTTACAGGACAATTATTACAATATTATTATTTCAAAAGAACATGAGCTTTTGGATACTGGAGGGGCATTAAAATATGGTATCCCCAATGAATATGATCGATCAATATATATTATTAACTCAGATACGATGCTTTTGACTCATTATAAAGATCTATTACACAGATTGAGCGAAAAATATATTTGTGATGGTGCTGATGCTGTTTTGGCTTTATCCAAAAAAGAAAAAGCAATCGGGTATAATGGGGATGGTGATTTTTTTCTTGATAAAGATAACAATATATCCAAAGAAGATCCTGGTAGTTTTGAGAAATTTGTTTTTATGGGTGTTTCAATTTTAAATACTAAAACTCTTAATAAAGTAAGTGATAAGATTTTTTCGCTAAATATCATATGGAATAATTTAATATTTGAAAAAAAGTGCTCTGGAATAATTCATGAGTCAAATTGGTATCATACTGGGGATTTAATATCATTAAACAACTTTGAAAAATATTTAATTGAGAACAAATGAATATAGTTTTTTATGACTTCGAAACAACTGGTAGAGACAAATACTGGGATCAGATAATACAAGTTGGAGCAATACTTTGTGATGAAAACTTAAATGAACTCGATCAGTTTAATTTAAAATGCAAATTAAATAAGTCTATCATTCCTGCACCACAAGCACTTTTAGTGAATGGATTATCAATGAGTGAAATAGCAACACATCAAGTCTCATACTATGATCTTGTTTATCAAATGAAAGAGAAATTTGAAGATTGGAGTCCAGCTATTTTCATCGGTTATAATTCTATCAATTTTGATGAAGAATTTCTCCGTAACGCTTTATTTCAAAATTTACATGAAAATGCTTATCTGACTCAGATTAATAATAATGGCCGGGCGGATGCCTTGAATATAGTTCAAGCATCATCAATATTCACACCTACTGCCATAAAAATACCAGAAAACAAAAACAAATTTAAATTAGATCTATTGGCACCTTTAAATAACATTGAACATGAAAATGCACATGATGCATTAGCTGATGTAATTGCAACAATTGAAATTTGCAAGTTAATTAAAAAAAATGATAAAGAATTTTGGGATCAATCACTCCAGTCATCTACAAAGAGAGGTGTTTCTGAAATATTTGAAAAAGATACAATGTATTGCCATCCAGAAGCATATTATGGCAGTGTATACCCTTTCGTTACGACTCATGTTGGAACCTTCAATAACAGAAATAATTCTGAAATAAATATATTATTTGATTTAAAAAAGGACCCAAAAGAATACATAGATTTAGATAAAACCCAGCTAAAAGAATTATATAAATCAGAAAAACTATTTAGATACATAAGAAATAATAAACACCCCATAATCATGCCAAAGGCTTATGCCACAAGCTTTACAAATTATGAAAAGATTGGTTTTGATGAACTAGAGTCTAGAGTAAATATTATTCAAAGTGATGTGGATTTTAAACGAAGAATACTTGAAATTCATTACGAAACATCAGAGGGCTACTCTCCTGAATCTCAAGAAGATATATATGAAGAAGAGAGTATATATTTGGGAGGATTCCCTAGCTCATCTGATAAATTAACAATGAAAAAATTTCATAGCTCTAAATGGGAAGATAGAGTGAAAATTTGTGAAGAATTTAAGGATAAGAGATATACATACTTTGGAAAACAAATTATTTATAATCATAACGTAGAACTGCTAGAGATGAATGATAGAAACATATTACAAATGACTACTACAAATAGGTTAATGAGTAATAACAGTGAGAAATGGCTAACTATACCAGAAGCATTCAACCAAATTGATAATCTAAGAGATAAGCATGGGGAAGATGCTGAAATTTTAAAATTTATAGATGAATTTAATGCATATCTAGAGGATTTATATCAATCTCATAGCAGCGGATTATTGACTTCTTAATCATAACTGATAGGCTATTTATAAAGGAGATGTAAGATGGCAACAAAACAAATAACAGACGATAATTTTCAAGATGAAATAAATAATTCTGATGTACCAGTTATAGTGGATTTCTGGGCTGAATGGTGTGGTCCTTGCAAACAGATTGGTCCAGTACTTGAAGAAATATCATCAGAATACGATGGTCGTTTATCAATAATTAAAGTGAATATTGATGAAAATCCTGTAACACCTACCAATTATGGTATCAGAGGAATACCTACATTACTTCTCTTTAAAAACTCAGAGTTAGTGTCAACAAAAGTTGGTGCTTTCCCTAAATCAACACTGTTAGACTGGATAGAAGAAAATATTTAGCATTAATTATTAAGTTTAATTATTTCACCTGCAAGATATAAGGATCCACATATAATAATCCTATAGGTGTCTTCTGGCAGTAATTTAATTTTATCGAATGCGTCAAAAATATCTTTTGCGGCTGTTGAGTCTATACCTAATTTTTTGGCATTTTGACTAATATTTTGAGGATTTTGAGTATTGTCTTGATTAGGTATCTTTATTGAGAATAGTTTAAATAGTTTATCCTTAAATGGAAGCAAGAAATCATTAGAATCCTTTGCAGATAACATCCCGATGATCATGATTAATTTTTTAGCCTCTAGATCATTCAAAGCCTCTGCTAGTGCCAGAGCAGCGTGGCCATTATGCCCTCCATCTAACCAGATTTCATTCATTTTACCAAGATATTGATTTAGCTTACCACTTTTTATCTGCTCAAGTCGTGCCGGCCAAATAGTTTTTTCTATTCCCTTTGCAAAAATATCAGTGTCTAGTTTTAAATCTTCTATAGATGATATCGCTGCAATAGCAGTAGCAGCATTAAATTTTTGATGCCCACCTACTAGGCTTGGATTTGGAAGATTAATATTATATTTCTCATCTTCGTAGTTAAAGCCAGTTGGATTAATTCTAATAGAATAATCTTCCCCATAAATTTTGGATTTATTATTTTTTAATTTAATAAATTTTTTAAATAAGCCTATCAAATCATAATTCTGTTTTGATATTACAGTCGCACTTCCATTCTTAATGATACCTGCCTTTTCTTTAGCAATATCCTCTAATGTATTCCCCAAAAACTGTTGATGATCAAGTCCAATAGGTGTGATAACCGATACTAATGGTTTCTCAATTACATTTGTAGCATCAAGTCTACCACCTAACCCCGTTTCAAGAATCAAAAAATCTGAACCTGTAGTTGAGAATTTTAAAAATGCGGCAGCGGTTGTTAATTCAAAAATTGTTATTGGCGATTTGCCGTTAACTCTTTCACAGTAATTAAGCAATTCAATTAGTGACTCATCATCCATATACTCAAAACTGCCGACATTCCCAATCCTAAACCTTTCATTAAATTCAACTAAATGAGGTGATATATATGAGTCTACCTTGTAGCCTGCCTGCGTTAAAATAGAAACTATATATGATAATGTTGACCCTTTTCCATTTGTTCCCGCTATATGTATGATGTTTTTAATTTTATTTTGTGGGTTACCAAGCTTATCGAGTAAAGAATTTATTCTACCCAAAGATAAGTCCATCGATTTTGGGTACAATTGTGCAACACGATCTAATATTAAGTTAAATTGATTAGATCTCATATGTTTGGGATATATCTATTTATTTAAAAGAAGTTTGCAGATAGTTATTAATTTATTCCGGAGTTCATGTCTATGCACGACCATATCAATCATGCCATGCTCTAGTAAATACTCAGACCTTTGAAATCCTTCCGGTAATTTTTCTTTAATTGTTTGCTCTATAACACGCGGGCCAGCAAAACCAATCAATGCGCCTGGTTCAGCAATATGAACATCTCCAAGCATTGCATATGATGCAGTCACGCCACCTGTTGTAGGGTTTGTTAAAACAACAATATATGGAATTTTTGCCTCATTTAATTTTTGAACCGCAATGGTCGTTCTTGGCATTTGCATCAATGAAAGAATACCCTCTTGCATACGTGCACCTCCTGCTGCAGAAAATAATATTACAGGTGATGAAGTGTGAAGGGCCTCATCCATTGCTCTAATAATAGCCTCGCCGGCTGCAATACCAAGTGAGCCACCCATAAAAGCAAAATCTTGAACGATGCATATAACAGGGATATTTCCAATATTTCCCTTTGAAATAACAACCGCATCATCCATGCCAGTCTTTTTACGTGCATCTTTCAAACGATCAATATATTTTTTTTCATCCTTGAATTTTAAAGGGTCAGAAACCTTTGTATCTACTTCTATTATTTCATATCCACTATCATATAAAAGATCTAATCTCTTTTTTGCTGGAATCTTCATATGATAGTTTGATCCAGGAATTACCCATTGATTTGACTCCAGATCTTTATGGAATACCATTTGCCCACTTTCGGGGCATTTTATCCATAGATTATCAGGAACATCTTTTTTCGTAAGTATTTCCTTAATTTTTGGAGTTACTATGTTATTGATCCAATTCATTTCCAATTACCACTAATTAAGATTATAAAACACTGGCAAGATCTTTCACCTTTTGAAGAATTTCATCCTTTATACTTGCCTCGGATTTATTGTTTTCAATAATATTTACTAATGCAGATCCTACAATAACCCCATCAGCAAAGCTACTTATATTCTTTGCATCTTCCTTTGATTTAATACCAAACCCGACACATACCGGTATCTGAATTTGCTCTTTTATATCAGATATAGCGTCTTTTACTTTACCTATATCTGGTTTAATTGAACCTGTGACCCCAGTTATTGATACATAATATAAAAATCCATCTGTTTTTTGCATGATTTTACTCAGTCTAACTGTGTCTGTTGTTGGGGTAGCTAGCCTGATAAAAGATAAGCCCTTCTGAATAGCCATATCACAAAATTCTACGTCTTCTTCTGGTGGTAGATCAACAATAATTATTCCATCAACACCTAGGGATAAAATTTTGTTTATAAATTTCTCTGTACCATAATTATATATTGGATTGAAATAACCCATAAGAATTATCGGCGTGGTGTTGTCGTCCATGCGAAATCCTGAAATAATTTCAAATGTATTTTGCATTGTGTGACCGGCCCTTATTGATCTTAATGCAGACGCTTGTATTGCGGGACCATCAGCCATTGGATCACTAAAAGGCATACCAATTTCGATTATATCTGCGCCTGCACTTGGTAGTTTTTTGATTAATTCCAATGATAAATTAAAATTTGGATCTCCAGCTGTTAAAAATGTAATCAGCGCTTTTTTATTTTTTTCTGATAATTTACTGAAGCAATCTTTGATTCTGTTATTCAATTACTAAATCTCCATATCTAGATACTCTGCAATTGAAAATATATCCTTATCTCCTCTTCCACAGAGATTCATAATAACTATTTCATCTTTTGACAGATCACCGCTTATATTAATAAGATGTGCTATTGCATGCGAAGGTTCTAATGCAGGAATAATTCCTTCAGTTTTTGTACAAATTTTAAAAGCTTCTACAGCTTCTTTATCTGTTATAGCCACATAGTCAACTCTACCTGATTCCTTTAACCATGAATGCTCTGGCCCAATTCCAGGATAATCTAAACCTGCTGATATTGAGTGACCCTCAACTATCTGCCCTTCATCATCTTGTAATAAATATGTTCTATTACCGTGCAAGACACCAGGTCTCCCGGCAGACAAGCTAGCACAATGCTGATCTCCGTCTAAACCCATGCCTCCCGCTTCAACTCCTGTAATTTTAACATCAGGATCATCTAAAAAAGGATAAAATAAACCCATAGCATTTGAACCACCTCCAATACATGCAATCAATTGATGTGGTAATCGTCCTTCAGCTTCTAATATCTGTTCTTTTGCTTCTTTCCCAATTACTGATTGGAAATCTCTAACCATAGCTGGGTATGGGTGTGGTCCTGCTACAGTACCAATTATATAAAATGTATCTCTGACATTTGCCACCCAATCTCGGAGTGCTTCATTCATTGCATCCTTTAGTGTTGAATTACCTGATTTTACTGCTACAACTTCTGCACCTAATAACTTCATTCTAAAAACATTTGGCTTCTGTCTTTCAACATCTTTTGCGCCCATGTATATAACACAAGGTAACCCAAACCTTGCTGCCACAGTTGCGACTGCAACTCCATGTTGACCAGCTCCAGTCTCTGCAATTATTCTTGTTTTTTTCATTCTCTTGGCCAGTAGAATTTGCCCTAAGCAATTATTTATTTTGTGACTACCAGTATGATTTAACTCATCTCTTTTAAAATATATCTTTCCAGATCCTAAATAGTTCGTAAGACCTTCAGCAAAATATAATGGGCTTGGTCTACCGGTATAAAATTTATTTAAATAAAGCAGCTCTGAAAGAAATTTTTTATCCGATTTTGCTTCGTTGTATGCCTTTTCTAGATCTAGAATTAATGGCATTAAAGTTTCTGCTACAAATCTACCACCAAATATTCCAAATTTTCCGTTCTGATCTGGACCGAGCTTGAATGAGTTTATATTTTCCATTTAAAAATTACCTTAATCAGAGTTTCTTGCATTATATACAAATTTTGTTATCAAATCGTTATTCTTTACTCCCAAGGAGTCCTCAACTCCTGATGATACATCAACAAAGTTTGCTTTTGTAATCGAAATTGCTTCAGTTACATTATCAATATTGAGCCCGCCTGATAAAATCCAAGGTTTAACAATATTCAATTTCATTACCAAATCCCAATCAAAAGGTACTCCATTACCCCCAGGCCTATTTGTTGAACTCATAGGCGGGGCATCAAATAATATATAATCGCTGACTTTATGAAACTCATCAATGTCAGAGGCACTTATGTTATTAGATACAGGGATTGCCTTAATAGAAGAAATATTATAACGTTCTTTCAAATTAAATATTCTTTCAGGTGTCTCATCTCCGTGAAATTGAATCTTACGAATTCCTACTTTATCAATTATTTGATCTAATAAGTCATCCGATGGATCTACAACCAAGCCAACAATTTCTATTTGATTTTTAAATAACTTAACTAAATTTGAAGCATTTTTTATTGAAATGTTTCTGGGGCTATCATGATGGAAGACAAAACCTATCATATTAACTTTATTTTTAATACAACACTCTATGTTTTCTCGTTCTCTTAATCCACATATCTTGATCTTAATAGTCATATGGGATCATGCTCTCTTTTATTGATCTTGCCGCTTGATTTGGATCATCCGCTTGAGTTATCGGTCGACCTACTATGAGTATGTCTGCTCCATTTCTAATAGCCTCTTTTGGGGTTAATACTCTTTTTTGATCATCCGCCACGGAATTGTTTGGTCTAATTCCAGGGACTATAGTAAGAAAATCCTTCCCACATTTAATTTTAACATTTTTTACTTCTAATGGACTGCATACTACTCCATCTAAACCGCATTCTTTCGCTAAGGTTGACAAGTTTATTACCTGCTGTTCAACTTTTAGTGATATTCCTTGTTCACTAAAACTATGTTCGTTCATGCTTGTAAGTATTGTTACCCCTATGAGTTTAGTCTTGTTTATTCCAATATCACTTATTGCCTCAACAGCTGCTTTCATCATTTCACTACCGCCACTCGTATGAATATTTATTATAGATGGATTTAAAGGCAATAATGATTTAATTGCTGAGCTTACAGTATTTGGTATATCATGAAGTTTTAAATCGAGAAAAATTGGTAAACCTAAGTCATATAATCTTAAATAGCCATTAGTACCCATGGCATAAAATGCCTCCATACCAATCTTGATACCATCTATGTGTTCTTTTATTTCTTTGATTAGAGTTACTGCTTGATCAGTATCTTTCATATCAATGGCACAGAATAGAGCATTTTTAATTAATTTATTCAAAAAAACTTGCCCCCTAATACTTCTTGATTTTATTTGTTGATACGCTCTTTGAGTTCTTTTCCTGGTTTGTAATAAACAGTTTTTTTACTTGAAACAGCAACTCTATCACCATTTTTTGGATTTCTTGCAATACGAGGGCCACGTTCTTTTATTGAGAAAGCTCCAAAACCTCTTAATTCGACTCTTTGTCCGTTAGATAGTGCATCAGCAATTGAGCTATAAAAAACATCTACAACTTTTTCAATATCTCTGTGATACAGATGCGGATATTCTTTTGCTAATTCATCAACTAACTCAGATCTCTTCATTGTCTTCCTAGAATTAATTTGTTCTCTGTTCCCAAACAGATTGTAAACCACCATTATTTATCAAAGATAAGTTGGAACGTATACGCCCTGTATATGGTGTGCTAATATTAAAATAATCCATAATATTTGCAAGACTTAGTTCAATAAAGCTCGGCTTTTTTGATTTTCCATAATCAATTATTGGTGAACTTGAATCAATTCCCTTATTCTCTATAAGCCACCTTTTAGCATCATTCTTGTCACCGATTTCATCAACTAAATTTAATTCAATCGCTTGTCTGCCTGTGAAAATTCTACCATCTGAAATTTTCATAATCTCTGTTGGGTTCAGATCACGTTCAACTTTAACAATTCTTAAAAACCAATCAAACGTTTCATCAATTATCTCTTTTGTTACTTGCTGTGCTGCTTCATCAATTTCTCCAAAAAAATCTGGTTCAGCCTTGAGCTTCCCACTTTTTATCTCATTGACTTCAATCCCTAATTTGGAAAGTGCCTCATCAATTCTTGCCCATTGTAATAAAACGCCAATCGAACCTGTGATCGTATTCTCTCTTGAGAAGATTACATCCCCTCCAAGGGAGAGCAAATATGCACCAGACGTAGCAATATTTCTCATCACTATTGCTGTGGGTTTAGACAATGAGACTTCTTTTAATTTTAGGTATATTTCTTCTGCACTCACTGTTGTTCCACCAGGGCTATCAACCGAAATAATTATTGAGTTAACTTTATTATTTGACTTTAATTCTTCTAAGTCTTCTATAATTTCATCAGCACTTATCAGCAGTCCAGAAATGTTATAATTTGCAATATAGTCATTACTTGAACTTTTCTCCTGATTTTCAAATGATAAATAAACAATTATTGCAACAGTAATCACAGAGATTGTCCTCCAGAAAAATAGTCGTCTTCTGTAGCCTTTTGAGTCAGAATTGTTTATGAAAACCATAGAATTTAAGACCTTTATGGTTATTGAAACGCAAAAAAGATTACTACAATAAAAATGCTAAATTTATTCTTTATCGCTCGAGTCTGAGTCGTCTGTAGCTTCTTTAGTTTTCTTTGTAGCTTGCTTATCACTATCATCTTGCTTTTCATTACTGATATTTAGAGCTTCTCCTAAAATATCTCCAAGAGATGCCCCTGAGTCAGCAGAGCCATATTGTTCAACAGCCTCTTTTTCTTGATCAATTTGGAGACTTTTTATAGACAGTGTAATTTTATTATTTTTGGAGTCTATTTGAGTAACTTTGGCGTCCACCATTTCCCCAACATCAAACCTATCCGGCCTTTGTTCAGATTTATCTACAGACAAATCAGCTCTTTTAATTGAGCAAGGCACTCCGTCTTGTCCAATTGTCACATCCAAACCTCCATCTCGAATATTTGTAATGTAACATGTAACAACATCACCTTTCTTAATTTGTTTTAGTCCTGCATATGGATCTCCTGAAAGCTGCTTGACACCGAGACTTATGCGCTCTTTTTCTACATCAACATCAAGAACTTTTACCTCAATAGATTCACCTTTCTTATATTTCTCAAGTGAAACTTCCGGCTTTTCATTCCAATCTAGATCAGATAAGTGAATCATTCCATCAAGTTCATCTTCCAGTCCAACAAACAAACCAAACTCTGTTGAATTTTTGACCTCACCAGAAACTACTGATCCAATTGGGTGATTTTCTGCGAAGTTTGCCCATGGATTTTCAACACATTGTTTCATTCCAAGAGAAATTCTTCTTTTCTCAAAATCAATTTCCAATATTACTACTTCAACTTCTTGTGAACTGGATACAATTTTTCCAGGATGAACATTCTTTTTAGTCCAACTCATCTCAGAAACGTGTGTAAGTCCTTCAATACCAGGTTCAATTTCCACAAAGGCGCCATAATCTGTGATATTTGTAACGTTACCCTTTAGTTTTGTGTTTATTGGGTATTTTTCAGTAATACCCTCCCATGGGTCATTAGCTAATTGTTTCATGCCCAGGCTAACTCTTTTAGTTTCAGGATTAATTTTAATAATCTGTACCTTTACAGATTGACCAACCTTTAATAAATCGCTTGGATGATTAACTCTTTTCCATGAAATATCAGTTACATGTAATAGTCCATCCATTCCGCCTAGATCTATAAATGCACCGTAATCAGTAATGTTCTTCACAATACCGTCAAGTGTTTGACCTTCCTCGAGTGAACTCGCCAACTGCTGGTTAACTTCACCTTTGCTTTCTTCAATAATTGCTCTTCTTGAAACGACGATGTTTCCTCTTTTTCTATCCATTTTAAGAATCTGGAATGGTTGCGAAACATTAAGCATCCCACCAACATCTCTGACTGGTTTAATATCAACCTGACTTCCTGGCAAAAATGCAATAGCCCCATCTAAATCAACTGTGAAACCACCCTTAACTCTTCCAAATATAACGCCTTCAACTCTGACACCGTCAGCGTGAAGTTTTTCTAATTTATTCCAACTTTCTTGACGACGTGCTTTCTCCCTGCTGAGTACAGCTTCACCATTTGAATTTTCAATACGATCCAAATAAACATCTACGTCTTCTCCGACTTGTGGAGTAATTTGACCAGCTGAAGATTTGAATTCTCTTAGAGGAATTCTACCTTCTGTTTTTAAACCAACATCGACAATAACAAAGTCATTTTCAAGTGCTGTTACCACACCTTTTATAATAGTACCTTCAGATAAATTTATCTTACTCATACTTTCATCAAGAAGGGCTGCAAAATCATCAATTGTAGGATTTAGCTTATCAGGGTTGTTATTAGTCATATATTCTTATTCTCCAATTCTTAAGATTTTTTATCTTTATGTATGTATTTTACAATAAAGTCAATTACATCATTAATTTTCATGAAAGTAGTATCTACTTCAATTGCGTCATCTGCTTTAGCTAGTGGAGCAATTTTCCTCAACATGTCTCTTTGATCTCTATTATTTATATCATTTTTAACAATATTTCTATCTAATTCGCTATTTTGCTCTGATAGCTCCAAAAATCTTCTATTAGTGCGCTCGTCCAGTGTAGCAGTGATGTAAAATTTATAATCTGCATTTGGAAAAACAACGGTCCCGATGTCTCTTCCATCCATTACAATACCATTTGAAGCAAAGCTTCTTTGATAACTTAATAGAATATCCCTGACCTCTTGATATTGTGCTGTAATTGATGCGACATTAGACACATTATCATTCCTTAAATTAGCTAGATCACTTTTGCCAAAGTTTATTTTTTTTACGAGATCAATTACTGATCTTTTTTCTAAGGGATCAATATTTTGACCAATAACCTCTGATGCAACAATTCTGTATAGTAACCCTGAGTCTAAATAAGGAAGTCCAAAATATTCTGACAATTTCTTTGCAATTGTTCCCTTCCCACTAGCTGCTGGTCCATCAATTGCTATTATTATGTTCCCTAAATCAGTCATTCACTTCTATAAATACCCCCAACCTGAGTATATAATTGAGTAAAACCAGGAAAGCTTGTACTAATTGGAGATATATCATCAATTCTTATTTTATTTTGAGCGTTCAGACCTAAAATAAAGCTAGCCATGGCAGTACGATGATCCAGATTTGTTTTGATTTCACTTCCGCCAGTGACTTCACCTTTACCAGCAATCACTATATCATCTCCAACACTCCTACATGAAACACCTGATGATGATAGCATATTGATAATAGCATCAAATCTATTACTTTCTTTTACTCTTAATTCAGATAAACCACAAAATTTGCTTGTTCCTCTTGCATAGGCTGCGGCGACAGAGAGAATCAGAAATTCATCTATAAGGGAAGGAACCTCCTCTTTAGTTATAATTGTGCCCTTAAGCTCACTTGATGTTACCACCATATCACAAACATCTTCTCCACATTTAGAGTATGTTCTAGTAATCTTAATGTTTGCACCCATTCTATTTAAAACATTAATGAAATGAGCTCTAGTTGGGTTTGTCATTACATTAGTAATCTCAAGTCTCGAATTTGGCTTGATTAATCCGGCAACAACTAAAAAAGCTGCAGAGCTTGGATCACCGGGGATATCTATTGACTGCGGAGATAATTTCACTTGGCCATTTATTTTTATGACATCATGTCCATCTGTATTTCTAGTTATTTTTATGTCAGCACCAAATAATCTGAGAAGATTTTCTGTGTGATCACGAGTTTTAATTGATTCAATTATCGTTGATGTGCCAGATATATTAAGTGCAGACAGAATTAATGCAGTTTTAACCTGTGCTGATGCAACGGTGAGATGATGATAAATAGGTACCGGCATTTCTGCGCCTCTTAGTGTTAGAGGTAACTTTCTATCATTATCTTCTAAAATTTCTAAACCAACCTTTTGTAGTGGAGATAAGACTCTATCCATAGGGCGTTTTGAGAGTGACTCATCCCCCTCAAATTTTACTTCAATTTCACAACTAGAAATTAAGCCTATCAACAGCCTTGCCGAAGTTCCGGAATTTCCTAAATAAATATTCTTTTTTGGTTGTAAAAGACCACCAATTCCAATTCCAGTGATTTTACATTCTGCATCTTTATTTATGATTATATTGGCACCGAATTGCCTAAGAGCCTCCGCTGTGTTTATAACGTCTTCTGATAGTAAGAGGTTTTGTATTGTTGTTTCACCTAAGCATAATGCCCCAAGAATTAGTCCCCTATGTGAAATAGATTTGTCACTAGGTGTTCTGACGGTACCACGAAGAGAATTTGATTGATGAACAATTACAGCATTATTTTTGTTGTTTAATTGCATGATCATGTATATATAGGAATAGATTAAATTATACTATATTTTATTCTACAATATTTATTATATTATAAAACTAAGAAAAGGGCTTAAACAGTGGTACGAGTTGAATTAGGTAAAAAACATACCTGTAAAGAATGTGGAGTTAAATTTTATGATCTTAATAAAGAAGAACCCACATGCCCAGAGTGTGATGCTTTAGTCATAATTCATAATACTACACAAGACAGTGACTTGATAATATCAAAAGTATCCAAGGCATCTGAAAAGATTATTGAAAAAGATGAAGAAAATGAAAATATAAGCTCATTAGATGAAAGTCTAGAAGAAGGAATAATTGACGATGATAACCCAATAATAATGGATGATGAAGATATCCTTGATGATGAATCGGAAGATGGGTTAATAAATGATAATGATATAGTTATTCCTGAAATAGAAAATGAAGACTTAATTGATGATGATGACAATGACTTCCTGGTGGAAGAAGATGATGTAGATGAGTCTGATTTAATTATAAAACCAAAATCAGATGATGAATAATCCTATCTCAAATAATATTTCATGAAACCTGACTATTGGAGTGATGCGATAAGTCATTTATCCAAAGTTGACTCTACGCTTTGTGAAATAATTAAAAAGAACCAACATCAAATATTAATCTCTAAAAACAAACCCTTTAATACATTGATAAAATCAATTATTGGGCAACAAATATCTGTTAAAGCAGCCCAAAGTATTTATGGTAGGCTCTTAGAGCTACTGGAAAATGATGTTAGTCCTTCAAAAATTACTGCAATAAATAAAGAAGATTTGAGGCGAATAGGTTTATCTAGGCAAAAAATTGAATACATAAATAATATTTCAGACCACTTCATAAATAACCCAAAAAATACTTCTAATTCATATTTTTTGTCCTCATCAAAAGATGAAATTTATAATAATCTGATTAATATAAAAGGTGTTGGAGAGTGGACTATTGAAATGTTTTTTATATTTCATATGACATTACCTGACATATTACCTTTGAAAGATATTGGTCTTATAAATGCGATCAAAAAAGCTTATAATCTTGTTAATTTGGATAAAAAAAATCAATACGAAAGTATATTAAATATCTCCGATAAATGGAGGCCATACAGAACTGTTGCAACATGGTACCTATGGCAAATGATTGATGACGAGCTTGTAGAATATTGAACATTAAAAACAAAATACCCCAATTAATGATATTCATAATTTTAATGTCTATCTCATATTTCATATTTCATACAAAAACAATTTGTGATGATGTTGATGGTGTGACGCAAAATGGTATTTTATATTTAAAGGGGTCAACAAAACCCTTTTCTGGAAAAAGTTTGTGTATTTGGGATACAGCAAATGTCACATGGTATAAAGGTAAATATCAAGACGGGTTAAAAGAAGGGTTATGGATATTTTATAACAAAAATTCTACCAAGAAATCTGAAACAAATTATAGCGCAGGTAAAATGAATGGTTTAAGGAAAGTCTATAATTCACAAAACCAGATCGCATATACTTTAAACTGTATCGATAATAAATGTGAGCACATAAAGCCAGATATTGACTATAAATAAAGTGTTTGTGTAAGATGGTAAATCAATAAATAGGAAATTCAGAGGTCAAGATGAGTGAAAAAGTTATAGATCATAAAATGATTATTAATGGTGATTTTGTTGATAGTGTTAACAAACAAAAAATACAAATAGAATGCCCAGCTAACAAACAAATTTTTGCAACTGTTCCTCGAGGAATAAAAGAGGATGTTGATATAGCTGTTAAATCATCATTAATTGCATTTCAATCTTGGTCTAAGGTTAATCCAAAAGAGCGAGGTAAAATACTTCTAAATATAGCCGATGATATAGATGGTCAAAAAGAAGAAATAGCAAAGATAATCGCAAAAGAAACAGGTAATGCTATTAGAACTCAAGCGCGACCGGAAATTAATCTTGTAGTTGATATTTTTAGATATTTTGGTGGTTTATCATCTGAACTCAAGGGAGAAACAATCCCACTTGGTGAACACGTGCTGAGCTATACCAGGAGAGAACCCTTAGGGGTTGTTGGGGCTATTATTCCCTGGAATGCCCCAGTAATGCTTGCTGCGTGTAAAATTGCCCCTGCGCTATGCACGGGTAATACATTAGTGATGAAAGCTGCTGAAGACGCACCACTAGCAGTTTTAAAAGTTGCAGAAATTTGCCAAAAACACATTCCGGCGGGTGTATTTAATTTAATAACAGGAACTGGCAGTGAGTGCGGTGAACCACTAGCGTATCATCCTGATATAAATAAACTTTCATTTACTGGTTCCACTGCTGTTGGAAAGTTGATTATGAGAGCAGCAGCTGAAAGGGTACTGCCTGTTTCACTTGAACTTGGCGGAAAAAGTCCATCAATCGTATATCCTGATGTAAATGAAGATTGGACAGTTGATGGAATAATCGGTGCAATGCGTTTCACAAGACAAAGCCAATCTTGTACTGCAGGATCAAGACTGTTCTTACATAAAAGAATATTTGATAGCTTTATTGAGCAATTAGCAAATAAATTAGATAAATTAATAATTGGCGATCCTCTAGACGACAAGACTGATATGGGAACAATCATAAATAATAAACAGTATACTAAAGTTTGTGATTATATTAAAGATGGCCTGGATAATAAAGAAACAGAAGTAATATGTGGAGGACTGCCTCCAAAAAATGGTCCTTTAAGTGAGGGATATTTCACAATACCAACTATATTTCGTAATAAATCTAATGAATGGCGTTTGGCAAAAGAAGAAATATTTGGGCCAGTCCTTGTCGCTATACCTTGGGAGGACGAAAATGAAGTCATCAAAATGGCAAATCAGAGTCATTATGGGCTAGCTGCCTATGTTTGGACAAGAGATATCACTAGAGGTATTAATGCTGCACATGCAATAGAATCTGGTTGGGTGCAAGTAAATCAAGGACTAGGTCAAGTCCCCGGACATTCCTATGGTGGTTATAAACAATCAGGTCTTGGAAGAGAATTTTCATTAGAAGGAATGTTGGATAGTTTTACCCAAAGGAAAAATATCAGCATTAACTTAAATACACCACCAAAAGAACTCTAATAATGCTAACACTATACCACTATGATAGGACTAGTGCCGCTCAAAGAGTGAGACTTTATCTTGAAGAAAAGGGGTTGCCTTGGGAAAGTGTCATTGTTGATACTGCATTGGGTGATGTTGATCAACTGCCAGAAAATTTCCATAAGTTAAACCCCAAGGGTCTTGTTCCGGTCATAATACATGATGATATTGCAATACCAGAGTCACAAGTAATAATAGAATACCTCGAAGATACATTTGGAGGGGAACCAACACTTAGACCTGAAAATTCTCGAGATCTTGCACAAATGCGATTATGGATGAGAAAAATTGATGAAGGCATTCATGTTGCAAGCCGGACAATTGGAGTTTGCCTTGTAAACAGACATATTTACAAAAAAAAAGATCCAAAAAAGATAGAAAAATACTACTCAGAAATGAAAGATAAAGTACGCAAAAAAAATGATCAAATAAATATTGAATTGGGAATAGAGTCTCCTCTCCTTGAAGAGGCAATGATAGAATTCAAATTGCTTTTTACAGAAATGGATTCCTATCTATCAACCCATAATTGGCTTGCAGGTGAAGCATATTCACTAGCAGATATTTCTTTTGTTGTTTATCTCCATAGACTGGACTCTTTTATGATGAGACCCCTCTGGAAGAACATGAAATATCTTGATGATTGGTATGATAGAATAAAATCAAGACCAGCTTACAAAAGGGCAATTTATGATTGGGGCGATGTGACAGCTAAGCAAAGAGCAGAAAATGGAAAAAAAGCATATTCAAAAATTTTAGAGTACTGGAATAAAGTATAACTACCCGATATATGACAATAATTCTTTACCTAAATGCGCCCCACTTAGATAGGCGGCCTCAATACGCCCTTGAATAAACCAATCCCCACATAAACCAATTTGGTTTTCATTATTTAAGAAATATTCAAATCCTCTTTTTTGTCTCATAATATTCGCATATCTCCAACCCTGTAATCCAATATATTCAGCCTTTTCTGTTTTTATAGGAATTATTTTCTTTAATTCATCGCATAGGTAATCTTTTACCCAATCCCGGTCTTTATCAATATTTGCCTGTGCCCACTTATTTGTGGAGTGAACTAACAAAGTATAATTTTTAGCTCTTGATGGTTTTGATGAATTTACAGAAATCCAGCTAATATCAAATCCTTTAACCAATGCTGCATCAAAGTCTAATTCTACTGGTTGTTCATAGCCAAGCATGAGTGAAAAACAAGCGAGCATTTCATATTCTTTAATATTGGGGAATATCACTTTGAGATCTGGAATCATTTGTTGTGCCTGCAGTGGAGGTATTGAAGAGATAACCCAATCATATTCTCCTAAAGCTTCATTATTTTCATCGTATACAACCCACTTATCTTCTTTGGAAATTTTTTCAACTTTTTTGGATAACTGAACATTCAAACCATTAGCCATGTATTTGCCAATTGAGTTCATCGACGGAGTCCCAACATAATTAGCTGGGTCATTACCCCAGGTTCGCTTATTGGTTATTTCACCGTCGATTATTTCTATAAATCGTGCTTTCCATAGTTCAATTATATTCTGATCAAGCATTGGTTGAATATAATTCTGAAATTCTAAAGTTTTTACTTTAAAGAATTGTGCTCCATGATCAAAATTGAAATCGTCAGCCCTTCTTGTTGCAACGCGACCACCAAAACCGCGTGATTTTTCAAAAAGCACAACGTCTGTATTTTTTTTTATCGTATTAGCGAGAGCTAAACCAGATATACCAGCACCAATGATTGCAATCTTGACCATAATATAATTTATTTATAAATAACGATGAATTACAAACCTGAGATAAGTTGTTCTAACTTCTTCTTACTTTTGCCGACAACCTTAGTAGAGGCTACTTCATCTAAGTTCCTTGTGTCATCATTTACAACAACTAGTGCTATCATCCCCATACTTTTATGTGGTGAGCACTGATATAAATATATGCCAGGTTCAGTGAATGTATAGCTAAATTCTTTTCCAACTTTTGATGGTTTTTGTGGTACATCGGCATTAGCTGGATATGCAATAAATTCCACGTTATGCCCGGGTGATGTTGGTAACCAGTTGATTGTATCATTTGAGTTAATATACACTACGTCTTGTGAGTAGACCATTTTTTCTCCGTCACTTCTTTTATTTAGCATATCAATATTTAACTGCGCTGACTGTACATTATTATTTAATGCTAGGAATATTATAGCCGATAGCGAAAACATAAAAAATTTATTCATTAGTACCTCTTTTTTTCCAATAGGTAAGGAACGTATTACCTACGTAATAAGATTATAATAATGTAACCTTAGGGTTTATTAACTTTTATCGGATGTTTTCGATCTGGATAACAAGTTCTGCAAATTTCACACTCAACACCAAAGCATGATCTTGCCTGACAAAATTCTCTGGCATAAAAAATTATTTGAAGATGCAACTTATTCCATAGATTTTCGGGAAATAATGTTTTCAAATCACGTTCTGTTTGAATTACATTCTTTCCAGCAGTTAGACCCCAACGCTGAGCGCATCTATGTATGTGAGTGTCTACTGGAAATGCAGCAAAGCCATGTCCTTGAGACATAACTACAGATGCTGTTTTATGTCCAACTCCTGGTAATCTCTCCAACTCCTCAAATGTGCATGGTACGTTACAATTATATTCATCAATTAATATCTTTGAGAGTTCCTTTATTGCGGACGATTTTTGGGGTGCAAGTCCGCAAGGCTTTATTATTTCATAGATCGTATCTATGTCTAATTTATTCATATCAATGGGATTGTCTGCTAACCTAAATAAATGCGGCGTAACTTGGTTCACTCTAAGGTCTGTACATTGTGCACTAAGCAATACTGATATCAAAAGTTCAAATATATTCCTATGATCAAGTGGTATGGGTGGATTGGGGTAAATTCTATCTAGTATGAGTATGATATTTTTCACACGCTCGGCTTTAATCATTTGTATTTTAACTTACAGTTATTGGATCTATTTATTATAATCACTTTTATAGTCCAATAAAGAATATATGAAATGTTTAGGATTTTTATAATTTATTTTATTTTTTTAGTTTCAACCCAAAATGCATTTAGTAAAGAAATACATTGTTCTGTTGATAAAGTCACCGTAATTGACGCAGATACAATAACCGTTTGTGATTTAAAAATAAGACTTAATGGAATATCAGCGGCAGAAAGAGGTCACATAACTTATGACTCTTGTAAAATTATTACAAAAAAAATAATCCATAAATCAGATGAAATTTCCTGCGAATTGACCGGAGAAAAAACATATGATCGTTTTGTTGGAATATGTAAATTAATAAACAATAATATTATTTATGATTTGCAAGAAAAGATCGTAGAAAATGGCTGCGCAAGAGATTGTAAAAGATACTCTGATGGAAGATACGCGAAATTCGAAACAGAAAAATCCAGAAATTTACCTTTACCAAATTATTGTAATTAATAAATTGGACATTTTAAATTATGATATGATATGTTCCTTAACTATGGGGCCATAGCTCAGCTGGGAGAGCGCTTCGCTGGCAGCGAAGAGGTCGGGGGTTCGAGCCCCCCTGGCTCCACCAAATGCCTAA
>JBMYRO010000010.1:0-45186 GCA_049602435.1 Hyphomicrobiales bacterium
TAGTTTTAAAAGTAAGTTAGCGACCGTAAATATCTTCATGATATTTATCAACAAGTCAATATTGATGGTATCTTAGTGGTATCGTGAATTTTATATAAAAAAATAAGCTATTGTAATTAATAGCTTATTTAAAAACAATGGCGGGCCCGGTAGGACTCGAACCTACGACCAATTGATTAAGAGTCAACTGCTCTACCAACTGAGCTACGGGCCCTAAACTAGATTATTTATTTCGCTCTTTTACTATTAAAAGTCTATTGAGTGCACTGATATAAGCACGTGCAGATGCAACTAGTGTGTCAGTATCTGCCCCTCTTCCAGTTGAAGAGACACCACTATCTTCTAATCGAACGCTTACTTCAGCTTGGGCATCCGTGCCTTCTGTAACAGCTTGCACTTGATAAAGTGGTAATGTTGCTTTATGAGGGAAGATAGCCTTTATACAATTAAAAATTGCATCTACAGGACCATCACCAGTTGATTTATTTTTTATAATTTTACCATCAACTTCCATTTCAAGCTCTGCACTTTGTGGTCCCTGTGTTCCAGCATGAACTATAAGAGACTTGAACTTTAATCTATCGCTTGTACTTGAAATCTCGTCATCTACAAGAGCCATTATATCTTCATCATAAATATTTTTTTTCTTATCAGCTAGGGCTTTAAACCGTTCAAAAGCATCCTGAAACGCATTATCTCCTAATACATAACCTAAATCAGCCAACTTTTCTTTAAACGCATGTCTTCCAGAATGTTTACCCATCACAAGAGAAGACTCTTTCAAACCAATACTTTCAGGACTCATAATCTCATATGTTTGGCTATTTTTGAGCATACCATCTTGATGAATACCAGATTCATGTGCGAATGCATTCTTCCCAACAATAGCTTTGTTATATTGAACAGGAAATGACGTGATTGCAGACACTAATTTGGACGCTCTGAGGATCTTTGAAGTATCTATATTTGTAGAATAAGGTAATGCGTCTGATCTTGTGTTGATAGCCATTACAACTTCTTCAAGGGCTGCATTACCAGCTCTCTCACCAAGACCATTAATAGTACATTCAATCTGTCTTGCCCCAGCTTCAACCCCAGCCAGTGAATTAGCCACAGCCAAACCAAGATCATTATGACAATGGGTAGAGAAAATTACATTATCAGCACCAGGCACCTTCTGTATTAGAGTCTTTATGAGGTTATTAAATTCTCTTGGAATTGCATACCCAACGGTATCAGGTATATTAATTGTAGTGGCACCATTCTTAATTGCAACTTCGACACATTTGCAAAGGAAATCAACTGGTGTTCTAGTTGCATCCATTCCAGACCACTCTACGTCTTCTACAAGATTCCTTGCCTGAGTGACTGTTTTTTGGATTATTTCTAGAACTTCCTCTTCATTTTTCTTCATTTGATGCTGCAGATGTATCGGCGAAGTAGATACAAATGTATGTATACGACCTCTTTTTGCTTTTGACACAGCTTCACCAGCTCTGTCAATATCTTCGGGAATAGCCCTTGCAAGCCCTGCAATGATCGAATTTTTTGATCTTTGAGCTATTTGCGATACAGCTTCAAAGTCACCATTTGATGCAATAGGAAAACCAGCTTCAATAATATCAACACCCATCTCATCAAGCAATTCTGCTACTTGAAGCTTTTCCTCAAGCGTCATCGTAGCACCTGGTGATTGCTCACCATCACGAAGTGTGGTATCGAAGATTCTAATATGGTTCCCGTCTGCACTCATTTGCTAATTAATTCTTTTCTTTATCAACTAACTTTCCAGCTTTAATCCATGGCATTAAGTCACGTAACTTTTCACCCACCTCTTCTACAGGGTGAGCATCGTTTAATTTACGGATTGCTTTAAATGTTGGTTGGCCCGCTTTACACTCATTCATCCAATTTGTAACAAATTTACCAGTTTGAATATCATTCAATATTCTTTTCATTTCAGCTTTGGTTTCATCAGTTATTAACCTCGGGCCAGATTGATATTCACCATACTCTGCAGTATTTGAAATAGAATAATTCATATTTGCAATCCCACCTTCATAGATAAGGTCTACAATTAATTTAACTTCGTGCAAACACTCGAAATAAGCCATTTCAGGTGCATAGCCTGCTTCAGTTAGAGTTTCAAATCCGGCTCTTATTAGTTCAACAAGACCTCCACATAAGACAGCTTGTTCGCCAAATAAGTCAGTTTCACATTCTTCTTTGAAAGTAGTCTCAATAATGCCAGATCGACCACCACCAATACCACTTGCATATGATAATGCAATATCATGCGCATTACCTGATGAGTCTTGGTGAACTGCCATTAAACATGGTACCCCTCCACCTTTTTGAAACTCTCCACGAACTGTGTGACCAGGGCCTTTAGGTGCAACCATAATCACATCTAATTCTTTTGATGGTTCAATAAGACCAAAATGTATTGTAAGACCATGAGCAAACGCTATAGCCGTTCCTGGCTTAATGTGATCACGGATGTGATCTTTATAAATGTCAGGTTGTATTTCATCCGGCGCGCACATCATAATCATATCTGCCCAAGCAGCAAGTTTTGATACAGACATTACCTTTAAACCATTATCTTTTGCTTTTTTTGCAGAAGATGAACCCTCTCTTAATCCGATAGCAATTTCAGTTATTCCAGAGTCTTTAAGGTTCAGAGCATGAGCGTGCCCTTGACTACCAAATCCAATAATACCTACCTTTTTACTCTTTATTAGACCTAAGTCAGCGTCAGTATCGTAATAAACTCTCATATTAATTTCCCTATTTTTTTTATTATTAAAATTTCTATATTAATCTCTTATTCTAAAGACTTATAATGCATCTTTAATTAAAAGAAAATAAATTAAGTATTATCCGCTCCTCTTTTAAGCGCAGCAACACCAGTTCTTGAAACCTCTGTTAAACCCACGCTTGACATTAGATTAATGAAGCGATCGATTTCACGAGTTCTCCCTGTTATTTGAAAAATAAAGCTTTCTAAGCTTGCATCTACCGTTTGTGCATCAAATGCTTCTGCAAGTCGCAATGCCTCAAGTCTTTTATTGCCTGTTCCTTTAACCTTTATAAGAGCAAGCTCTCTCTCCAGAGCTCCGTATTGCCCATATTGCGCTGTCAAATCACTAACTCGATGAACAGGAACTAATCTATCAACTTGAACCTTAATTTTTTCTATAACACTTGGTGATCCTGATGTAACAAGTGTTATACGAGATAATTGGTTCTTACTTTCTGTTTCTGAAACCGTAAGTGAGTCAATATTAAAACCACGCGCTGCGAATAGGCCAATGACCCTTGCAAGCACACCCGGTTCATCATCAACGATTATTGATAATGTATGCCTTTCTTCATTTTCACTGACTTTGACAATATCATAAGTTGAGGCAGGATTTTTTTCATTCATAATTCACACTCTTTATTTAGTTTATACCATTATTTTTCCGTCATCATCGATAGCATTTGACACTTGCTCATCTGTGACATTTTCACCAAGCAACATATCATTGTGAGCTTTGCCTGATGGTATCATCGGAAAACAATTTTCTAGATTTGCAACCTGACAATCCATAATTACTGGGCCTGGCGTCTCTATCATTTTTATGATTGCTTCATCGAGATCTTGTGGTTTTTTAACATGAATACCCGTAGCACCATATGCCTCAGCAAGCTTTACGAAATCAGGAAGTGAGTCAGAGTAACTTTCTGAAATTCTATTTCCATGAAGAAGTTGTTGCCATTGTCTTACCATACCCATGTAGCTATTATTTAAAATAAAAATTTTAGTATTTAACTTATACTGAACGGCTGTTGATAGTTCTTGAATATTCATCAATATTGATGCATCCCCAGCAATATCTATTACCAAAGATTCTGGATGAGCAACTTGCACTCCATTTGCTGCAGGAAAACCATAACCCATTGTTCCAAGCCCACCAGATGTTAGCCACCTATTAGGTTCCTCAAATTTATAAAATTGAGCTGCCCACATTTGGTGCTGTCCTACTTCTGTTGTTATATAGGTATCTCTATCCTTTGTGAGCTCATATAATCGTTCAATTGCATATTGAGGCATTATAACATCAGAGTTTGCTTTATATTTAAGGCAATCAACTTTCTTCCATAGATCAATTTGAGACCACCACTTATCATAAGTTGGAAAATTTTGAATCTTACGGTCTTTTATAATTTTTAACGCCTCACTTAAAAATTTTTCACAATCTGTAAGAATAGCAAGATCTACATCAACATTTTTATTTACTGATGTTGCGTCAATATCAATATGGACTTTCTTGGAATTTGGTGAAAATTCATCTATTTTTCCGGTAATTCTATCATCAAACCTTGCACCCAAGCAAATCATCAAGTCACAGTCATGCATAGCCATGTTTGCTTCATATGTACCATGCATTCCTAGCATACCTAGCCAATTTTTTCCTGAGCCAGGATAGGCACCTAATCCCATAAGTGTTGATGTTATTGGAACATTGGTTGTTTTAACAAATTTATTTAATAATTTTGAAGCATTTGGTCCTGAATTAATCACACCACCACCAGTATACAGGATTGGTCTTTTTGATCTTTGGATCAATTCTATAACCTTACCAACTGCTTTATGATCTACTGTGGTCGGTGGAGTATAAGTTTTATGAGTGATTTTTGATAAATTTTCGTAATCACCTTCGGCAAACTGAATATCTTTAGGAATATCAATCAATACTGGACCTGGTCTACCTGATCTTGCAACATAAAATGCTTCATGCATAATCCTCGGAAGATCCTTAATGTCTTTAACCAACCAATTATGCTTTGTACATGCCCTGGTGATACCAACTGTATCTGCCTCCTGAAATGCATCGCTTCCAATCAGATGTGTCGGTACCTGGCCACTAATACAAACTATTGGAATTGAGTCTAATAGAGCATCTGTTAGCCCAGTCACAGCATTTGTGGCTCCAGGACCCGATGTTACTATAAGAACTCCAACTTTTCCAGTTGAACGGGCATAACCCTCTGCCGCATGAGCAGCTCCTTGTTCATGCCTTACAAGAATATGCTTAACTTCTTCTTGCTGAAATATCGCATCATAGATTGGTAATACGGCACCACCCGGATAACCAAAAACAGAATCAACACCTTGATCTGCAATTGCTTGAATTACTATTTCTGCTCCACTAATATTTTTTCCCATTTTACAAAAACCCAGTTATATATTTTCCTCATCTTCAAATAAACATTACTTAAAAAATAAAAAAGGGGCGTTTGCCCCTATCAAAGTATCACCATCAAGAGTCCGGAGTGAACTCAGGTGATACACGCGACGACCAGCAGTTTATTGTTTAAGTAAATCATTATTTCTCCAAATTAAACATGATTAATATATTACAAAAAAAAAATTAATCAATTTTTTTTGTTGCAGCCTAAAAAAAATATTGAGGTTCGTCAATCCACTCCCAATCCATCATTTTTTTTCTAGCCCAAGTCAATTGTCTTTTTACATATCTTTTTGTATCTGTAATAATTTTGTCATTAAGTATTTCAACAGAAATTTCATCTTCTAAGTAAGCAATGGTATCTTTGACACCTATTGCCTTCATGATAGGATATGAGTCCGATATTTTTTTACTACTCAATAGCTTTATTTCTTCATAAAGTTGATCATTCCCTATAATTTCTGAAGTCCTTTTTATTATATTGTCATTAATGACATTCCTTGGCGGACATAAATAGATCATCTTTGACATAGATTTATTTATAATCGGTTTACCTGGTGACAATTGCCAGTCTCTAATTGATTTACCAGTGTCATCAAAAACTTCTAATGCACGTATAATTCTAGTAGTATCTGTTGAATTGATTGTGGCTGCAGACTTTGGGTCTAACTCTTTGAGTTTGTCAAATAATGCCTCAGTACTCTTTTGATCTTTTATCCCCTCCCATTTTAATCTAGTTTTAGCACTAATCTCAGGTATCTCAGAAATTTCACCAAATAAACCTGCAAAATACAGTCCAGTTCCACCGACAATTACAGGGATCTTATTTATTTTAATTAAAAAATTTATAAGAGGTTCAATATCGCTAATCCATTCACCAACTGAATATCGAATTTTTGGATCAATATACCCATAGAGAAAATGTGGAATAGTATCCATATCCTGATTTGATGGTCTTGCTGTGATTAATGAAATCGTGTTATATATTTGCATAGAGTCAGCATTAATAACAACTCCTCCGACTTTTTCTGCAATATCCAGTGCTAGTTTTGATTTACCAGAAGCTGTTGGACCTGATATAAGAATTGAGCTATAATTTGACATCTACCCTGTTCTCTTAACAAAAGAAAAAAATGAAAAAAGTACTCACCATTGTATCTAATGAAGATAATATAATATCAAATAATAGTTTTGAAGCAATTCAAGACTTGATGAACACAAAGACAAGAAATACATGGCTGAAAAAAGAGTTAGCGTGCGATCTTTACTTTGACGATACAACAGCAAAAATAGATGAAAACTTATTCAACTATCTTGATCAAAAACAATTTGATTGGGCTATTCAGGAAGATTTAAATAGAAATAAAAAACTTTTTTTATCTGATATGGACTCAACAATGATTAAACAGGAGTGCATCGATGAACTGGCTCATTATGCTGGCGTTCGAGAAGAGGTTAGTCTAATCACAGCAAAATCAATGAATGGTGAAATAAGTTTCACAGAAGCTTTCATTCAGAGAGTAGGTCTATTAGAGGGAATGGATATTAATGCACTAGATGAAGTTTATTTAAATATTGAGCTAAATGATGGAGCCGAGCTACTTTTAAGAAATCTTTCAAAGCAGAATATTTATACAGTTCTTGTATCAGGTGGTTTTACCTTCTTTACGGATAAATTATCTGAAAAACTTGGTTTTAGAGAAAACTATGCGAATAGGCTTGAAATTCTAGATAACACAATTACAGGAAGGGTTGTACCTCCAATTATAGATGGTAATGCAAAAAAAAATATCTTAGATCAAATTACTAAAAAGATGCAACTAAACAGGCATGATGTAGTTTCGGTTGGCGATGGCGCAAATGATGTTGAAATGATTAGTAATTCAGCATTAGGTGTATCATACCATGGAAAGCATATATTAAGAAATAAAGCCAATGCACAGATAAATCATACAAATCTGAGCAGTATATTATACTTTATCGGCCTCAGGGAGGCCGATATTATATATTAGTCATTAGTTACTTTTATAGGGAAAACTCTGATCATATTTTGACCTCTTACAGCTTTTATAAGCATCAGATCCCTATTGGCTCTACGATATTTTTCTATAATTCTTACAAATTGATCCACACTATATAAGTCTTGCTCATTTATAACATTTATAAGATCCCCTTCACGAAGACCGCGTTTAAAAGCATCTGATTGTTCATCAATTACTGTTACAACAAGCCCTTTTTGCTTATCGTTCAAATCATATTTTTCTGATAAATCATCTGATAGTGTGCTTAGTGAGAATCCAAGATCTAAGCTTGTTGAGTTGTCTAAATCCACATCTGGTTCATCGTCAATTGATGCAACAAGGTTGGATTCATTAAGCCTATCAATGACGACATATTTTGTTACTGACTTATTATTTCTCCAAACTTCAACTTTTACCTTTTTCCCAATTTTTGTTTCAGCAACAATTCTAGGTAATTCTCTCATTGCAGTAATAGGTTGATTATCAAAATTAAGAATTACATCACCGGATTTTATGCCTGCAGGTTTGGCTGGACCACTTTCATCGACTGCTACAACGAGTGCGCCCATTGTTTCGCCTAGTCCCAGGCTTTCTGCGATATCATCAGATACCTCTTGAATCCTAACACCTAACCATCCACGTCTTGTTTCACCATATTCAATAAGTTGATCGATAACAGAGATTGCTGTTTTTGAAGGTATTGCAAATCCTATTCCAACTGACCCTCCTGTAGTTGATATTATTGCAGAGTTTATACCCACAACTTCTCCATCAGCATTAAATAATGGACCACCACTATTACCCCTGTTAATCGCTGCATCTGTTTGGATAAAGTTATCGTATGGGCCGGATCTTATATCTCTATTTTTTGCTGACACAATACCTGCTGTTACTGTTCCTCCTAATCCAAAAGGGTTACCTATAGCCATAACCCATTCACCTACTTTCAAATTATCTGAATCACCAAATTCTAAAGCTAATAAATCTTGTTCTGGTTCTGGATTAATTTTGAGCACAGCAAGGTCTGTTTTAGTATCTTTTCCTAACAATTCTGCTGACAGAACAATTCCATTTGAAAATATAACATTTATTTCATCTGCATCTAAAATTACATGTGCATTTGTTAGGATAATTCCTTCTTCATCAATAACGAAGCCAGATCCCAGAGAACTTGGTGCTTGCTGTTGTTGAGAGTTCTTATTTTTTTCATACCAATCCTTAAAAACATCTGGGATTTCATTTGGATCTAATCCCTGAAACATTTCATTATTTTCAATTTTTTGTGTTGTTGAAATATTTACAACTGAATCAGCATACTTACTGGCTATCTCCGAGAAGTCTGGATAAGCTTTTACATCGACTGGCAATATTAATAAAAAAGTAAATATTAGTATGTAAAGAAATGAGTTGTTTTTTGTATACATTGTAGAATTAATCCTTTCAGATAAATTTTTATAGCTAACAATTATAAAAAGATTTTGTCAAAATTATGTTCACACTATCCAAATTAATAAAACACCAATAGATACCATTATCAAACCGAATATTCTGAGATTATTGGTGTCCATAGACATTACTGTAGATAACATTTTCTTAGTTTGTTCAGGGAATAATGCGTACATCGCTCCTTCAAACAATAAGAAAATGGCAATTGCCAGAATGAACACATCCATTATTTATTTGAACCAAGAGGATCTTTGAAATAATTAAAGAAGTCTGTATCAGGTGATATGACTAATCTTGTGTCACCAGATTTTAAACTTTCTTCATAAGCAACCATTGATCTATAAAACTTAAAGAACTCTGGATCTTGACCATAAGATTCAGCATAAATTTTATTTCTTCCTGCATCGCCTTCACCACGTTTAATTTCAGATATTTTATTTGCTTCTGCTATTATTATCTTCGCCTCTTTATCAGATCTTGATGTGATAATCTTAGCTTGTTCTTGACCTCTCGCCCTTATATCATTTGCTTCTTTTGTTCTCGCTGTTTGCATACGCCTATAAACGGCTTGACTGTTTGCCTCTGGCAAATCAGCACGTCTGATACGCACATCAACTATTGACATTCCCAGAGCAGCTGCTTCATTATTCACCTGTTCAGTTATCCTTTTCATGAGCTCAGGACGCTTATCTCTCACAATTTCTTCAAATGTTGATTCACCGAGTACTCTACGAACAGCAGAATTTAAAATCTGGGAGAGCCTTGCATTGGCTCTAGCTGATGTCTGCACAGATTGATAATATTTTAATGCATCAGTAATTTTGTATCTAGAATATGCATCAACGACCAATCTTTTCTGATCAGATGCAATTACCTCTTGAGATTCAGAGTCCAAGTCTAAAATTCTCTTATCTATATATACTGCATCATCTGCAATTGGCATTTTGAAGTGTAAACCTGGCTCGGTTACGATTCTAATTGCCTCACCAAACCTGAGTATTAATGCCTGCTGAGTTTGATGGACTGTAAATGCAGCACTAAGAAATACAAAAGCAGAAGCGATGACTAAAATTATAAGTCCCGTTAGTCCAATTTTCTTAATCATTGATTTGCCTCATTATCTTGTTTCTTTTGCAATTGATCTAAAGGTAAATATGGAACAACATTTGAATTTTCACCACTTTGATCAATGATTATCTTGTCCATTCCACCATAAACTCTCTCGATAGTTTCTAAATACATACGTCCCCTTGTGACTTCGGGAGCTTTCTTATATTCTTCATATATTGCGTTAAATCTTGAAGCTTGACCTTCTGCATCGGCAATAACTGAATTTTTGTAAGCTTCTGCGGCTTCTATTAACTGAGCAGCTTCACCTCTTGCAGCCGGAATAATTCTATTTGAATATGCTTCAGCTTCATTTCTCAATCTCTCCTGATCAGCTCGTGCAGCTTGAACATCTCTGAATGCATCAATAACTGCAGCAGGTGGATCTACCTTTTGGAGTTGAACACGTCTTATCAAGATACCTGCACCATACTCGTCAAGTGTTTTTTGCATCAAGTCTCGAACTGCTGACTCATTTCTTTCTCTTCCTTGTGTGAGTATCTGTTCAAGATCTGCCCCACCTACTATTTCTCTCATAGCGCTTTCTGCTACTGCCTTAACAGTAGACTCTTGATTTTCGATATTGAACAAGAAATCAGCTGCATCATTAATTACCCATTGAACTGAGAAGTCCACATCAACAATATTTTCATCGCCTGTTAGCATCAGACTTTCTTCAGGCACGTCCCTGCCAACTGCTCCACGACCGATTGAAGCCTGACTTGAGGTTCTAATTCCAACTTCTACTTGATTTTCTCTTGTAACTTTTGGCTTAACAACAGTTTCAATTGGGAAAGGCAGATGATAATGAAGACCATCTGGTGTTGAACGAATGTATTCACCAAAACGAAGTACAATACCTTGTTCATCAGGCTGAACTCTGTATACACCCGTGGCACCCCATATTGCCAAAGCAATTAATACGATTAGTACCCAGTTCTTCTTACTTACTTTACCATCGGGTGATTTTGGGGAAAATCTACCAAAGCTATTTTTTAGATTTGTGATTAATTTATCTAAATCATTGTTATCAAAATTACCACCACTAGGCCCTCTACCCCATGGACCGTTATTGTTGTTATTGTCCCATGACATTAATATATACCCTCATGAATTATTATAGGTCACACTATTATAAGATAGTGACGCTGTAAATTAATTTAAAGTCTTTCAACAAAAATAGATCTAAATAAATACATCTATTTTTTTTCATATATAACAAAAGAAAATGGAATCTTATCATTTTCAGAATCATGCAAATCTCTGCTAACCTCAATCCAATCATTACTGCTCAGTTCTCCAAAGAAAACATCTCCTGCATACTCTGTGTGAACCTCTGTGATATAAATCTTATTTACAAATTCCATCGATTGCTTAAAAATTTGAGCTCCACCAATAATAAATATTTCTTCTTGATCCGTATCCTGTGTCTTAAAATAATTTTTTGCTTCTGTAATTGCAGCCTCTAAATTATTTACTACCACACACTCCTCGATTGTTAGATCAGTGTTTTTTGTGATGATTATATTCAATCTTCCGGGTAATGGCTTACCGATTGAATCGAATGTCTTTCTTCCCATAATAATAGGTTTGCCCATAGTTATTGCTTTGAAGTACTTGAGGTCATCAGGGATATGCCAAGGTAATTGACCATCAATGCCAATAACTCTATTTGAGGAATGTGCAACAATTAGCGAAATTAACATTATACAGCAACTTTTGCTTTTATGTGAGGATGTGACTCATAATCGATTATTTTGATATCTTCATATTGGAAATCAAATAAGTTATTTACACTATTATTTAGTTCTATCTTTGGTAAATTCATCGGTTTTCTTTGAAGTTGCATTTTAACTTGCTCAATATGGTTTGTGTATATATGGGCGTCACCAAAAGTATGAACAAAATCACCGACCTTTAAATTGGATACATGTGCAATCATGTGAGTTAAAAGCGCATAAGACGCAATGTTAAATGGTACACCCAGGAATACATCCGCTGACCTCTGGTATAAGTGGCAACTCAGCTTATTGTTTGATACATAGAACTGAAATAAACAATGACATGGCGGAAGTGCCATGTTTTCTACATCGCTAACATTCCATGCAGATATAATATGACGCCTTGAGTCTGGATTTTTTCTAATGTTTACCAATAAATTTGAAATTTGATCAATGGTATCATTGTTAGGTGTTGACCATGAACGCCATTGTTTACCGTAGACAGGCCCTAAATCTCCATTGTTGTCTGCCCATTCGTTCCAGATCGATACACCATTATCATTTAGGTATCTGATATTAGTATCTCCAGATAAAAACCAAAGTAATTCATAGACTATGGACCTTATATGTAGCTTTTTCGTTGTTACCAATGGGAATCCTTTTGATAAATCAAAACGCATCTGGTAACCAAATATCGATAACGTGCCAGTACCTGTTCTGTCATTTTTACTCTCGCCGTTTCGTAAAATGTGGTCCAAAAGTTCTAAATATTCAATCATCGTTAAATTATGACTGATTCATTGTACTATATGAAGTGAGAAATAATTTTATTATAAACTTTCTTTAGATATTAATTAGCATTATTATAGTAGGGCTTTCGAGCTATGGTAATAAATTGGCGTCAAAATAAACTTATCGGACCCGGGGGCGGTACCCGGCGCCTCCACCAATAAAATTATGGGGGCGAAATAGGATCGACGAGAGCGTAAAAGGCTACCTTTTACTCGGCATAGTACCACCGTTATCGGGCTAAACTTATAGTTGCAAATGACAACTATGCTCCGGTTGCAGTAGCTGCATAGTCAGCTTGAGCACCGAAACTTAAGCCCTTGTCTCTAGCAAGCCAAGGCGGGGTGTGGGGGCACCTGGCAACAGAACGCCCCTTTTTTATCTTCATCAAATAATTACCGCTAAGTTATTCAAGTAATAATCAATCAATAGTATTTATTAATCTTTTCTATGATTAAGAAAAATATATGATTTAAATTTAAGAAATTTTGTTTAATAATTAAAAGAAATTTGATGGGTGTTGTATATGAATCCTGATTTGATTGGATATAACAAATTAATGAATAAAGCGATGATTAACGTTATCATTGATGTGCTATCCTTTATCAAAGATAGAAATCATATACCTGGAGAACATCATCTTTATATTTCATTCGCCACTAAACACAAAGGTGTGATAATTCCAAAACAATTAAAAGAAAGATTTCCAGATAAAATGACGATAGTTTTACAGCATCAATTTCAGGATCTCGAAATAAAAGAAAGCTATTTTTCAGTAACTCTTCATTTTGATAATATACCTGAAAAAATTACAATTCCATATGATGCAATTACAAGCTTCTATGACCCATCTGTAAATTTTGGAATTGATTTTCTTGCGCAAAATGACTCAACAACTGAATCAAAAATCAACGACGTGGAAGAGAAAATAGTATCAGATAACAGAGATACATCTATTAAAAAACAAAATATTCCACTTGAAGAGAAAAAATCAGCAGAAGTTGTATCTTTAAGTGAGTTTAAAAAATAACAGAAGTTATGAGGGAAAAATGAAAAAAAGAATTGAAACAGATACCTTTGGTGAAATTGAAGTTGATAATGATAAGTATTGGGGAGCGCAATCACAAAGGTCCATCCAAAACTTTAAAATTGGCTGGGAAAAACAACCAAGTTCAATAATAAAAGCTTTAGGTGTAGTAAAAGCTGCAGCTGCAAAAGTAAACATGGATTATGGTAAATTAGACAAAAATATAGGACAAAATATCATAAAAGCAGCTCAGGAAGTAATAGATGGCAAACTAAATGATCACTTTCCACTTGTTGTCTGGCAAACTGGATCAGGTACTCAATCAAATATGAATGCAAATGAGGTAATATCAAATAGAGCCATCGAAATTATGGGAGGAAAAATTGGATCAAAATCTCCTGTCCACCCAAATGACCACTGTAATATGTCACAGTCATCAAATGATACATATCCAACAGCTATGCATATTGCATGTGCAACAGAGATAATTGATCAACTAATCCCCGCACTGAGATCATTCCTAAAAAAATTAGATGAAAAGTCAAAAAATTGGAATGATATTATAAAAATAGGGCGAACACACACACAAGACGCAACGCCACTCACCCTAGGTCAAGAGTTCTCAGGCTATGCAAAACAAATTGAATTTGGAATTGAAAGAATTGAGAGTACATTACCAAGACTGATGGAACTTGCACAGGGTGGTACAGCTGTTGGAACAGGATTGAATGCTCCAAAGGATTTTGGTGAAAAAATAGCAAAAGAAATATCTAAGTTAACAAATAAGAATTTTACTACAGCACCAAATAAATTCGAAGCATTATCGGCGCATGATGCAATGATAATGGCCCATGGTGCTATTAATGCTGTGGCTGCATCGCTATTCAAAATAGCTAATGACATAAGATTTCTTGGAAGTGGCCCACGAGCTGGACTTGGAGAATTGTCATTGCCAGAAAATGAACCAGGTTCATCCATAATGCCTGGAAAAGTTAACCCGACACAATGTGAATCACTCACACAAGTTTGTATCCATATTTTTGGTAACAACACAGGAATTTCAATGGCAGGCAGTCAAGGTCATTTCCAGCTAAACGTATATAATCCCATGATGGCATATAATTTTCTCCAATCAGTAAAATTAATGTCAGATGCAGTTAAATCTTTTGAAATTAATTGTTTAGATGGTCTTGAACCTCGTGAGGATAATATCAAAGCGAACGTTGACAGGTCTCTTATGTTGGTTACAGCTTTAGCACCGAGCATAGGATATGACAAAGCCGCAGAACTTGCAAAAAAAGCGCACAAAAACAACACTACTCTAAAAGAAGAAGCAATGAAATCTGGATATATAGATGAAAAAAGCTTTGATGAATTGGTTGACCCAAGAAAAATGATTTGAATTAATGAAAAAACGGTCAATAAGTATTGCAGGTCATAGGACAAGTATTGCTTTAGAAGATGAATTTTGGATTTTAGTTCAAAAAATATCTGTTGAAATGGACTTATCTATACCTAAATTACTAGAGTTAATTGAAAACCAAAAGAAAAGTAATAATTTAGCATCTGCAATTAGATTATATGTTTTAGACTATTTGACAAAAAATAAAAAATAGTTGGGTAATTCAATTTATTTCACTCAATATACCTAACTGTAGTGTAAGTATAATATATTATGAGCACTGACTATCTATCCTATCTGAATGAGCAACAGAAAGAAGCAGTCCTTCATACGGAAGGCCCCTTACTAATACTCGCAGGAGCAGGTACAGGTAAAACGAGTGTTTTAACTTCAAGACTAGCCCATATTATTCATAACAAACTCGCGTTTCCAAATAATATTTTAGCTGTTACTTTTACCAATAAAGCTGCAAAAGAGATGCAATTTAGAATTGGGAATATCATCGGCAAGGCAGTTGAAGGAATGAATTGGCTTGGTACATTTCATTCCATTGGAACAAAATTACTTAGAATGCACGCAGAATTAGTCAATTTAAAAAGTGACTTTACAATCTTGGATACTGATGACCAATTAAAAGTTATAAAAGAAGTTATTCGACTTTTAGATATTGATGAGAAACAATTTCCTCCTAGATTATTTCTATCATTTATTGATCAATGCAAAAATAAAGGACTTTCACCAGAAAAAGTAAGAACTCAAATGGATCTAGATTCAATCCATGAAAAAAGTATAGAAGTATATAAAAATTACCAACAAAGACTAAAGACACTAAATTCTGCCGATTTCGGCGATTTATTAATGTTACCTCTACAAATCCTGAAAGAAAATGAAGCAATACTTGATAAGTTTCAATCAATTTTCAAGTATATTCTAGTCGATGAGTACCAGGATACAAATACAGTCCAATATCTACTTCTTAGAATCTTATCACAAAAAAATAGAAATATAGCATGTGTCGGGGATGATGACCAATCTATATACGGTTGGAGAGGAGCTGATGTAAATAATATTTTAAACTTTGAAAAAGACTTTGATGGATCAAAAATTATTCGCCTTGAAAAAAACTACAGGTCAACCGTGAATATTCTTGGCGCAGCAAGGAGTCTAATTGCAAATAATATTGATAGACTTGGGAAAGAATTATCTTCAAGTTCAGATGAGGTTGGAGATAAAGTTAAACTTGTATCTGTCTGGAGTGCAGAAGACGAAGCAATATTTATATCAGACGAGATTGATAGAAAATTAACCTCAAAAACTGATTTAAATCAAATATCAATTCTTGTTAGAGCAAGTTTTCAAATGAGAGAAATTGAGGATAGATTAATACTAAACAGCATCCCATATAGAGTAATTGGAGGTCCAAAATTCTACGAAAGACAAGAAATAAGAGATGTAATTGCATATTTACAGTTATTATTAAATCAAAATCATGATCTTAAATTTGAACGTATATTAAATGTTCCAAAAAGAGGCTTAGGTGAAACAACTATCAGAATGCTAAATGATGCATCTAAGATATATAACTTATCACTTTTTGATGTATCAAAAAAACTCATACAAACAGATGAATTAAAACCTCAACAAAGAACTCAACTAAGCAGTTTTATAGCTATGGTTGAAAATTGGAAAAGAAAATTGGATGAGTTAGACCACGTCACTCTCACTGAACTAATTTTAGAGGATTCGGGATATATAGAAATGTGGGAAAAAGATAAAACGCCCTCAAGTCTCACTAGAATAGAAAATATTAAAGAACTTGTAGGACAAATTGCTGAATTTAATTCACTACATGAATTCATTGATCATGTTTCTTTGGTGCTTGAAGTTGAAAATGATCAGAGTACCAGCAAAGTTAGCCTGATGACTTTACACTCAGCAAAAGGACTCGAATTTGATTGTGTTTTTATGCCAGGACTTGAAGAAGGTATTTTCCCAAATCAAAGATCATTAGATGAAAAAGGTAATATTGGACTCGAAGAAGAACGAAGACTCGCTCACGTTGGGATGACAAGAGCAAAAAAATATCTGTATCTAATTAATTCACAAAACAGAAGAGTTTATGGCAATTGGATGCAATCTATTCCTTCCCGTTTCATTTCTGAGATTTCAAGAGAATTTATTGATGATGATGCAACTCTAAATGCAGCTGCTATAAATACTATCAATACCTATGGTAATACTTTTCAGAATATAGCTCCATACGATTATCAAAAGAAAAAGTTATCAGCTATGGAGAGGCTAAAGGCCGCAGGACATTTCGATAATTCAATAGAAGTATTTGATGATATTTCAGATGACAATAATGAAATTGTGTTTCAAAATCAGCGCGTTTTTCATACTAAATTTGGTTATGGCATTGTAATTGGTAATGAAAATGACAGGGTTGAAGTTGATTTCGATAAAGCCGGCAAAAAAATTGTTTTATCTTCATATTTAGAGGTTGTTAAAAATGACTGAATATGTTGAAGCAATTATCAGGTCTGATTTATCTATAAATGAATTAGATGATGACTATTTATTTGACGAAGGTATAACATCAATAACACAAGCCAATATAGGGAAAGATCAATACATTAGTTTTCATTTTGATGTAAAAAATGAAGCTAATATTGTAAAAATTATCCATAGTATATTTGGAAAATACGTAGACTTCACAATAAAACAAATTCCTAAAAAGAATTGGGTACTTGAGACACAAAAAAACCTCAGGCCGATTATTAGTAAGAGTATCATTATACACAATGATAATTACCCAAGATCAAAATACTCAAATATAGATCTGTGTATTAATGAGAGTATGGCTTTTGGTACAGGACATCATGGAACAACATATGGTTGTATTGAAGCTTTATCAGACTTGAAGAAAAAAAGAGAAATTAATTACTTTCTAGATATTGGAACCGGAAGCGGGATTTTATCAATTATTACGAATAAATTATGGTATTGCAGTGGGATTGCCATTGATAATGATAAAATAGCAATTGATATTACAAAAAAAAACTTCAGGAAGAATAATGTTAATCCTTCAGTAAAATATAGAGTCTTAGATATTATGAAGGATAGTTATAACTTAAAAAGTAATAATTATGACCTAATAATTGTTAATATTTTAGCTAATGTTATCAATAAAATACGTTTTGATTTAAGGGAATTAATCGATAAGAATGGTACGTTGATATTATCTGGAATCACTTATTCACAAAAGAATTCTATACTTATGCATTTTTTGAGTATTGGTTTCGTGAAAATAAAAGAATATCAATATGAAGAATGGGTTACTCTTACATTAGTGTATTGCAAGAGTAACCGTCATAGAAAGTACTTTAATCGTTATATATAGACGCAGTATATGTTTTTTTATTATATGATTTTAACAATCATAATGATGCGTGCAACTACTTAGCAGTTGCTTTATTGAGTTTAACTACGATGTCTTGTAGAGATAAACCTTTATATTCAGCTGTATTTACTAATTTTTGAGCAACATAATAATTTGCTTGATATTGCCTTGCTAATATCCAACTTTTAAAAAAACCGCCTACTGCTTTGTTAATTGTTGAGAATATTGTTTCAACGGCGCTAACTGAGTTATTTAGAATGTATTCCATAGTATTATTATTTTCCTTCTTGATAATATAATTTTAATGAGCGAGAGTTACTTTAATTTTGAATAAGAGGCTCTATTTATAGCAACGAGAATATCACCTACAGGCAGTCCCTCTGCCTTAGCAAAGGCACGTGCTGCTTTTAATTGAGCTTGCTTTTTCTTATTAGAATTAAAGTTGATACCAAAAAAACCATTTGCGAGGTTTATTGAATAATTAGTAAACTGCATTTTTTTCCTTTCTATATTTTCTATTTTGTTTAGTTTTGTTATCAATATATGCTTATATATAGTCATTTGAGAGTGAGTTAGTAGTACAAAAAATTTATATTAGATATGCATTTTTTGCATACATATACTTAAAATGATTGCATTAAATATATATGAAAAAATCTTGAATAAATTATGACAATATCTAGTAAAATAAAAAAACTAAGAGATCAGATGAAAGCGGAAAATATACATATGTATATTATTCCTATGAAAAATAGGTACCTTAACAGCGATCTAGAAGAACCCGAAATGAGAATAAAATATATTTCTGGATTCGATGGCTCAGCCGGATTAATTTTCATTACAGAAAGTAAAATTTCACTATTTGTAGACGGTAGATATACCCTGCAGGCAAAGCTTGAAGTAGATACTAATATTTTTGATATTAATGAACTGAGTTTTCAAGAAACTTTAGAGTGGATTAAAAATAATTTAAAAAAAAATAGTAATATTGGCTTCGATCCAAAATTGCATCCAATACATGAGATAGAAAATTACACAAATAAGTTAGAAAATAATTTTATTAGTTTTGTAACAATTGATCAAAATCTAGTTGATTTGATTAGAACTGATTTTACCTCAGTTAGAGCAAAAAAATATACCTTGTCTATTATAGATGAGAAATATAGTGGATTATCAATTTCACAAAAACTGTATTATTTGAGAAATAAATACATTAAAAATGATAACGAACTTATATTCACACAAGATAATGATGTTGTCTCTTGGATTTCAAATCTAAGAGCACTCAATAAACAATATACCCCATCAATTTTAGGCGCATGTATTCTTACAAAGAAAAATTGTTATTTATTGACATCCAACAATGTAACTGTGCCTTTTGAGGTCAGTGCACAATACTCAGAAATAGAGTTTTTAGATGAGAATGAATTTGAATTTTTAATTAATTCAAAATTAAGTGAAACTAATATTGCAAAAATTGATAAACAAAATACATCTGTTTATTTCAGCGAAAAGTTTATTAAAAAAGGGTATGAATTGATTTCTTTCAATGATCTTGAAAGAGAAAAATCTATAAAGAATTCAACCGAGCTTAAAAACATAATGAGAAGCCATATCTGCGATGGGCAAGCTATTTGTAATTTTATCTATTGGTTAAAGCAGACTAATCATAAGAAACCGATTGATGAAATAAGTATTATCAATCAACTTGAACAATATAGAAAAAGATCGACAACGGATTATCTTGGTCCAAGTTTTCCGGCAATAGTTGGTTTTCAAGAAAATGGCGCAATAATCCACTACAGGGCAACAGATCAAAGTTGTAAAAAAATAACTGGTGGGGGCTTACTACTTATTGACTCAGGAGGTCAATATAAATATGGAACTACAGATGTAACAAGGACATTCCTAATTGGAAATGCAAATAAGGAATACAGCAGATTATACACTATAGTATTGAAAGCACATATTGCCCTTGCAAGTACGACTTTTGATAGCAATACAACCGGCAGTGAATTGGATAAGTACTCTAGAGAAATTATTGAGTCATATGGATATAATTACAATCATGGTACAGGACATGGAGTCGGTTATTTACTCTCTGTACATGAAGGACCTCTGTCAATATCCCCTAGAGAGAGTAGGTCTGGATTTTCAGAAAATATGCTATTTTCTAATGAGCCAGGGATTTACATTGAGGGTGAACTTGGTATAAGAATAGAAAATTTAATGATTATAAGAAAAAATACTGCTTCAGATAATTTTAATAAATTATATTTTGAAACTATTTCATTTGCTCCATTCGAGAGAAATTTAATTGATAGAGATATCCTAAATGAAAATGAAGTTGATTGGGTTAACAACTACCATGAAACAGTCTATGAAAAACTCAACAAGGGGCTAGATATTGAGACAAAGGAATGGCTAAGTAAAGAGACAGCCCCGATCTAATTTAATAAATCCAGCCAATCATTTTCATCAATAACTTTTATATTTAAATCTCTTGCCTTAGTTAACTTTGAACCAGACTCCTCTCCTGCAACAAGTAAATCAGTTTTATTTGAAATAGAACTCAAAACCTTTGCTCCCATTCTTTCAGCTTTATCTTTTGCTTCTGCTCGAGACATGGTGCTAAATTTTCCTGTAAAGACAATACTCAAACCACTAATTTTTGAGTCGAGTTTTTGCTCTATTACGATATCCATAATATCTAATTGATCATTAAGATTCCTAACTACTGCAGCATTATTATCGGTGGATAGAAAATCTAAAAAAGATTTTATTACCACCTCGCCGATACCGTCATTATCTAGAAAAGCTTCTAGATAAGAATTATAATCTGAATGAATATTATCTATCAAACTGATTAAATTATTTATACTGTTCAAATTTTGTGAAATAATTTTCGATGTATTAATCCCTATATGCCTTATTCCTAATGAGTAAATAAATTTATCTAATGTAATTTTACGCTTCTCATCAATACTGGAAAAAAGATTAGACATTGATAAGTTTCCCCAACCATCCAAGGATAGAATATCAATTGAACCCTGCTCTTGCCTTGACTGTAGAGTGAATATATCATTTGGTCTTTTTATAAAACCCCTATCATAAAAGAGTTGCATACTCTTGCCTCCAAATCCTTCAATATTCATGGCGTCTCTTGATACAAAAAATTCCAGCCTACCCAATTCTTGGCTAACACAATAAAAGTCCCCCGTGCAGCGTCTGACTGAAGAAGACTTGCCTGTTGAAGCATTTATCTCTCTTATCGCAGGACTGTTACAAATTGGACACAATTGTGGAAATTGGTATTTTCTAGAGTTATGAGGTCGTTTTGAGATATCAACACCAACTACCTTTGGTATTACATCACCTGATCTTATAACTTCTACAGTATCCCCTATTCTAATGTCAGAACCATTTCTGATTTGATTCCCATCGCTATTAATGCCAGAGATGAAATCTTCATTATGAAGAGTGGCATTTCTAACAACCACACCACCAATATTAATTGGTTCCAATTTTGCAACAGGAGTTAATGCGCCTGTCCTACCAACTTGTACATCGATGTCTATAATCCTAGTATTCGCTTTTTCAGCTTGGAATTTATGAGCAACTGCCCATCGGGGGGACCTTGATACAAACCCCAAACGATCTTGTAAACTAAGTGAGTTGATTTTGTATACTACACCATCAATATCATAATCAAGACTAGATCTGATAGAATCTAATTCAGAGTAAGAGTCAATAAGCTCATTCTTTGATCGATTGATTTTTGTGTATGGATTAATTGCAAAACCCCACTCCTTGAACTTAGAAATGACCTCAAAGTGAGTATCAAAATTATTATTAGAAATCTGGCCCCATGTATATGCAAAAAAATTCAATTTCCTTGATCTTGTTATATTCGGATCAATTTGTCTTAGGGAGCCTGATGCAGTATTTCTTGGATTTACGTATGTTTGTTTACCCTGTTGCAGCATTTCTTCATTTAAACTTATAAAATCTGATTTATTCATATAAATTTCACCGCGAACTTCCAATATTTCAGGTACATCCATTGAGTCAATTATCTTTGGAATATTTGATATTGTCCTAATATTTTCTGTAACATCTTCCCCAAGAGAACCATCACCTCTTGTTGCACCAACTTCTAATACACCCTTTTTATAGAGCAGCGATGCTGATAGACCATCAATTTTTGGTTCTGAAACAATTTCTAGTGTGGAGTCTAAACTTAGATTTAAATATTTTCTTATTTTTTCATAAAAATCATCAAGGCCCACCTCATCAAAAATATTTGATAATGACAACATTGGTATTTTATGTTTTACCTTTGAGAATTTTTCTGACGGCATAAAACCGATGCTTTCGAAATATTTTGATTCCTTTTTTAAAAATGGATATTTTTCCAGGACTTGTGCATGATAGTTCTTCAACTTATCATAATCAGAGTCATTTATTGCTGAGTAATTATCTTGATAATAGTATTTATCTTGTTGCGAGAGGAAGTTCTCGAACTTGTTGAGATAAGATATTTTATCTTCATCTGAATATGCAGATATGTCACATTCTAGAAAACTTTTAATTGGATCCATAATACTCTTCATAAATTAGGCTTTTAGAAGCTTCCCGTGCTTGATTAGTAATCTTTTCTCCAGATAGCATCCTCGCCACCTCTTCTATTCTTTCATCTTTATCTAATTGTTTGATTTCAATTGAATAATCAGAGTTGTGATTATCAGTTTTTTTAATCAAAAAATGATGGTTTGCTTTAGATGCAACTTGTGGTGAGTGAGTTACTGTAAATATTTGCAATTTTTGTGATAAATTAAATAGTTTTTTTCCAATTGCCATAGCGGTTGCACCACTCACTCCAGAGTCAATTTCATCAAAGATCAGTGTATCATTTTGATGCTCTTGAGACATAATGGACTTAATCGCAAGTATTATCCGTGATACCTCTCCTCCAGATGCAACCTTATTAATCACTTCAGGTTGTTTTTCTTTGCTAGTTGATATGCAAATATTTACGGTATCCTTTCCCTTTGGGTCGAAGTCATCAATTTGTGATTTTGATAAAACATTTGTTTTGATGGCTACATTCGGAAATTTTAGGTCTTGAAGTTCGGATAGTAGATTTTTATCAAATACTGTTGCGATACGGCTTCTTTCTATAGATAGTTTCTTTGAAATTTCATTGTAATCTTCAACGAGGGAGTTATATTCAATGGTCATTTGTTTTATGTCAGACTCTCCCGATTTAAGTAGATTCAGTCCTTGCAACGAGCTATGATAAAAATCATGTATGTTATCAGTTTGAATATCATATTTTCTTCTCATTGCCTTAATTTCAAATAGTCTTTTTTCAATTTGATCAAGATTATCATCCCCTAAACTAAGTTCAGAATTCATATTACTAACTTTGGATTTGAAATTATCTAACAGACTTGAAACTCCATCTAACTCCTCAGCAAATGATGTATAATAATTTTGATGATTTGATTGAAAAACACTGATTTCCCTATAAAGCTTGTTTAGAAGTTCTTCAAGACCATTTTCACTATTCATGTACATATTAATATTATCAAGTGCCGAAATCAACTTGACCTTATCTAATAAAAGCTTACGTTTTTCGCTAAGAATCCCTTCTTCACCATTGGAAATCTCCATGGCCAAAATTTCATCACACATATCCTGAATAATTTCAATTTTATTATTGGCTTGATTCAGTTTAAATTCTTTTTCTTGAATTTCTTTTTGAAGTAATTTTATCTTTGACGACAATAATTTAAGTTCCAAGAGCTCATCAGCATAATCTCCAAACGCATCGATAATATCAATATGGTTTGATTGATCAATAAAGCTGAGATCTTCATTTTGTCCGTGTGTTTCAACTAAATATGAGGATATTTTTTTTATAATAGACAAGCTAACAGGGTTATCATCTATGTATGATTTTGTCCTACCATCTTTAAATTGAACTCTCTTTAAGTAGATACAATCTTCAACGTCTATATCACACTCCTCACATAAACTTTTAATTTGATTGTTTGCTGAAATTACTAGTGTAATTGTTGCTTTATCTTCATTATTTTTTACTATACCAGGATTGCTTTTTGCCCCAAGAGCAAGTGATATCGAGGCCATTATTATCGACTTACCAGCACCAGTCTCACCAGTAAATACGTTGAGACCACTTTTGAAATCAATTTCTAGTTTATTTATGAAAATTAAATTATGGATTGAAAGTGATAAAATCATAAAAGCATGTGACCTAAAAATTTATTTCCAAATTCTCTTTATCCAGCTATCTTTTTCCTCTTTTGGCCTCAGTCCTGCGGACTCCAACTGAGTATAGATATATTCATACCATTTACTATTTGGATAGTTATAACCTAATATAGCAGCAGAAGATTGAGCTTCAGTATAAATACCAAGTGAAATATATGACTCAGAGTATCTAGCAAGCGCTTCTTCAATATGTGATGTAGTCTGATATTCAGAAACTACATTTTTAAACCGATTAATTGCTGCCGAATGTTGATTTCTTTTTTGATAATATCTTCCAATTTCCATCTCTGATCCGGCAATATGGTCAATGACTAAATCTCTTTTGAGTCTTGAGTCTTTAGCATATTCTGATCCAGAGAATCTATCTATTACTATATTAAAACTTTGTAATGCTAATTTTGCATTAATTTGATCTCTTCCGATATTAGCAACTTGAAGATAGTACGATAATCCAATTAGGTAGTTCGCATAGGCAAGATCCTTACTATTTGGATATAGCTGCATATATCTAGTGAGTTGATTGATAGCGTCATCAAATTTTTTTGCTTCAAAATATGAATATGACGCCATTAAGAGAGCTTTCTCAGACCAATTTGAGTATGGGTACTCTCGCTCTACACTTAAAAATTTATCAGCAGCCTCCTCATACTGCTTCTGATCAAGATATAAAACGGCATCACTATAAATTTTATCTAAATTGTCCTGTGAATATGGTTCAACCTCAGGGGTACTTGTGCATGAAGCCAAAAGTATAATAACAAAAAAAAGATGAAATAGGTTTCTCATACTATATATAATACAATGTATTATATTATAAATTATAATGAAAATTTAATGATTAACAATCTTCTGCAGATTGTTTGATTGTGAACTGGAGTCTGTATGTTCATCTAATTCCTCTAATACCCATGCATGCGGATTCTCAAACAAATTTTTCAAAGCAAAATAATTTAAGTTATGGCCTCCAAATATTGATGTATATTTACCAATAATATCATAACCTGCTAATTTAAGATCACCACATATATCTAAAATCTTATGCCTAATAAATTCATTATCGTATATTAAGCCTTCAATATTCATAATAGTTTTTTCAGTTAGAACAATTGCATTTGATAAATTCACACCTAAACCAAAACCTCTTGCTTGCAATCTCTCAGCATGTTTCAAGAAACCAAATGTTCTTGCCTGTGATAGTTCGTTGTAGAAAGTTTCTGCATTAATTAACATCTCCATTTTTTGTTTGCCGATGAGAATATGATCAAAGTTGATTTCCGCATCAACTATTAATGAATCTGCTGGCTCAAAACATGCATATGAACGATTTTCCGTAATTTCTATTTTTTCTTTAATTCTAATTATTTTTTTTGGTTTATTTAGAATTTTTTTATGTTTGTTTATTGCATCAATAAAAATTCTGCTACTTCCATCGAGTATTGGAACTTCAGGTCCATCAATTTTTATTTCGACATTATCAATTCCTGAACCACTCAAGGCAGCAAGCAAATGTTCAACAGTTAGAATCGAAGTACCAAATGAATTTGATAATTCAGTACAATAATGGGTTGATTTTACATTTTCATACGTTGCGTTTATGATTGATTTATTTTCTGACGAATCTAACCTTCTAAATATTATTCCAGAGTCTTCTTTTGCGGGGACTAATGTTAGATTGCTCACTTTATTAGTGTGAACACCTTTACCAGAAAAGCTAATCTCATTAGAAATTGTTGTTTGCATAACAGAATACCCAAGCTAGATCTTATAAGGCTTATAACAAATTTAATCTGTAATATACAGGAAAAATATCTAGTTTGCTTGTCTTTTTAAGAATGAAGGAATTTCAATATCATTTTCAATATCATCTTCTATTTGTTGTGAGTCTGTTGACTCATCGATATTTTCGTTCAAAAGATCATCTTGAAATTGATTTTGATATTCATCTGTCTGTAATGAGCTGCTTATTTGATCCTCATTGAGACCATTTTCACTTTTAGTTTCAAAATCATCAACTTGAGCCTGATCATCTGATAAAAATTCATCAACTAATGGATTATCTACTTCATTACTATTTAAATCTGAAACTTCATTATCTGAGAGGATTTTTGAGTCAGCATTCATAGCCACCTGTGAATATTGTTCATTTGTATTAATAAGGTTATTGTTCAATTCTTTTTTCTTAAAACCAACATTCACAATTTTACTAAACAAACTATTTTTAGCTTTTTTTGTATCCTTATCTAATAGACTCTCATTCATTGCAAAGGATATATTATCTTCTTTTATTGAGAAAAACTCACTGACTCTTGGTATATCTGTTGCCTCTGTAGTTTGTGAATTATTAGCATGATCAAAATCACTAAAATCTTTTATCAATGTTTGCTTTTGATTTGACTTCTCATTTGAGTTAATTTTGAAAAAACTATGATTTTGATCAATTTTTTTAATTGATACTTCTGAGTTATTTTTAATTTCTTCTTTTTTATTTTCCGTTGAGTTATTTATTTGTGAAAATGAATTTGACTCTTCTTCTACCTTTGAGGTTTCATTTAAATTGTTTTGATTTTGATTTATTCTCGGAATTGAATAATTTTTATTAAAGGTAAAACTTGTTGAGTCAATATTTTTCACATTACTTTGAATTCCTGTAGCCACAACTGATACTTTAATCGATCCCTCAAGATTCGAGTCAAAGGTTGCGCCTAGAATTATATTTGCATTATTATCAACTTCATTCCTTATTCTAGTTGCTACTTCATCAACCTCAAATAATGTTAGATCTTCACCACCGGTAATTGATATGAGAAGGCCCTGAGCTCCTTTCATTGAAACATCATCTAATAAAGGGTTCGATATTGCTGCTTCTGCTGCCTCAACTGCTCGTTTTTCACCACTAGCTTCTCCTGTTCCCATCATAGCCTTACCCATACCTTGCATGATTGATTTTACATCAGCAAAGTCAAGGTTAATCAATCCTTCTTTCACCATAAGATCAGTTATTCCTGAAACACCAGATAGCAGAACTTGATCTGCCATCGCAAAAGCATCAGAAAATGTAGTTTTTTCATTTGCTATTCTAAATAAATTTTGATTAGGAATAACAATGAGTGTATCCACGTATTTACTTAACTCTTCGATACCCTCATCTGCTATTTGCATTCTTCTAACGCCTTCAAATTGAAATGGTTTTGTTACCACAGCAACTGTTAATATCCCCTGCTCTTTACTCAACTGAGCTATAACTGGAGCAGCACCTGTTCCTGTACCACCACCCATACCTGCTGTTATAAATACCATGTGTGATCCTGCAGAGTAATCTAGAATCTCTGCTTGTGCTTCTTGTGCTGCTGCTGCACCAATTTTTGGTTGGGATCCGGCTCCAAGCCCTTCTGTGAGACTTGTGCCCATTTGTATTCTTCTTTCTGCGCTTGACATAGCCAGTGCCTGCGCATCTGTATTAGCAACAACAAATTCAACTCCATCCAAACCCTCTTGAATCATATTATTTACTGCATTACCGCCAGCACCGCCAACACCGAAAACAGTAATTCTAGGTTTTAATTCACTCATTGCATCTGGAATTTTTAAATTTATTGTCATGATGATCTTCCTTGATTTAACATTAATATTGTCATTGTTTACTTAAAAACTGTCTTTAAACCACCTAATCAATTTTAAAAAATAACTGTTGGTCTGATTATAAGATAATGCTCTAGTGGTTATTTTTTTGTTAACAAAAGTTTCATTCTGTGTATAAACCAACATTCCAACGGCACAGGAAAAAATTGGACTAGATAGATCAAATTCACTTGAGTTCAAGTTTGGAACTGCTCTTCTTGCTTGAGATTTAAAGATATTTTCGGCAAGATCATCAATCCCAATCAATTGACTTGTTCCCCCAGTTAATACAATTCTTTTTTGTTTTGTAAGATGTGGGTTAATTTTCTCAATTTTTTCTTTCACCTTTTCAAATATATCTACCATGTAAGATCGTGATATATCTGCGATTGTTGCCTTTGAAATTTCCCTATTTGCATTCTCATGGTCAGAGTAACCAATTTGTTTAACTGAAATTGTATCACCGTTATCATATGAGTCCATGAGTACACCACCATATAGTATTTTTAATTTTTCAGCCTCTTTCTCTGATGTACTTAAGGTTCTGGCAATTTCTTTTGTAATGTTGTTGCCGCCAAGCGGGATAACTCCCGCAGATAAAAGAGCATTATCTGAAAATATTGAATAGGATGTTGTTCCTGAGCCTATATCAATCAAAATAGAACCTATATTTGCCTCATCACTCGATAAGGTGGCAATAGCACTTGCAATAGGGGTAAAAAGGACTCTTTCAATTTTCAAATGTGCATTTTCAACAATATTATTTAGATTTTGGATTATCGATCTATTACAAACTAATTGATTAAAGTTGATCTTTAACAAATCCCCATACATGCCAACTGGGTCTTCAATAAAATCTTGCCCATCCATTGAAAAACTTAACGGAATGGTTTCAAATGTATACATATTATTCTCATTATTCTGCTCTTGAATTATATTATATGCATTTGATAAATCTTTCTTACTTACCTGCACCTCTCTTATTGGAGTAGAAATTTCATATAAATTTGACTCAACTTGGTATGATGTAATATTAACATCAATTTTATCTACCGTTACTGATGCAATCTTTTCGGCATCCTCGATAGCAGACCTAATAGCCAGTTCTAATAAGGTTGGGTCAGTAATCATTCCATTTTGAAATCCTTGCGATCTATGATGACCATATCCTAATATTTCATGGCTTGGAAAATTATCTGGTGTGAGAGTATTTCTAGAAATTAAACATACAATTTTATCAGAGCCAATATCCAAAATTGCATTAATTGGTTTATGTTTCTTTGTGACAGGAAATTTACCTGACATTCTATCAAACGTCATTAATTGCATTTTAAATATTCATATTGTATTAATGTTGCCTGTGTCACCTATTTGGCTAGGCAATATATCAATGCGGTCTTTTAATCTCATGTCAATTACATCCACGTAACGACTCAGCAATAACTTCTCATTATCCAAACGCTCAAGATCTATAATTGCTTCAGCAATTTTAGTCTCAGGCAAATGAATAGTAATGCCATTATATAATCTTACCGTCCACCTTCTATCACCAACTCTCAAAATTGATTTTACTTTCTTATGAAAATAGGGAAATTGCTGAAGAATATCTATAATTTCAGGGATTTCAGTAAGTGCGTTGTAACCAGCAACAACTTTTAGATTATTAAAGTCAGCTGGGTTTAATTTCTCTATTATGTTTGACTCGTTATCAACTAGATACTTTTTTCCATCAAAAAACCATATTGCAATGGGGTTATGCTCATAAATATTTATTTCGAGTGTGGAGGGATAAATTTTCTTAATTTCAGATTTCTTCACCCATGGAAGATTATTAACTCGACTCACTACTTCAGTAATATTTAATGACCACATTGACTCATTCGAACTTAGACCTATAGTCTCAATTACATCAGAGCCTTTCGTATGCGAAGCACCATTAATTTTTACATTCTGTACTTCAAGATGAGAAATAAGATTGATAAGCCTATAATTTTTCGATTGACTAAAATAAATATACAAACTGTAAATTATAAAAAAAAATAAAGTTAGCAATGAAAGAATAGCTAACCATTTTAAATTGAATTTATTTAGTGGCTCAAAAAATTTTAGTTTTATATTCATTAAAATTAACTCAAAACTTATAAAATCAATTACCTTTTTGAAGACGCATCACAAATTATCCAATCCACTAATTGATCAAATGACATCCCAGAATATTCTGCTAATTCTGGCAATAATGATTTCTCTGTCATTCCGGGCTGTGTATTTACTTCTAAACAGACAAGTTTTTCACCTTGGTCTCCTATTCCATATCGAAAATCCACTCTACTTACTCCTCTACAACCAAGACAATTATGTGCCTTTAAAGCGTATTCTCTCATTTTTTCGTAAATATTTGGTTTAAGATTTGCGGGTATTATATGTTTTGTATTGTCACTCAGATACTTATCCTCATAACCAAAATAATCACTCTTTGTTTGTATTTCTGCAATGTGAGTAACTTCTTGACCAATAACACCACAAGTAAAGTCCAATCCATTAACAAACTCTTCTGCAAAAAAATTTTCATCATTTGGGTGATTATCTTTTCTACATCTATCTAGTTCATTTTGATTTGATATAATTTTAATATCTAGACTGGATCCACCATTTATTGGTTTGATAATAAAGGGAAAATGAAGATTTACATCTTGATTTCTAAATTGAATATCCTTTGCAACTGGAATACCATTATTTTTGAAGAACTCTTTTGATATAACTTTATTCATAGCACGTGATGAAGCAACTACTCCTGAATGTGTGTAGTTCAAATTTAAAAACTCCAATATTGATTGGATTTTTCCGTTCTCTCCCCAAGATCCATGCAAACAATTAAAAACAATATCAAATTCTAAGGTGACCAATTTTGTTGCTATATCATAATCAGGATCCAAAACTTCAACATCATATCCAAGATTAAGGATTGCTTTTTTACACTGATTACCACTTTGAATACTTATTTCTCTTTCTGGTGAGATCCCCCCCATTAGTAACAAAATTTTTCTTTTGTTTTTCATAGATTTATACTAGGTCCATGACCTAACCTTCTTATTTCCCATTCTAGATTAACACCAGTTTCTTCCATGACAGTTTTTCTAACACGCTCTCCTAAGAGTTCTATTTGGTAGGCGGTAGCACTGCCTCTATTAATAATGAAATTTGAATGTAATTTTGATAGGAACGCATCTCCAACTGCCAGATCAGCACATCCCGCTTCTTGTATTAATTCCCATGCCTTTTTATTAGTTGGGTTTTTGAACGTAGATCCACCAGTTTTTTCTGCAATCGGTTGGCTTAATAATCTTTGTGTTTTGAAAGTTTCTATTTCGCTAAGAATTTGTTCTCGAGTTGATGGATATCCCGTAATAGTTGCTGATATACAAAGTGAGTCGTCAGTAATGTTACTTTTTCTATAACCAAATGATAGATCTGTGAAACTACTTTCCATCAAATCACCTTTTGAGTTTATTATATTAGCTTTAATTAATATGTCAGAAATCTGATAACCGTGAGCACCAGAATTCATCTTTATGGAACCACCAATAGTTCCTGGTATGTTAGATAAAAAGGCTAACCCCCCAATATTGTTTGTTAGCGCATAGCTCGATAATTTCTTATTTTGAAGAGCACCTCCACAGATAATTTTATTATTTTTTGATTTTTCAATATAACTAAATGATCTACCTAATGTTATTACTATTCCTGGAATTCCATCATCTCGAACTAGAAGGTTTGATGCATTTCCAATAATTGTAATATTTGTATCTTTGGGTTTTATTTTTAAGAGAGTTACTAGATCATCAAGATCCTCAGGAATAAATAAAATCTCAGCCAAACCACCAACTTTAAACCAAGTCAGATTTTTTAGAGAATGATTTGGTAAAATTTTTCCTTTTACATTTTTTTTTAGTTCTTCTGCTAATTCTATTGCGTTAGGCCAAAATTTCATTTTGATTCAACCTATAGTTCTTGACATATTCGTTTGGAGATAACATTAATATCCCCTGCTCCAGTAAATATGACTATATCTCCGTTGTTCGCATTTTTTAATATATTATCTTTGATCTCATCTTCATTAACGTAGATCACATCTATATTTGACTGACTCTTAATATCTCTTACAAAATTATCATAGTTAAAATCATAGGAAACATTTTCTCCTGCGCTGTATACTGGTAAAAGCAACAATAATTTGACACCTTTAAATACCTCACAAAATCTTTCATAGAGGTTAGTTACCCTGGAATATCTGTGAGGTTGAAATATGCAAATGAGATTTTCGGAACACACCTCTTTAGCGGATGATATTAATTGAGCAAGTTCAGTTGGATGGTGTGCATAATCATCAAAATATGTAATGCCTCTATTTTCAGTGATATATGAAAATCTACGATACACACCTTTATATGATTTTACTCTTTCTTTAATTATATCAATCTTAATTCCTCTAATTAGTCCTACAATAATTGAAGCAGTAGCATTGTAAATATTGAATCTACCAGGTCTATCAATTTCAAAATCAAGGTCAAGTTCTCTCCCCTGAAAAGTACCTTTCAAATTGAAAAAATACCCAATTGAATTTTCTTTTGGAATTATATTATTTATCCAAAAATTAGACTCAACATCTTCTCCATATGAGAATGTATTCTTACATATAAATTTGCTCAGTATACGTGAAATAATGGGATCATTTTTACAAACTATTAAATTCCCATCTTGACCTACATTATTTGCAAATTTTAAAAAATCTTCTGTAAGGGCTTCAATTGTCCCAAATTTTTCAAGATGGTCATCGTCTATGTTTGTTATGATTGAAATTTTAGATGGTAAAGATAAAAATGTTTTATCCGACTCATCTGCTTCAACTATCATTAAATCACTTGATCCGGTTTGAAGATTTGACATAAATCCATAGTCGATACCCCCAATTAGTGATGTGGGTAAGTTAAATTTATCATATGACAATAACCACGATATCATCGAAGTGCATGTAGTTTTTCCATGTGTTCCTGAAATACAAATACAATCTTTTTCTGACATGATTATTGTTAGCATCTCGGCTCTTGATAGGATTCTAATTCCAAGTTTTCTTGCTTGAACTAATTCAATATTATTTTGATTTATTGCTGAGGAATAAACAACTATATCTATGTCCTCACTAATATTTTTCTTATCATGTCCATGAAAAATTCTCACACCTGTTTCTTCTAGCTCATTTGTACTAACACTTAATATTTGGTCACTACCTTGAACTTGGGAACCCTTATTGAGACATAGTCTTGCAATTGCTGAAACACCAATTCCACCGATACCAATAAAGTGGATTAAATCTCTTTTTGAAATCTTTTCATTCATTGACTTATTTTCTTGATAATCTTCATAATCTTAATTGTTGCATCATTAGCACCTATCTGGTGAGCACAATTACTCATTAAAACCAACTTATTCTTATCCAGAATCAGTTCTTGTAATTGATGAGAGAACTCTGACTTATTAATATTTTTTTCATCATATAAAATACAGGCATCATGCTGCGCTAAGTATTCTGCGTTATATAATTGATCACTGTCTAAAGCATGTGCCATAGGTATCAGAATTGAAGCCCTGCCTATTGTACATATTTCAAATATCGTACTAGCACCTGCACGTGATATTATTAAGTCTGAATCGCTAATTAAACTTCCAATATTTTCAAAATATGATTGAATTTCACATTCTATTCCAAGCTGTTCATATTTGCTTTGCAAAATTTGTTCATATCCAGCTAGGCAATTTTGATTTATAACCACTTTTTTCTTCAGATGAGTTGGCAACATACTAATTATTTCAGGAATTAGATCATTGAATACCGCTGCCCCCTGACTTCCCCCAATTACTAAAATATTAAATTTTTTCTCATTCCTAGTAGAAATATATTTTGAACGTAAATGCTTAATATTTTTTCTTACAGGTAAACCGACAATATTTACCTTTTGATTATGTTTTGTATTTAACTGTTGTGTATTATCAAATGAAGTTAAAATTGAAGACGCGAAATGTGATAATAATCTGTTTGCCCTACCCATTATTGAGTTTTGTTCATGAATAATTACAGGTATTCTTAAAAAATAGGCTGCAAGGCATGTGGGTATTGAGGTGTACCCACCAAAAGATATTATTAATTTAGGACGCAATTTAATTAATTTGAATGTTGATTGAAAAAAACCAATCAAAATATAGAATATAAAAAAAATCTTATGGTATGTTCCACTTTTGAATGGAGATGATGATTTTATTATATGTATATCTGTCTTTTCTATAGCATTCAAAAATGACTTTCCTCTTATATCAGTAAAAAATATAGTTTTTGTATTTTCAAATTCTACTAACTCCTCATATAGTGCCAATGCTGGATTTACATGACCTCCTGAGCCTCCGGCAACCAAAACATAAAAATTTCTTACATTTGTCTCTATCACTTTTTAACTCTGAAAATGGATTCTTCTTGTAGAGTATTTAAAACTATTTTTTCTTACTCTTGTGAATGCTAATATTAGTCCGAATGTTATAGCAATAGATATTGCTGATGAACCACCATATGATATAAATGGTAAAGTCATACCTTTAGTAGGAATAATACCAAGATTAACAGCAATATTAATCCCAACCTGTATACAAATAAGGGATATTAGTCCAATTGATGCAATTTTAGCAAATAAATCCTCTTGAGATAGAGATCTAGAGACACCTCTAAAAACAATGAATGCGTATAGTAAGATAATTATAAAACATGTTATCAATCCAAATTCTTCTGCTGCAACAGAAAAGATAAAATCTGTGTGTGCATCAGGAAGTATATTTTTAATTACACCATCACCAGGACCAACTCCAAACCAACCTCCATTATTGATCGCACTATTTGCTGTATCTATTTGGTAAGTGTCACCAGAAGAAGGGTTAAAGAATATATTAAGTCGTTGTGAAAAATGATCTAAGTATAGGTAAGAAAGGGCAGTTCCAGTTAATGATAATAAAAAAATTATGAAACCAACGAATAGAGGCATTCCTGTAATGAAATAAATAATTGAAGCTGTGAGTGTTATTAGAATCGTCTGACCGATATCTGGCTGTAAAATTAGTGTTATTGCAAAAATTAAATAAATGATAAAGGCTATAAATTTTCCCGGAACTTCTTTTTTAAATGATTCAGCCATTAACCAAGAGATAAGTACTATAAATGATGGCTTGGCAAATTCTGATGGTTGTAATGATACTATACCCAAATCTATCCATCTTGTTGCCCCTTTTATAGGGGTACCAAAAAGATTGATAAAAATCATAATACAGAGTGAACCAAAAAAAATTAATAATGACAAACGTCTTATATGTTGCATATTCAGAAAAGAGAAAAATAGAGTTATGAGTATGCCTAAAGACATAAAAATAAATTGTTTTTTTACAAAAACATATTGATCAGTGTAATTTAACTTTTCAGCAATCGGTGGACTAGCTGCTAAATTTAAAACTATTCCAAAAACAATTAGTATTATAATAGAACCAAGTAGGACTTTATCAATAGTCCACCACCAATCAGATAATCTTGATTTATTTGAACGATTAATTTGCATACGTTTCTTTTATTTCTCCAACAATTTCTTTAAATTTATCTCCTCTTTCAGCAAAATTACTAAATTGATCATATGATGAACAAGCTGGGGAGAATAGAATAGTTGCTTCCTCAGATAAGGTTAGAGCATCCTTTGTGGAATTAATGATTGCCTTGCGAAGAGTTCCACAAACTTCATTGCTTATATTGACATTTGATAATATTTCACTGAAAGATTCAGCTGCTGTTCCAATTAAATATGCCTTTTTAACATTCCCTAAATTTTCTGTAATATCTGATAATCCACCATACTTTTCTATACCCCCTAAAATCCAAAAAATATTTGTAAATGATTGGAGTGCGCCTTTGGAAGCAGCTGCATTTGTTGCTTTGCTATCATTGATATAGCTAACTTTATTTAAACATGTGACGAGTTCAACTCTGTGTTCTAACCCCTGAAAAGTATTTAAGGCTTGAGAGTATTCATTCCAGCTGTGTCCCATTATTTGCATACATGCAACACAGGCAGCTAAATTTGCCAAATTAGTCTTTGAATTAAGAACTATACCTTCATTTAATTCATATTTAGTTGAACTCTCACTTCTACTCTTATCAATCACTTCTAACATATCATTTGGTTTTGATATTGAATGCGCAAATAGAATAATCTTACCCCTTAGATTATTTTCTGAAGAGCTTAAACTTTGAAATGTATTATTTTCAAATATTGAAAAATCGTTACTGTCTTGTTTGCCAAACATACTAAATTTTATATTTTTATAATTCTCAAAACTTTTATGCCTATCAATATGGTCTGCCGTAATATTTAATAAAATTCCTATATGCGGTTTGATATTAGGGCAGAGAGCAATCTGGAAAGAGGACATCTCTATAACAAAAATTCTATCATTTTGATGAACATCAAATTCCAATACACATTTATTGCCTAAATTTCCTCCAGTTTGTACATCATACCCAAGTGACTCCATTAGATGACATAGCAACATGGTTGTTGTAGATTTGCCATTTGTTCCAGTAATCATTATGACTTTATTACTCAAATTTCTGCTATCTAATTCATCCATGAAAAGCTGGACATCACAAATAATTGGAATATCATTTTTCCTGGCACATTCAATTAAATCACTATAAGGTTTTATATTTTCATTAATACCCGGACTTAAAATAATGGAGTCAAATTCAGAAATATTTACAGATTGAGGATCTATGATAGAAAAATTACTCCCACCAACACTATTAAGTATATCCATATCATCATCCCATAATGAAACAATTGCTCCAGCAGCAGAGAGTGACTGTAGGACGCTTTTTCCAGTTTTACCCAATCCGATTACATAATAACTTTTTCCTGAACAGTGCCTGAGATTGATCATTTGAATTAGCCCTACCTGAGCTTCAATGTTAAAAGTCCTGCTAATGCAAGTATTAGAGATATTATCCAAAATCTGATAACTACTGTTGGTTCACTCCAACCTTTTTGTTCAAAATGATGATGTAAAGGGGCCATCCTAAACACCCGCCTTCCAGTCAACCTAAAACTAATAACCTGAACAATTACAGATATTGCTTCTAAAACGAATAAACCACCAATTATTAATAGCACTAATTCATGTTTTGTAATGACTGCTATAATACCAATAATTGAACCAAGTGATAATGAACCTGTATCTCCCATAAAGATCATGGCAGGGGGAGCATTGTACCACAAGAAACCAAGACCTGCTCCAATTACCGCTGAACATATTATAACTAATTCACCTGTTCCTGAAATATACTGAATATGTAAGTATTCGGCAAATACGATATTTCCTGTTAAGTATGTAATAAGTGCAAAACTTGCGACCGCAATCATGACTGGCATTATCGCGAGCCCATCCAAACCATCTGTCAAATTTACTGAATTACTCGAACCAATTACTACTAAACATGAGAATATTATGTAAAAAATTCCAAGGTTTAGAGAAAAATCCTTCAAAAAAGGAATAAAAATTACTGGCTCGTAATTTTCAATAGCCAACATCAAAAATAACATTGCAATCAATGAAACGATAGATTGGAGTAATATTTTATATGAGCTATGTAAGCCATTAGATGATATTCGAGATACTTTCAAGTAATCATCATAAAATCCAATTGCCCCAAATACTATAGCAACAAAACCAACCACCCATACATATCTATTGCTAAGGTCAGTCCATAAAAGTGATGATACAACAACTCCGAGAAGGATTATAACTCCACCCATAGTTGGTGTTCCAGATTTTTCAATTATATGTCTTTTTGGACCATCAATACGAATGGGTTGACCATTCTTTTGGATTTTCTTGAAGAGATTGATAATGCTAGGGCTAAAAATGAAGACAATTAACCCTGAGGTAAACATTGCCGCGCCTGCCCTTGTAGATATATATTGAAAGGCATTAAGAAAGGGAAAGGTATCTAATAAAATATTTACTAACCAAATAAACATATTCTTTATCCCTCCGAGGTTTTTATTATATTTTTAAATGATTAATAAATTCCTTTACTAGCTTACTTATTTTAATTTTATTCCCTCCCTTTAAAAAAATCAGGTCTCCAGCTTTTATATCAAAGTCATTATTAATGCTTATACTTTCTACAGTATCAAACCATTTTCTCTTCTTTTGTATTTTAATATTTTTAAAATGACTTTTCATTATTGGACCGCATAAGTATACATCGTCAATACTCGATGTATTAATAAACTCAATTAATCGGCTATGATATTCATCTGTTAAATCTCCTAATTCAAGCATATCTCCAAGAATAATTATTTTTCGTTTTATTGAAGGGTTAGAATATTTATCGATTGACTCAATTGCTGCCATAACTGATGTTGGGCTAGCATTGTAAGAGTCATCAACTAGTGTAACCGCCCCCGTATTTATTTCAAAAACAATCTCTTTCCATCTGCCATCGCCTTGTTCAACACTCCCCAAATGTTTTAATACTTCATCTAAATTAAAATTATAATGAGATGCCATGCCAAGAATAGGTAGATAATTATCAATTAAATTTAAGTTTTGTAATGCTGTTTCAAATATATATTTTTCACCATAAATATTTAAATTTATTTTTGATGTATTTGCACTTCTCTCAATTTTACTGATATTAATATCTGCTTTTATACTTTTTCCAAAGGTTATGTATGATAACTCTTTTTGTTTTACAGCATTGATAAGAAGATCATAGAATTCACTATCACGAGGGATGATGACCAAGCCTTCTTTATCCATTCCATCAATTATCTTAGTTTTTTCAATTGCAATACTCTCTTTGCTTCCTAAATTACCAATGTGTGCCTCACCTATGTTTGTAATAATTGCTATATTTGGTTTAATCAAATGTGATAATTTACTAATTTCATTTTGCCTATTCATACCAACTTCAAAAATTGCATAATCAGTATCTTTTTGTACCTTTGACCTTGATAAAATAACACCAAGATAATTATTAAATGATTGAGGAGAAGAAACAGTTTTACCATATTTTTTCAGGATGGAATGAAGATAATTTTTTGTAGTTGTTTTGCCTACGCTTCCTGTAATTGCGATGCGAAGAGCATTATTTTGCTGAGTCAAATAATCTGAGATATCACGAAGAGCTTCATATGTATCTTCAACAAGAAAAAATGGGGATTTATTTTCGTTAAACTTTTTCTTATCTGAAATGATGGAGGCTATTGCTCCATTATTTATTGCGTGATCAACAAATTGATGACCATCTGATTCTTCACCTAAAATTGCAACAAAAACATCCCCAATTTTAATATTTCTGCTATCTAAACAAATACTTCTTGCTACCCCATTGTGATTAAAGTTAATTTCTGCATTAATTATTTTTGCTAATTTAGAAAATGAAATATTAGTATCTATGATGTAATCTTGTGACATTGATCTACTTGCTTAAGATATCAGAAACTGTAGCATGATCAGAAAAGGAAACCCTCTTATCCTTATACTGAATATATCCCTCATGTCCCTTACCACAAATTAAAAGACTATCATTATTTGATAATTTTGAAATAGCATGTGATATAGCTTCTCCCCTATCACTTATCTCAATAAATTTTTTTGAGTTTTGCATTAGTTCACTTCTTATCTTTGATGGGTCTTCACTTCTAGGATTATCATCTGTTATGATAATATAGTCAGCATATTTAGATGCAACTGCACTCATCAACGCCCTTTTCCCAATATCTCTATCTCCACCTGCACCAAAGACTATGAACAACCTATTTGATGTAATTTGTCTAAGTTCAATAAGTGCTGATTTGATTGCATCAGGCGTGTGTGCATAATCTATATATATGTAATTATTATCACCCGTAGAAGCGACGCATTCCAACCTACCAATAACATTATTCAAATTGGAAATAGTCTTTATGCTATCCATTAAAGAAATATTTGTATTAATTGTAGATAAGCATGCAGCAATTAATGAATTTATTGCTTGGAATGATGCAATAAAACGGGTTTCCACATTTACTAATTTACTATTGATAATGCACTCTAAATTAACCATTTGATCTTCACGTCTATAAATTTTTTCAATTACGACTGTTGAGTCCTTATTCCCAATTGTGACTATCTTTTTGCTTCTTATTTCATCAATGAAATTATGATACTTATCTGGAATCATATATTTATTTATGACTGCGGTACCATTATCGGTAAGTAACTCGGTGAATAACCTTTTCTTTGCATTAAAATAACTGATCATATTTTTGTGGTAATCGAGATGGTCTCTTGAAAAGTTGGTGAAGGCAGCTCCCGAGATATGGAGACCATCAATTCGACTCTGATTTAAACCATGACTTGATGCTTCAATTATAACATTATCATAATTAGCTTCAGATAAATCTGCTAATTGTTTGTGAAGAGAAATAGGATCTGGGGTTGTCAAAGCATTATCACTTTGTATTTTTGAATTTCCCAATGTTCCAATTGAAGCTGAAAGTATTCCATTATTGCTCCAAATTTGTTCAGTAAATTTAGCAACAGATGTTTTACCATTGGTACCAGTTACAGCAATGATATTTTTTGGATATTTTTTATAAAATCTGGAGCATATTTTTGCTAGATCTTTCCTAACAGATTTACTCCTTAGAATGATTGAATTATTAAATTGGTTTATGAAATTATTTGAATTTGAAACAACAATTGCTGCTGCACCTTTAGTGACCGCCTGTTCAATATACTTTTTGCCCAAGGCTGGATCTTCTTCAATCAGAAAAAATAAACTTCCGTTAATAACATCACGACTATCATTACTTATTTGCGTGATTTCATGATTTTGTATAAATAACTTATTCTTCTTAAATTCCAATGATTCAGAAATATACATTGATAAGTTCCGCTTCCATTTTAATTCAGCGCTACCTCAAATTGATTAGACTTATATAAATCTATTTTATTTGTTGGTTTAATATTAAGCATTGGAGCAATTCTTGTAACAATATTTGAAAATGTGGGAGCAGCATTCCATCCAGCAGTTGCATAACCATATGTTTCTTTTAGAGGCTGTGGTTCATCTAATAGCAAAAATAAAACATATTCAGGTTTTTCCATTGGGAATACACCCATAAAAGTTGATATACGAGCTTCTGGATCATATTTTCCATTAACGATCTTTTCTGAAGACCCAGTTTTTCCGCCTACAAGTATTCCATCAACTGCAGCTTTCTTTGCTGATCCATGTATAACATTCAAATACATTAATTTTTGTATCTTTTCACTAGTGGTAATATCCAAAAATTGTTGTCCTTTATTTTCATCCATATTATCTGACTTTATGAATGTTGGCGCTACTAGTTTTCCTCCATTTACCGTGGCAGCCCCTGCTAGAGCTGCATGAAGTGGGGTAACTGATACCCCATACCCATATGACATTGTTATTGAATTAATTTCCTTCCAATCTCTAGGAATAATACTTCTGGGTATTTTACCAACTTCAGTTATCTTTTCATCCAAAATACCTAATTTTTTTAAAAATGATTTATGATAATCAACTCCAAAATCAGATACAATTTTTGCTGAGCCAATGTTTGACGAGTAAATAAATATTTCCTCTACAGAAAGCTCCCTATTTTCAGGGTGATAATCACCTATATCGTGCCCACCAATTTTTATTGGTTCTCTTGCATCATAGATTGTATCTAAATCAACTAGACCACTGTCTAAAGCCATCGCAATTGTAAAGGTTTTAAACGTTGAACCAATCTCATAAAGAGAGTTAGTTACTTTATTTGCATTTTCTGGCTTTAATGCCTCTTGGGGATAATGAGGATCATAATCAGGAAGAGATACTAAGCCGATAACCTCGCCATTATTAACATTCATTAATATTGCAGAACCGGCTTTTGCTGAATATTTTTTTATAGATTTAAGTAATTCATCACGCATTGCGAATGTGACTTCAAGATCAAGCGATAAGGAGATATCATCATAGATACCTTTTTCAATTTGTTTATCTATGTATTCCTCAATTCCCACCCTTCCATTATTATCTATATCAACATAACCGATGACATTTGCCAGCGTGTTCCCTGCGCTATAAAATCTCTTTTTCTCATCAAAGAATTGTATACCAGGAATACCCAAATTGTGTATTTTATCTTTCTCAACAGGTGTTATACCTCTCTTTAGCCATACAAATTTCTTATCATTAAGTATCTTAAATTCTAAATCTTCTCTCTCAAAACTAGGGATTACATCTAAAATATTCTCTATAATATCTTCCTTATTCTTCAATAAATATGGTCTTATTGCGACCGATGTCATATCAATATTTGAAGCCACCAAATTACCATCCCGATCATATATGTTTGGCCTCACGAATGTTTCATTTTTGATTTTTGGAACCTCAGCATTTACTGAGGAGGATATATTTGCAAGATATATTAATTTTCCTGACAAAACTAAAAAGCCTGCCATAAAACAAAAAGCTAGAAATTTAATCCTAACTTGGACACGCATCTGATTTTTATTAATATTTCTTTCTAGCATTTCCAATTATTGATTTTAATTTTCAGAAAAGCCAACTAGTGAGCGCTCTACTAACTCATCCATTATTTTGTTAGCTGGTTTAATTGGTATATCTTCAATATCTCTAATCTGACTTACTCTGACTGGTTGAAGATTTAAACCTAAATTATTTGATAAGTTTTGAATTCTATCTGGTTGTGATAATAGACTTAACTCAGCTTGAAGCATGAGAATTTCATTTTTTTCTTTTACAATATTCCTATTAATCTCTGATATTTGATTTGAAATATTCTTACTATCATAACTAACAATATATAGTAGGAGGGCAAATATTATGGATGAGAACAATAAAAAAACATATAAATATCTTATCATACTAGTGCTCTAATAATTTCTTCATATTTATTCATACTATAAATATCTAAATTTTCTCTAAACAAACTATCAGTCCTCTCTATACATCTGAGCTTGGCTGATCTTGATCTCGAATTGAGAGTAATTTCAGAGTCTTGAGGTATCAAAAATTTCTTTGTAGGGTAAATAAATGGACTATCTAATATTGATTTTCTTGATGGCTCATATCTAGATTTAGAGATTGCACTTTCAGTTAGATGAGTAAATATATTCTTTACAATTCTATCTTCAATTGAATGGAATGTGATGACAACAACTCTTCCTCCTTCATTTAAATAATTTGTAAGATTTGAGAGCAGATCAATAATTTCCTGCATTTCATCATTTACGAGAATTCTTATAGCTTGAAATGTTCTGGTGGCAGGATGGATAGATTTTCCTGGTTGTTTTTTATAAAAATTTCCTAATGTATTTTCAATTATTTTACTAAGTTCTGATGTTGTCTCAATTTTTTTTGACTCTCTATATTCACATATCCTTCTCGCAACCAATCTTGCATGACGCTCCTCTCCAAAATCTCTAATTATCTCTGCCAAGTGAATTTCCTTCAATTTATTAACAACATCATAAGCACTCAGCGAGTTTTCACCCATGCGCATATCAAGAGGTCCATCCGCCTGAAATGAGAAGCCTCTTTTAGGATCATCTAATTGAAATGAAGAAACTCCCAAATCAAGAAGAATACCATCTACTTTAGTTACTGAGGAATCTCTTAAAATATCTGGAATATTAGAAAATTTAGAAATAAAAAAACTAAATCTATCACCATAAGAAACTTTTAGTTTCTCAGCATATTGGATTGAATTTTTATCTCTGTCTGTGGCAATTAATTGACAATTATAGTTTTCAAGAATTGCTCTGGAATGTCCTCCACCCCCAAAGGTGCCATCAACATAAACATTTCCTCCTCTAAATGTTAATGTCTCTAGCACCTCATTGAGCATAACTGGTATGTGATGATATGGTCCGCCAGTAGAATTTTGTCTACTCATCATCACATCAATTACCAACATTCCTTTTACTTAACAGGCTTCTTTGCTCCTTAACTTTTTTTTGTGCCTCAATTAAATATGCATCAAACCTATTCGGCTCCCAAATCTGAAACTTTTCTCCCAATCCAACAAAGATAACTTCATCATTAATATGTGCATGATCGATGAGAGGTTTAGACAGTATTACACGACCGTCGTTATCAATTTTCAATTCCTCAGATAATCCAAATAGCGCAGTAGATAAGATATCCCGTTCGTCAGAATAAGGATCTAAATTATCCATTAGTTCATATATATTGCTTGCTAAATTTTCTCCACCAGCATCAATGGCTTCAGCATCCAAAGATGGATAGCAAAATATTTTTTGAGAATTATCTTTCAATAATACATTTCTAAATTGTGCAGGTATTGATACCCTTCCTTTGTTATCCACCTTGTTTCGAAATTTTGATAAAAATAATTGCATAATAATTCCATAATATGGGTAATTATGGGATATCATGGTATAACATGGATGTCAATGGTTTTTTAACACATTATTAACCAATTAAACATGCTAGATGGCTTATAAGCCGGGTTCTGTAAAATGATGATCATTCATCTTGTTTATAGGTTACCCTATAAATCTAGCGACCTACCCAGATAGTATTCTATTCAAAGGACAAACAAACTACCTCTATTTGGTCTTGCTCCCAGTGGGGTTTGCAATGCCATTAATGTTACCACTAATGCGGTGTGCTCTTACCACACCATTTCACCCTTACCACAATTATGGCGGTATATTTTCTGTTGCACTTTCCCTAGAGTTGCCTCCGCCGAGAGTTACTCGGCACTGATCCTCTGTGGAGCCCGGACTTTCCTCTATGTAATAGCGATCATCCAGCCATCTAGCTTTTAGATTATTACAGGAAACTCTTAAAACTGTCTAGTTCTCGAATTTTAAACTACGTGCGTCTGTTATTTTTCTATGAATGTCACCAATGATACTTATGGTATTCTGATCAAGTTTGCCATCCACTAATTCTGGTCTCCAATGCCTTTGAAAAGCTGCAACAACCTTTTT
>JBMYRO010000011.1:0-37758 GCA_049602435.1 Hyphomicrobiales bacterium
TAAAATTGTAGAGGCAGTCATGGATGCTGCTGCAGAATTGAGGGGGTAATATGTCTGATTTCCTAGCATATGAAGAAAAAAATTTAAAAACCGTAGGGACACGTCCACTGCGACCAGATGGAGTTGATAAGGTAACTGGTCGAGCAAGATATGGCGCCGACATTAACTTACCAGGCCAGCTATATGGAAGTGTTCTAAGAAGTCCTCATGCGCATGCGAGGATCAAGTCCATTGATATTTCCAAGGCAAAAGCCCTCACTGGAGTAAAAGCAGTTATCACAGGCAAAGATTTTGAAGATATGCCATCCCAGGTAATTCCTGTTGGTGAATTGGTTGCAAATTTTAGAGATGTGACCCGTAATGTTATGGCAAGAGAAAAAGTTTTATACGATGGTCACGCTGTTGCTGCTGTTGCTGCTACATCTGAATCAATTGCTAAAAAAGCTATAAATCTTATAAAGGTAGAATACGAGATATTACCTCATGTAATAGATGTTGCAGATGCAATGGAAGATGATGCGCCATTGTTGGACGAAGATCAGTTCACTCAAGGTGAGGTCAGAGTGCTTGGTGGTCATACAACCAAAGAGCCAGTCCCTGATAAACCATCAAATATTGCCAAGAGACTAACTTTTGTAAAGGGTGATATAGACTCTGCATTCTGTGAAGCAAATTTAGTTATAGAAAGAACGTTCACAACAAAACCCGTACATCAGGGCTATATTGAACCTCATGCAGCAGTTGCTTCTTATACAGAAGATGGTCAAGTTGAATTATATACATGCACACAAGGGCATTTCACAATAAGGGCTCAGTGTGCAAAATTATTAAGCATGGATGTTTCTAAAATCAAGGTTATCCCCACAGAGTTGGGAGGTGGATTTGGTGGTAAAAATAATGTCTATTTAGAACCTCTCGCAATAACTTTATCAAAAATAGCAAGAAGACCTGTAAAGATGGTTATGTCTCGAAACGAGGTTTTCAGAGCTAGCGGACCAAGCCCAGCTGGTCGTACATATGTAAAATTAGGATTGAATAAAAAAGGAAAAATAATCGCAGCAGATGCGCAAATAGATATGCAATCGGGTGCGTTCCCAGGGACGCCACTGGGGCAAGCAACAATTACATGTTTTACAAGGTATGATATTGAAAACGTACGAGTCATTGGTCATGATGTGATTTCTAACAGACCAAAGGTTGCAGCATATAGAGCACCAGGCGCTCCTGTAGCAGCTTTTGGTGTTGAGAGTGTAATTGATGAAGCAGCAAAAAAGTTATCAATCGATCCAATAGATATCAGAATACTTAACGCCGCCAAAGAAGGAACACAAACTTATTATGGAGTGAAATTTCCACGAATTGGATTCGAAGAAACACTTCAAAAAGCAAAACAACATAAAAATTACCAAATTCCATTAAAAGAAAATCAGGGTAGAGGTGTTGCTACAGGTTTTTGGATGAATATTGGAATGGATACAACTGCCTCATTAAATGTTAATGATGATGGGACTATTGCTGTGTCTGTTGGTACAATAGATGTAGCTGGTGGATCACGTGCATCCCTTGCCATGATGGTGGCAGAAGAATTTGGAATTGACTCTGATAAGGTAAGAGTTTCAACCGGTGATACATCTCAACTTGGTTTTAATTTTGTTACTGCAGGCAGTAGAGGCACATTTGCAGGAGGTATTGTTTCTGTTTTGGCTGCAAGAGATGCAATAGAAGAGTGTAAATTAAGAGCAGCAAAAACGTGGAATGTAAAAGTTGAAGAAGTTGTTTGGGAGAATGGATTCGCAAGACCTGCAAGTACAAATGTAGGCCCATTTGAACCACTTTCTTTATCTGACATTGCTAGAAATGCTACGAGAACAGGGGGACCAATTGCTGGTCACTGTGAAAAAAATGTTCAAGGAGCTGGACCTAGCTTTGGGACTCAAATCGTTGATGTTGAAGTTGATAAAGAAACAGGAAGTGTGAAAATACTTCGGCACACGATTGTGCAAGATGCTGGGAAAGCTATTCATCCTGCCTATGTAGAAGGTCAATATCAGGGTGGTGCAGTTCAGGGTATTGGATGGGCATTAAATGAAGAATATATTTATGGAGAAGATGGCAGACTTCAAAACCCTGGATTCCTTGATTATAGGGTACCTGTTGCCTCAGATGTTCCATTTATTGATGTTGAGATAGTTGAGGTTCCCAATCCATATCACCCATATGGTGTAAGAGGTATTGGTGAAGTCCCAATCATACCTCCAACAGCTGCAATTGCAAACGCTATCAATGATGCCATAGGTGTGAGGTTTGAAACACTTCCTCTATCGCCTCCAAAGGTATTATCCGCAATAATTGGAAATTAAACGCTTTTTACTAAAATATTATTTTAATTGTAAAAATCATCGTTTTGTGATACAAAAACTATTGTATATGCATGTATAAGTATTTAAAAATTTCAAGTATTACTCTAATAGCTGGTTCCGTCATGGCTGCAATGGTCAATGCTGCTGATGCACCTGATGCAGAGGTACCATATGAAAATCAGTCAAGCTGGACAGACCGTCTAGAGATTAGTGTTGGTCTAACAGAAGACCTTGAACCAACAATATCAGCTTTGACTGTGCAGCCTCTTCAACAAGATGCAGACGGTCGTAACACTATTTTTACTCAACTAAGTCATTTTAGCTATGAACAATTTGATGATCGTAAGAATACAACGAACTTAGGTCTAGGTTTCAGGAATGTCTCAGAAGATAATTCACTTCTGATTGGTGCTAATATTTTTTATGATTACGAATGGGAAGAAGGTCATCAACGTCTGGGGTTCGGGCTAGAAGCAAAAATGGATCGTCTTGAGTTTACTCTCAATTTTTATGATGCAATCTCTGATGAAAAAGCGATTGATGCTAATGTCGATGAATTAGCACTTGATGGATATGATGTCACATTAAGAACACAACTACCACATATGCCTTGGGCAACACTCGGACTTCAATACTACGAATGGGACAGTATAGACTTTGATGATATTGAAGGCACAAAGATTTCTCTTGATATGAATTTAACAGAAAATATGGATCTTGAACTTGGTTTGTCAGATGATAATGATTCAGACTCTACTATTTTTGCTAATTTCACATATAACTTTGGTGGAAATAGTTCAAGACCTAATATGTCAGACGGTTATGATACAGAGGCATTTGTTACAGGCTCTGATATGAGGGATCACAATCTTGATAAAGTGAGACGTCAAAATAAAATTATAACAGAGAGAGACTCCTCTGGTGTTACAATCTCCAGGAAAAACTAGGAGGTATTCATGAAATATATAAATAGAAAATTCTTAAAAAATATATCTCTAACAGTTGGATTTCTCTCACTATTCTTTACTACTAATAATGCCAATGCTGTACTCGGAGATGCTACAACATATGAAATCACAATAACAAAAATTGAGATTTGCGAAAGCTCTGCATGTACAACTCCTCTAACGATTGGAAGTTCATCAAAAGAATTTAATATTGCATCTGCCGCAGTTGGCGCTGAAATTGGAACATATGCTCCTTTAAATACAATTCCAAAAGGTACGACTGCTACACATATGAGAGTGACAATGTCTCGAGCAATTGATATAGCTGGGGTAGTTGATGGTATTATACCAGGTGGTGGGCCCCCTACTTACAAATGTGGTACAGATTCTACCGATACTACATCAACCATTACTGCAGGAGGCGTTGGCGAAGTGGGAGGAAATGGTGCATCTGCACAAACACTTTATGTACCTGATGAACTGGCAATTGGGGGGGCACCTGCTGCAGGAACCTACGCGGCTGCTGGAATTACACTTATCAGTGCTACCGAAATGAGAATGTTACAATCACTTGGTAAAACCGTTACTATGGGAGATATCCCTCCTGTCATTGATATTGCTTTTTATACAGAAGACGCACTTCAGGCAGAAAATAATGGTGCAAATGGGTGTTTAATGCTGCCTGGCGTTCCGACTGTTGAAATTACGATTACTGAATTTGATTAAAATTTAATTTTATTAACATATCCTATTACTACTTTTTTATTGAATAACTAATCCATTCTTTCTAGAATATTTATTTGTAAAAAATAGTTATTTCATTATGAAAAATATTGATTTATGGTTCTCAATCGGAAGTACTTATACATATTTAACTGTAAGTAGATTAAATGAACTATCCAAAAAAGAAGGACTTGCATTTAATTGGCACCCATTCAGTGTTAGAAAAATAATGATGGATATGGATAATATTCCCTTCACTCCACCTTCAAAGAAAATTAAATCAGACTATATGTGGAGAGATATTGACAGAAGAGCTGGTTTTTATGGATTAAATCCAAAAATACCTGCCCCTTATCCTCTTACCCAATTTGATTTAGCCAATAAATTAGCCATTTTAGGTATGAATGAGGGATGGGGTATAGATTATGTCATATCAACATATAAAAGGTGGTTTGAACAAGGAAAAGAGCCAGCAACAGAACCAAATCTCTCTGAGATTTTACAAGAATTAAAATTAAATAAAGATGAGGTCATAGCTCAAGCACAATCTGCAGAAATAGAAAAAAAATACCTAGAAAATACAGAAAAGGCATATAGTTTGGGTGTTTTTGGAAGTCCTACTTTTATTTTTGCAGGGGAAGTTTTCTGGGGAGATGATCGTCTTGAGGATTGCATAAAGTGGGTAAACTCAAACACATAGCTTTGATATAATGGTGATAATCTCCGGATTTCAGAAAATAAACACAACCACAAAAAATTAAAAGAGAGGTCTTCCTCTCTTTTTATATTCCTAATGAGCTATAACTTTGGACCAATCTTTTAATTGCAATTATCATTGCAGCAGTCCTTAAATCTTGTATACCTTCTTCTGAGTTCCATAATTCACTTATACTTTTATAAGTTTCTGTCATAGTATCTTCCAAACCAGAACGAACAAGATCTAGCTCGGAGATACCTTCAATAGAACTTGATCTAAATTCATTTGGAAATTTTTTACCAGTCATAATTTCAATACCATCTATCATGCTCTGCATCTGACTTGCTTCAACTCTTCTTTGAAGTCTCCCTAACCTAATTCTACTCAAATTTTTAATCCACTCAAAGTAACTTACCGTCACACCACCGGCGTTCGCATAGAGATCAGGAATAATAATTTTTCCTTTTCTTGTAAGAATATCATCTGCTTCCGATGAAACAGGACCATTCGCCGCTTCTATTATCAATGGTGCTTGAATGCGCTCAGCATTATCTCTATTAATTGCAAATTCCATTGCGGCAGGAATCAAAATATCTGCCTCTTCTTCAAGAATTTCTGAACCACTCTCAACAAATCCTTCATATCCTTTGATTGTACCTTTAGTAATCAAATGTTTTTTTAACGACTGGATATCTATACCCTCATTATTAATGATAGCTCCTTCTCGTTCGATGACATGAGTAATAATCGCATTATCTTCTGTAGACAAAAAATAAGCGGCATAATAACCTACATTACCTAATCCCTGGACAATTATTTTTTTACCTTCCAGGCCTTTTGTTAAACCTGTTTTACTTACATCTTTATCATTTTCAAAAAAGGCTTTTAGGGCAAATTTTATACCTCTTCCAGTTGCCTCAGTTCTACCAGCAATGCCACCTTTGTTTATAGGTTTTCCTGTAACACATGCCCAAGCATTTATGTCTGTTGGATTTAATCTTTTATATTCGTCTGCTATCCATGCCATTTCACGCTCTCCAGTTCCTACGTCAGGTGCTGGAACATTTTGCGACGGATGAATTAAATCTCTTTTAGCCAATTCTTGGGTGAAGCGTCTTGTTATTTTTTCTAGCTCTTCAGGTTTCCATTCTTTGATATTAATAATTAATCCACCTTTAGATCCACCAAATGGGACCTCAACAAGTGCACACTTATATGTCATCAATGCAGCAAGTGCTTCCACATCTTCCTGATTAACTAAAATATCATACCTTATTCCTCCTTTTACAGGCTCAAAGTGATCAGAGTGAACGGAACGAAATCCAGTAAATGTATAAATTCGTCCCCTAAGCCTTACCCCAAATCTGACCAAATATGTTGCATTAGCCATCATAATTTGATCTGCCAAATCATCTGGCAAAAAGTCTTTTCCGTATATCCTTTGGATATGTTTGGTAGCTTTTTTGAAATTATCTTCAATTGAATTTAAGAATGTATCACTTGTCATTTTATCATCCGCTGTAATTAAATAAGCTTGTTAAAGTAACATAATTTAAATTTAAATCTTCATTTAAAAAACTTAACTCAAAAATTTATTTATGCTAATTATTAAAAACTTGTTTATTCTTACTTTTTAGGACATAGTAATATTTGGTAGTCTAAATGTTTTTACGATGACAGTTAAAAAACATTAGCCAATTGTAAACATTAGCCAATTGTTTATAGTTTAGTATCTTTATAATTTACCATATCACCTTTCTAATGTTACGTCGACATTAGGCTAATATGTTGTTTTATATCAACCTTTTTGTTCAGGTAATCATTCTTTGGTGTAAATGTTTACTAGCTTTACGTCACGCAAGAAAAAAAATTTTGTTTATTTGTAAAATTGTGCTGGTTTCAGTATTTAAGTCTAATCTTATACAATTAATTACTAATTAAAAAAAGGAAAAATAATGTCAAAAGGAAATAATAAAAAAGGAAACAGAGAAGCAAAAAAACCAAAAAAAATTATTCCGAAAGCCCCCGTCACTGGAGACTTTTCATCAAACCTCTCTAAGGTAAAAACTAGCTCGAAAAAACAAAAGTAATATGAAATTCGCAGTACTAATTATTGTTATCATTACATCAATATCATTTGCAAGAGCTACGGTAGATAAGTTGATTAAACTGCTAGATAAACTTAGCATCTTAAAGATTGTTTGTATGCCGTATGTAAGGGGCATACATACCAAGTTCTTTAGATGACACATCTATCTGAAAGAAAGGTTTGAGGAGCGTTGTCCTGCCAAGAATATAATGAACTCATTAGATGCGAGTTGTTAGGAGTATTCAGTGTTAAAATATAGGATAGTCTCTATTCCAAATTTTATTTTCTACACTATCAACTCAATATTACTGGAATGGAAACATTATACCAAAATATCAAAATGAATAACCCAAATGACAGATAAGGAAAAAATTGAATGGCATTTATAAACCCACCACTAATTGACATTTTGCCTGGAGTGTTGGATAGTGAGAAGATCTCAAAAAAAACACCTTCCAAAAGCAACAAGTCTATAGAAATTCTCACAGTTCCAAAACGATTCAAAGAATATAACCAAAAAAATGTTGCTATTCCTCTTAATCAAAATTTATTTCAAAAGATCCTCTCAGAAGTATATAAAACAGTAATAGTAACGGAAATAAAAACTAAAACTGACCTGATGAAACTTGCAAATAGGAAGCCAGACCTTGTATTTTCAGGGGTGAAGTACTTAGATTTTGATAATGAGAAAATCTGGCTGAATGACTTCTTAGATGACCACCATATTCCCTATATTGGTTCAAGTAGGAAAGCTCTTAATAGGGAATATGACAAAAGTATTGCAAAAAGAATCATAAAGGAAGCGGGTATTGCAACAGCAGAATATTTTACAAGTTCACCGGGTGAACATCCACTCAAAGTTTCTGTTCCAATTGATTTCCCTTTATTTATCAAGCCTCTACAGGGTGGTGACAGTATAGGAGTAGATGCTCTTTCGGTTGTAAATGACCATATAGGCATGACGGCTAAAATAGCTCATATATTTGCTACCCAAAAATCGCGTAGCCTTATAGAAACTTATCTTCCTGGCAGAGAATATAGTGTTGGTATATTTGAAAATGAGGTCACTAAAGCGCTCACTGCAATGCCAATTGAAATTGAGGTGGACAAAAATTATAATGGGCACTGTATTCTCGATTTTGACACAAAGAAAAATGATATTGAACGAGTCCATAAAGTCGTTGATAAGAAAATTCACAGCCAGTTATCAGCGTTGGGTAAAGCAGCTTTTACTGCTCTTGGTGGGCGATCTTTCGGACGAATTGATTTTAAGATGAGTGGTGAGAACAGGCCACATTTTATAGAGGCGAATCTTATGCCTGGACTAGGCAAGGGTTATTTTTATAGATGTTGCTCTCTAAATCTTGGTATAAGTTATGAACAGATGATCATTAGGATAGCCCAGAATCGGTTAGTTTCATAGGTAAACACATAATTTTTATAATGGTGAGGACGACAGGATTTGAACCTGTGACCCCCAGATTAGGAATCTGGTGCTCTATCCTACTGAGCTACGCCCCCATGATCTGAAGTTATTTCATAATAAAACATTTATTTTTATAATCAAAAAAAATATACTTATTATATTATGAGGATTTAATACATGAACTCAATATCAGGATCTGTAATTGCAGTAAGTACAAGGAAGGGTCATTTTTTTTCAAAGCATAATAGAGAGGAAATTGAGCTATTAAAAAATTTTGGTATAAATGGAGATGCTCATGCGGGCATGTACGTCAAGCATCGTTCAAGAGTAAAGAAGAATCCTAAGCAGTTAAATTTAAGACAAGTACATCTCATACCAATTGAGTTATTAGATGAAATGAAACAACATGGTTACGATCTCCATCCAGGAGATCTTGGTGAAAACATTACAACCTCGGGCATAGATCTCATCAATCTCCCATTAGACTCACAAATTAATATTGGCGATGAGGTTATACTTGAAGTTAGAGGACTTCGTGATCCTTGCAAGCAAATTGAAGATTTTAAATCTGGTTTGTTAAAAAAAATGATCACTAAAGATCAAGAAGGAAATTTAATTAGAAAGACGGGTATTATGACAACAGTTTTGGAGGGAGGTTTCGTAAAACCAAGTGACAAAGTAGAGGTTGTCTTACCTAAAAAGCCATATCATAAGTTAGAGGTTGTTTAAGCTTTAATCACAACTCTCGCCAGTTTTGAGAGCCTTCAATAAATAAATCTTCAATAAAAGGTTTTTGTTTTATTAGCTTTTGTTCAAATAAATAATCAACCAGTTTACTAACATTTTTATGATTTGCTTCTACTAATCCATGTGGATGTGGATCATTATTAAAAACTTCCATTGTATTTGCCCACTGTTTATCGGACCATGGTAATAATGTGGAGCCTAACTTACGCTTTAGTGCCTTTTTTTTGCTTTCGCTATAAGCTAAAAATAATGGATAGGCTATATTGGGATATTTTTTATATGTGTCTTTGTGGATCATAACACAATGGTTTATTGGGTAGATGCCTGTTTTTTTAAAATAGTCTCTCTCAACCTCAATAAAATTAGTGATTAGAGGCTTTAATTCTCTTTCATCTGGTATTTTTTGAATATCTATTGGTTTTGGCGCAATATATACATCCAGCTCACCGTTAATTACCATCTTTTCAGGGTCATCATCAACTAGTGTGAGATTTGCCTCTTTTGGTGCATCAAATCTTTGATCTGTATTTGCATACCAGTCTATATCACTCCAATGGATGTTATATTCTTCGTAGAGTATTCCCCTTAACCAAACAGCTGCTGTCTGCGAGTAATCTTTGATTCCTACTTTGAGGTTTTTTAACTCTTCTATTGAGTCTATCTTGCTATCTTTTCTTACCCAAATAATGCTGTGTCTAAAACCCCTATTAACAAATACTGGAATCGCACACATGTCTGCGATATTTCTATCAAGCATCATAGTATAATTAGATAATGAAAACTCGGATACAATAAAGGGTTGATGATTTAGTATCTTTTTATAAATATCAGGTAGGTTTGAAGGTATGTAGTTAAATTGGAATTGATCTCTAATTCCAGAGACTTCAAGTGTGAATTCATAGTCACCGCCCAAAATATCAATATTAATTAAATCACTCATTTAGATCTAAAATTAATTTATAAAATTTATAATAATAATTTAGCTTGCTGCCGAGATTGCAGCTGCATTTCTGCTATTCTTTGCTAGTTGATTTTCTATATTTGTTACCGCTTCAACTTCCTTAATTCCTTTTGAACGAGAAACTTCTTTTGCAAGCCTGTCCAGAGCTTGCTCATAAAGTTGTCTCTCAGAGTATGATTGTTCGGACTGACTAGGGTTTCTGTGAAGATCCCTTACCACTTCTGAGAGAGCGATGATGTCACCAGAATTAATTTTTGTTTCATATTCTTGTGCTCTTCGACTCCACATTGTTTTTTTTGTTTTTGCATTACTCTTTAATATTGTGAATGCTTCATCGATTAAATTTGTATCGGATATTGCTCTCATGCCAGTGGACTCAACCTTGTCAATTGGAACTCTAAGAGTCATTTTCTCTTCTTCAAAATAAATGACATATAATTCGAGTTTTATCCCAGCAAATTCTTGTTCCAATATATCTGTAATTTTTCCTACTCCGTGAGATGGATATACTACATATTCGTTTACTTCATACTTTTTATTATTTTTTGTGTTTGCCATAAAATTTTCCCTTTTATTAATCCCCTTCACCAGGTTTTTCTGAAAAGTAATTTTTTAACTTATCTTGTTTTTCTTGGTATAATTCTGCATCAGCAGGTGGATCTTTTTTAATTGTTATATTTGGCCATATCGATGAATATTTTCTATTCAACTCAAGAAATTCTTCAGCACCCGGATCTGTGTCTGGTTGAATAGCTTCAATAGGACACTCAGGCTCACAGACGCCACAGTCAATACACTCGTCGGGATGTATCACTAACATATTTTCACCCTCATAAAAACAATCAACAGGACATACTTCAACACAGTCTGTAAATTTACATTTAATGCAAGCTTGATTTACTAAATATGTCATGATTAACCTTTTATTTGAAGTTGCTTTATTTTTGTTCTTGAGGTGTATACTTATAACAGAAAAATTTACAAATTTGAAGCATTCTTAAAATTCTTTAATATTGAGAAGGGATTATTATCATTTTTTGAATTATTATTAACAATATGGTCGTTCTTTTTCCTTCTGATCCAATATTTTTTATCCATATTTTTTTTGTCTTTGATACGCACATAACCGAGTTCAGTTAATATTTTATCAATTAGTGTTTTTGGTAAATTAGTTCTTTCTATGAATTCAGGCGTTATCAATGAATTCTGGAAAGAGCCGTTTCCTCTTTTTTTCCTAATAAGTTCTAATAAATTTTCAATTAAGTCTGGCCTAACATATTTTTGACTTACATAGAAATAACCAAGCTCAGAATAGATTGGATGGGTTTTATTCTTTTTCGTAATTTTGACGCTTGAATAGGTGTTTAAGTCTCTTAAATCATTATTTTTTATTTTCAATAATGAGACTCTGAGTGAATGTACATTTTCATCAAAAATATTCTTTAAATAGATATATTCCTGACCAATAAATAAACCATAGGATCGAATTTCTTTTTTCTCATCTTTTGTTAGTTGATCATAATCTAGACCTAACTCATCTCTCTTAACAACTCCCATACCCTCAAGTAGAGAGAATTGAATTGCTGAAAGTGGGGATTTTAATTTCTTGTTGATTAATTTAATTAGCCCAGGAACTGTCTTTTTTAAATAATATGTAAGCCAGTTGTTAAGCTTATTATTTAATCTCTTTTTAATAGTAATTGAGAGATTATCATCACATAAGAGAAATATATTTGGGATAATTGAGTCTGAATTGTTACGTAATTCTGCAATTGGGCTACCATTCCAAAGAACTTTATTATCATGAGATATGTGGAATGATTTCAGATCTGCAGCTAATATATCTCTGCTAACCTCATCAAGTTTAGATATAATTATTTTATTAAGTTTATTTTTTGCGGATTTATTTAGGTTTGCAGTGGATTGGTGCTTAAATTTTAAACCATTAATTGTACCTATTTGCAGACTTCCGATATTTATTTTGTTTTTTTCATCCATTTCTATGTTTTTAATATCGGTGTGATTTATTAGAATGCTATTTCTTTTATCGATAAATCTCTGCATGAGTCTTTCATGTAATTTATCTGATAATTTATCTTCAATATTTCTTGTTTTTTTTTGCCAATGATCTGTGTCTTTAATCCAATCTTTTTTATTTGCAATAAAATTGCATGTTCTTATAAAGGATATTTTATTGGATAAGCTATCAATATCACCTTGAAATTTTGCACATCCGTTTACTTCATTCTCAAACCATTCAGGATCAATATAGCCATTAGATTCTGTTATATCTCTAAATATTTTGAGTGCAATTTTTGTATGGTTTTCAATGCCAGTTTGCCTATAATCTGGAATTTGACATAGATCCCAGAGCAGTCTTAATTCATCTATAGATAGCGAGCGATAGTTTAGTAATTGGTTATCATAAATAAATTCGAGAGTTTGTTGATCTTCCCCAGCTTTTGCTAATTTTAGGAATGGAAGTTTTGGTTTCATAGACAAACTATCCAAAATTGATTTTATAGAACTAAAATCTAAATTACTATTCCTCCATTTAATATTATCGATTTCTAAAAATTTATGATTCTCAATAGCTGAAACTAAGTTGGCATCTAATTCTTCATTCGGGTATGTCATGCAGAATGTTCCGTTGTTCATATATCTACCCGCTCGTCCTGCAATTTGACCAATTTCATGTGGATATAGATATCTGTATTTGTTCCCATCAAACTTTTTTATAGAGTCAAAAGCAATATGGTCAATGTCCATATTAAGTCCCATTCCTATAGCGTCTGTAGCAACTAAATAGTCTGCCTGTCCAGATTGATATAATTCTACTTGAGCATTCCTCGTTCTTGGGGATAGCGCTCCCAAAACAACAGCTGCACCGCCGTTTTGTTGTCTAACAAAATCTGCAATTTCATAAACTCTATTAATAGAAAAAGCAATAATTGCGGTTTTTTTTCTTAAACGAGAAATTTTTTTTGAAGTTTCATAGGATAATGATGAAAATCTAGTTTGTTTGAGGATATCAATTTCTGGGATAATCTTTTTTAAAACCTTTTCAATAGTATCTGATCCAAGAAATAATGTTTCAAGCCTTCCTCTTGAGTCAAATATTCTCTTAGTAAATATATGCCCCCTCTCAATATCATTTGCTAGTTGAACTTCATCTACAATTACAATATCAACTGCTATATCTGTTGGCATTGCTTCAACGGTACAAATATAATATTTTGGATATTTTGGTATATGTTTCTCTTCACCAGTGATAAGTGCAACAGATTGTTTCCCAATTTTACTTGATATTTTATCGTATAATTCACGTGCTAGTAGCCTTAGTGGCACACCAATCATACCCGTGTTATGTTTCAACATAATCTCTAATGCTTTATGAGTTTTGCCTGTATTAGTGGGGCCTAGAATTGCACTAATTTTTTGTTTTAAATCTAAAGACATGACTAATTGTTAATGCATTATTTAAAAAAAGAGAACACTAAAAGAACAAAACATGTCCGAATCAGTAATAATACTAAATTCATTTTTTGTTCTATACTAGATTTAGTATATTATTTTTTTTAAGTACATACTAAATTAGTTTAAATTTACGAATTCGCCATTAATGTTAAGGGATGTTAGATCAATAGAACCTGATGCACCTTCAGTGATTGATATATTAATAGGTATTAAAAATGTATACTTATTCTTTAGAGTGATTTTAACAAAATTTATTTGAAATGGAGGTGTCGGTTTATCTCTATATTTCTCCATTTCTTTATCGGTGAAACCAATAAGAGGTTTATAGGTCGCATAGCATATTTTACTATCATCAATATTAGCTTTGTTTAATTCTACTGAAAATATTCTTCTGCCGTCAGTTATCTCCCAATAGCCAGTGCAAATATCGTCTGGGTGGTACATTGATATTTCTAGTAATGTTGAAATCGGGTCTAAAACCTGATTATCAATATTGTCCATCAATGCCTTATATTTTTCTTCACTTATAACAGGTCTGGTTAGTATATTTTGCTTATCATTTTTGTAAACAATACTTACATGACCAACCCCTTTTTTCGTTTCGATGTGATTATTATAAAATTTTGGTTGAATATCATTACTTTTTAATACTCCTCTTGCTGAAAATGACCAGACAGAACTAGAAAAGAAATCTCCTATTCCTTGAGTTTCAATTACTGCATTAGAAAAGTATTGTGCTTGATTAAAATTAACTTCAAAATCTAGCTTGGCAATTTTGAGGCCAAGTGATGTTATGTCATAACTGAGATTTAACTGTTCATCAATGAAATATCTGTCATTGATGTCATAAGCAATTTGATTATTCTGCGATGAGGCGGATGCGTTATATATTATTAGATTAACGACTAAAACACTTACAATTGTAAGAAAAAATAAATTACGTAATTTATAGATTTGTTTGGTCATTGAAATTAACTTTATGTCAAAATAGTAAAATAAATATGACTATAGAGATTATTTAGTAATAATTTAGAATTTTTCGATTTTAATTCACATTGAAGTTGACTGTTTGTTAGCAAGAGAGTATATACTCATATTTGTATATATTGGAGTATATTTATGTCAAGAAAGTGTGAATTAACAGGCAAGGCAGTAATGTCTGGAAATAATGTTAGCCATGCAAATAATAAAAACCGTAGGAAGTTTCTGCCTAATTTACACCAGGTGACACTTCACAGCAATTTATTAGAAGAAAAAATTTATCTTAAAGTATCTTCTAAAGCGCTCAGAACAGTTGAGCACAGAGGTGGTATAGATGAATATCTAATAAAAGAATCCTCAACCAATTTATCTCCAAAAGCACAAGTGATAAAGAAGCGTATACTAAAGGCTGTCAATACTTCATCCGAGTGATTTAAATGCAGGATCGCAACTTTATTTTCTTAGCAACTTCTATGGTTGCAGTTGTTCTAGTTTCTAATATATTAGTGCAATATCCAGTTCAATTACTTGGACTACAAGATGTGTTAACTTGGGCAGCATTTACATATCCAATTGCATTCTTTGTCACAGATTTGACTAATCGGTATTATGGGCTCCAAACAGCTAAGAGAGTGGTTTACGTTGGATTTACCATTGCTGTTGTTTTATCCATATTATTTGCAACACCGAGAATCGCAATAGCATCTGGTACAGCATTCTTAGCTTCTCAAATTATGGATATATATATTTTTAGAAGATATATAAGGCATACTTGGTGGAAAGCTCCAATAATTTCATCTGCACTTGGTTCATTACTGGATACAACTATATTTTTTAGTATTGCTTTTTCTCTGAATTTCTCATTCCTTGGATATGGTGACTCTTTTGCAACTGAGAAGATACCAGTTTTATTGATAGAAATAGAAACTTCTAGATGGATAATGTGGGCTATTGGTGATTTAATTGTAAAATTATTGGTAGCACTTGCTCTATTGATACCATTTAGAATATTTTATATTAGCAATTATAAATCAGTATAGTTTTTATTTATTTTGATTTTCATCAAATAATTCGGCAAGCTTTTCTGTCATCACCCCGCCCAATTCTTCAACATCAATAATAGTCACAGCTCTTTTGTAGTATCTTGTGACATCGTGGCCAATACCGATCGCAATTAGTTCAATATCTTTATTGGTTTCTATTTTATTTATTACTTTTTTTAGGTGTAATTCAAGATAGTTTCCAGAGTTCACGGATAAAGAAGAGTCATCAACTGGTGCGCCATCAGATATAACCATCATAATCTTTCTTTGCTCTTGTCTTTTCTGAATTCTCTCATAAGCCCATTCAAGAGCTTCACCATCTATATTTTCCTTCAGAATTCCTTCTTTCATCATAAGACCTAGATTTCGTTTTGATCTTCTCCATGGTGCGTCTGCTGATTTATATATAATATGCCTTAAATCATTTAATCTTCCTGGCCTCATTGGTTTGCCAGAGTTGGTCCATAGTTCTCTTGATTGACCACCTTTCCATGCTTTGGTGGTAAAGCCTAAGACTTCTGCTTTGACACCACATCTTTCAAGAGTTCTTGTAAGTATGTCAGCACATGTTGCTGCCACCATTATTGGCCTGCCTCTCATAGATCCAGAATTGTCTATCAATAATGTAACAACCGTGTCTCTGAAATCTGTATCTCTTTCCATTTTGAATGAAAGTGGGTGCATTGGATCAGTGACTACTCTAACAAGTCTTGCTGTGTCTAATATTCCTTCCTCAAGATCAAAATCCCATGATCGATTTTGTTGGGCCATTAATTTTCTTTGCAATTTATTCGCAAGTCTTGCGACAACACCCTGCAAATTCGATATTTGTTTATCAAGGTAATTTCTTAACCTATCTAATTCATCTATATCAGCAATCTCTTCGGCAGATATGATTTCATCGAACTCAGTCGTATAAACTTTATATGTGGGCTGCCTTGTATTTTGTTTTGTTTCTTCAATTTCACCACGATTATCAGGTGCCGAGCTATCCTCCCCTTCATCCTCTACACCTTCTAGATCATCCAGATCAATAAGGTCATCTGTAATTTCTTCGTCTAACATTTCAGTTTCATCAGGATCAAATTCATCACTTAACTCTGTATTTTCTTGCTCTGAACCTTCAACATCACTCTCACCCTCCTCATTTTTTGAGGATGATGGATCTCCTTCTCCCAAAGTACTTGCAATATCAAATGCATCAAGGAGTTCTGGGATTTTACTTGCAAAGGCATCTTGATCAAAAATTGACTCTTTCAGTTTATCAAGCTCATTGAGTGCTTTATCATTTATATGAGGACGCCAGAGGTCGACAAATTTGCGGGTGTTATGGGGTGGGGCAAATCCTGTCAGTTTTTCTCTTATAATTAGGCTAATTGCATCAGCTATTGGTGCCTCATCTTTTTGAGTGATATTATTTAAAGTAGAATTCCTATAGCTTGCAATATTTCTGGCATTTAAATTACTCGCACATCCAGGCATATCAATTGCACCAACTGCTTCTATACGCGCTTCCTCTATTGCATTATATAATTTTTGAGCTTGTGGAGTTGAAGGTAAATATTTTTTATGAATCAATTGATCGTGGTTTTTTATCTTAAGAGCTAGAAGATCTGCTTGGCCCCTGAGGATAGTTAGATCTTCTTTATTTATAGAATTACTAGGCTCTCGAAGCCTAATTTTTTTACCTGTAAGAGAGGGTGGTTCGTCTCCAAACAAAACCTCAAGTTCTGGTTCTTCTGCAATAGACCTTGTGGCTTCTGTAATTGTTTTTTTTATAATATCAGAAAAATTATTTTCTTTTATTTCTGCCAAGGTACTACTCTTCAGATTGTTTAATTAGCGTTACACCTTCTAGTTCGGCATCAAAGCATCTTTGGTAAAACTCAGCAACTACAGGTCGTTCAAGTTCATCACATTTATTTAGGAAAGTTAGTTTGAAAGCAAAACCGATATCATCAAATATAATACTATTTTCAGCCCAAGTTAAGACCGTTCTTGGACTCATGACCGTAGATAAATCACCATTTATGAATGCATTTCTTGATAATTCGGCTACTTTGACCATCTTGTCGATAGTTTCCTGTCCATCTTTGTTATCATAATCTTTTGCTTTTGATATTATTATTGATTTTTCTACATCATGTGGAAGATAGTTTAGCGTGGATACTATTGACCAACGGTCCATTTGCCCTTGGTTTATTTGTTGTGTGCCATGATATAAACCTGTTGTATCACCTAATCCCACTGTGTTGGTTGTAGCAAACATTCTAAAATATGGATGTGGTCTAATAACTTTACTTTGGTCAAGTAATGTCAATTTCCCAGCAACTTCAAGTACTCGCTGAATAACAAACATGACATCAGGTCTACCGGCATCATATTCATCAAAAACTAATGCTATATTCGACTGCAGAGCCCAAGGTAGAATACCTTCTTTAAACTCAGTTACTTGTTTTCCATCTTCTAAAACAATTGCATCTTTACCTACGAGATCTATCCTACTTACGTGACTATCTAGATTTATTCGTATACAAGGCCAATTTAATCTTGCTGCTACTTGTTCTATGTGAGTGGATTTGCCAGTTCCGTGGTAACCTTGTACCATCACTCTTCTGTTATGAGAAAATCCAGCCAGTATTGCAAGTGTTGTTTGTGGGTCAAAAATGTACGACTCATCAACTTCTGGTACGTACTCATTTCGCGTTGAATATGCCGGGACTTTTAACTTTGATTTAAAACCAAATACTTTTTCAACTGAAATTTCTGTATCTGGTGCTAGGCTTTTTTCTCCAATATTATTATTCATTTCACTCCTCTACGTTATTTTAATTCACTAACCCAATAGACTTGAGATATCTATAAGATTTGATTATCTCAATTAACTTTTCATCTGTAGTTTCTTTTCCACCCTGTAGATCTGGATGATGCCTTTTAACCAATAATTTATATCTATTTTTAATCTCGTCGCTAGAAGAATTATTTTCTAATCCTAGTACATATAATGCTTTTTTTGCTGCATTTCCAATCTTTTGTCTCCGAGGATTTTTTTGTTCTAAACTTTCTTTATCCGAATAATCATTTATACGGTTATTCTTTATTCTTTTAAGTATGTCTTCAGCTGAAAAGTTTCCAAGTTGGTCTTTATTATCAACGCCAAGTTTCCATGTTGGTCTGTTACCTAGCATCGCATTTTTTTGATATTTCGAGAGATCTGATTGGCTCATGCCTTCAAAGTAGTTGTAACTTTTATTATATTCTCTTACGTGTTTGAGACAGAAATTATAATATGACCCTTCTTGAGCACGGCCCTTAGGTGCCTTGTGAACTGCAATTTCATCACAACTATCCCATTGGCACTGGTTTGTTTTTTTTCTATCTTCCTTCTTTTTTGTAATTCTTATATCATCAAAAAATTTAGAATTAACATTTGCCATTTAATTTTCTCTCTGCTTAATTGAGATTATATAAATATTTTTTGGAGGTATTGTAAATTAATATTATTAATAAAATGCGTGAAAAGTTGGAGTCTCTTCATCCAATTGAATTGGAAATTAATGATGTTTCTGATGACCACAGAGGACATGCTGGTTGGAGAGAAGGGGGTGAAACACATTTTCATATCTATATCGTATCTAATGCTTTTATCAACAAATCAAAACTTGAGTGTCATAAAATAATAAACGAATTACTCTCAGAGGAAATTAAAAACATTCATTCCTTGTCCATATCAACAAAAAGATAGACCAGAATTGAAAATAACAGAGATGTTATGAAGATAATATAGATATTATCATAAATATGCTTCAAGAACTTCTTTTATTATACCTTCATCAATACCATTGAAGATATCTACAGAACCAATGCCCTTAGGTAGTATAAAATTAATTGATCCACTTCTGACTTTTTTATCATTTTTCATAAGTTCAATTAGATTTTTTGATGTAAGGTCATTATTGGGTAGGTTGGAAAAATTAGTTTTTAGACCAATACTATCAAAATGTTTTTTTACTGCTTCTGTTTGCGTCGCATCACATAAAGAAAGTTTTTCGGCAAGAGAAAAAGCCATCATTATGCCAATCGAAATAGCCTCACCATGAAGCATAGTCCCATCATATCTATATAACGCTTCTATTGCATGACCAAAAGTGTGTCCTAGATTTAAGTGCGCTCTAATATTTCTCTCAAGAACGTCTTGCATTACTATTTCTGCTTTCACTAATGAGCTTCTATAGATTGCTTCTTGAAGAATGTTATTGTCTATGAAAATTTCCGGTAAATTAATATCCAAATAATTGAAAAGATTGGCGTCTTTTATGAGTGCGTGCTTCACAAGCTCAGTATATCCAGCCAATAATTCTCTCTGAGGTAGAGTAGATAAAACTTCGGTATCACATATAACAATTTCTGGTTGCTTAAAACTACCAATGAGATTTTTGCCGTATTTTGTATTTACCCCAGTTTTTCCGCCGATTGATGAGTCAACCTGTGAAAGTAAGGTAGTTGGAATATTTATAAAGCTTACGCCTCTGTGTATTATTGCTGCAACAAAACCAGCTAAATCACCAATAACTCCACCCCCCAATGCAATAATCGTGTCTGATCTCTCAAATTTTTTTGATAAAAGATCATCAATTACATTAGATACTATTGTAAGATCTTTGTTCTTTTCTCCGGGTGATAAGATAATTTTAATTACTTTTTGATTGATATCAAGAAGGTCTCTTTCTAGATTATTCAGATAATGTTGGGCTGAATTATTATCTGCAATAATTGCTGTAGCTTTACCATTCAGGAAATCTGACTTAATATAATCTATACTTACAGATAGAGGGGAATACAAAATATTATATTGATCATTCTTTAATTTTATTTCAATTTTTTTCATCGTTATATTCATTCAATTAATGAGAGAATTTCAGTAACACAAGTCTTTATGGACTTATTATTACAATTATAGTGTATCTTAGCCATTGAATAATATTTCTCTCTCTCAACATATATCTTTTCTATTTCTTCTTCACTTTTGCCAGACAAAAGTGGTCTCTTATTATTTAATTTTACTCTTTTAATAATCTCCGAAATTTCTAATTTAAGCCAAATTGTATGAGCGTCATTCATGATATTTCTGATGCTGGGATTAATAAATGCACCACCACCCAGTGAAATAATCGATGGGGTATGTATATTTATTATTTCTCTAGTCTTTTCGTATTCTATTTTCCTGAAGTATTCTTCACCCTTTATTTTAAATATTTCAGTAATAGTTTTATTCTCTGATTTCTCAATCAAATAATCAATATCATAAAAAAAAGTACCCAGTGCCTCCGACATATTTTTCCCAATTGTTGACTTACCTGATGCCATCATACCAATTAGAACTATGTGCCTATCTATTTTTTTTATCATAATAACCTTATTTTAAATATTGCAAATTAAGATTAATAAAAAATGTATATCAAGCAATAAGTATTTAACATGAAACAGTATATTGAAAATTTTATCGAAATGATGGCTGTTGAAAGAGCATCTTCATATAATACTCAATATGCATACAGGAAAGATCTTCAATATTTTTGTAACTATCTTGAAGGTAGAAAAATAGATTTCATGAGAATTGATCAAGAGACCATTAGAGAATACCTAAAGTATATAAATAAATATGATATCAAAAATAATACTTCTGCTAGAAAATTGAGTTCACTCAGACAATTTTATAAATTTCTATATCAAGAAAATATTTTATCTCATAATCCAATGAACGGTATTGAAAGCCCAAAACTGAGTAAAAACTTACCAAAGATCATTAGTGTAAACTATATAATGCAGCTAATAGAATATATTAAAAGTCAAATTAATCGAAATTCATCTGACGCAATAAATAAATTTCGGCTTCAACGTTTCTTATCTCAAATCGAAATATTATATTCAACTGGTATAAGAGTTAGTGAGCTTTTATCTATTAAGTTATCACATTTTAATAGGTCATCTAGTTTTTTGATAGTGAATGGGAAGGGTAATAAAGAAAGAATAGTTCCACTTACAGAAAATGCTATAAGAGAAATTAATCAATACATATCTTCATTGGAGAATATTTATGATCTTGATGATATAGTTTTTTTATATCCCGGATTGGGCGGGAAGAACTCTATGACCAGACAATACTTTGCTAAACAGTTAAAGGTTTATTCAAGAGCAGCTGGTTTGGATGATAATCAAATTTCTCCCCATGTTATAAGACACGCATTTGCCAGTCATATGTTGTCAAATGGAGCGGATTTGAGGGCAGTACAACAAATGTTGGGACACTCAGATATTTCCACAACACAAATATATACACATATTTTAGATGAAAAATTAAAGTCTACTATAAAAGAAAAGCATCCCTTATCAAAAATTATGTGATATGATAAATTATAATTTCATTAAGTATTATATAATAATTTAGCCTAAAAAAGGTATAAACATGCAGTATTTAGACTTTGAAAAAAGTGTTGCCGAATTAGAAAGTAAGGTAAACGAACTTAGACAGATTACCCCCTCTGATGATGGAATATCAATTGATGATAATATTAAGCAATTGGAAGATAAGGCAAGTAAGGCTCTAGAAAAATTATATTCATCATTAAGTCCATGGCAGAAGACAAAAGTTGCTAGACATCCAGACCGTCCTCACTTTAGGGACTATTTATATGAATTATTTGATGATTTTACAGAATTATCTGGTGACAGAAAATATTCCAACGATAATGCCATTATTGGGGGATTAGCAAAGTTTGGTGAGACAAATGTAATGGTTATAGGTCACGAAAAAGGATCTAATACTGAAGAACGAATTAAACATAATTTTGGTATGGCTGGACCAGAAGGTTATAGAAAAGCTGATAGATTAATGCAATTAGCTGATCGATTTGATATTCCAATAGTAACATTTGTAGATACAGCTGGGGCTTATCCTGGTATTGGAGCAGAAGAAAGGGGACAATCAGAGGCGATTGCCAGATCAATTCAAACTTGTCTCAAAGTTGGTGTCCCTCTGATATCAATTATTATTGGTGAAGGAGGTTCGGGAGGTGCTGTTGCAATTGCTACGGCAAACAAAGTGATTATGCTGGAACATTCAATATATACTGTTGCTTCACCAGAGGCGTCTGCATCTATATTATGGAGAGACTCATCGAAAGCGAGCGATGCTGCTAATAGTATGAGGATAACTGCTCAGGATTTAATTGATATGAAGGTAATAGATGAAATAGTTCCTGAACCAATAGGCGGAGCCCATCGCAATCATCAAAAGGCTATTAGAGATGTAGAGATTGTAATAGCAAAGTATTTAGAAGAGTTGAAAAAACTTGATCGTCAGTTTTTAATTGAAAACAGGCGTAATAAATTCCTTTCAATCAGCAGAAATTTTTAATTAATTTGCTTTACCATGGCAATGCTTGAATTTTTTACCACTTCCGCATGGGCAAGGTTCATTTCTACCAACTTTTTTAATAGCACCCACATTGCCAGTTGCTTTTGAATTCTGGAGGATTTCGGCACTCTTTTTATTGTCTAAATTTTCATTTGAGTTAGTTTCAGCTTTTGTCTCTTTTTGTAAAATTTCTACTCTAATTAAATGAGCAGTTACCTGTTCTCTTAACTTACTTAAAAGTCCTTGAAATAGATCAAAACTTTCTGTTTTATATTCATGCAGGGGATCGCGTTGAGCATAACCTCTCAACGATACAGATGTTCTGAGATGCTCAAGTCTTGATAGATGCTCTCTCCACAAGATATCTAAAACTTGCAAAAGCACGGTTTTTTCAACTTTTTTGAGAACTTCTTCTCCATATTTTTTTTCTTTTAAACTCATTATTTCATCTACTACACCTTTTAGGCGTGTTATGATTTCTTCTTCAGCTATACCTTCTTCATTGGCCCAGTCATCAACAGGAACATCAATTAATAATGAATTTTTGATCTTATTTCTTAGTCCTTCAGTATTCCATTGTTCTGGATATGTGTTTTCAGGAATAAATTCTTGTACTATTTCTTCTATAAATTCATATCTCATATCTTTTATTGTTTCAGATGCTTCGGTATCATCCATTAAATCTCTTCTTTGTTCAAAAATAACCCTTCTTTGATCATTCATTACATCATCGAACTGAAGAATACTTTTTCTGATATCAAAATTACGTGATTCAATTTTTACTTGAGCTTTTTCGAGGGCTTTATTAATCCAAGGGTGCACAATTGGCTCGCCATCACTGAGACCTAATTTTTTTAGCATTGACTCCATATTTTCTGAACCAAAAATTCTCATTAAGTCATCTTGTAAACTTAGGTAAAATTTTGATCTTCCTGGATCACCCTGTCTTCCGGAACGACCTCTAAGTTGATTGTCAATTCTTCTGCTTTCATGTCGTTCAGTTCCAATCACGTACAACCCACCCGCATTAATTACCTCAGATTTTTCATCTTTTATTCTAGTCTTAATATTTTCGATGGTTTTTTCTTTATTTTTTTCTGAAGATGCTTGCACATGTTTTATCTCGGCTTCAAGATTTCCGCCAAGTTGAATGTCTGTACCTCTTCCTGCCATATTAGTCGCAATTGTTATGGCGCCAAGACGGCCTGCTTGTTCAATGATTTTCGCTTCTTGCTCATGGTATTTAGCATTTAAAACAGAGAAAGTTTTATCTTTTATTTTAAAACTATCTTCTTCTCCATATTCAATTCTTTCAAAACCTAATTTTTCTAGCGAACTTGCAATATATTCAGATTTTTCAATTGATGTTGTGCCTACTAGAATTGGCTGTTTTCTATCATTACATTCTTTGATTTGATTTAGTATAGCTTGGTATTTCTCATCAATAGTCATATAAATTTCATCATTTTCGTCAGTTCTATTGATCGGTTTGTTTGTAGGAATCTCGATTACTGGGAGATTATAAATATCCATGAACTCTTCCGCTTCAGTGGAAGCAGTTCCAGTCATGCCACCAAGTTTTTTATAAAGTCTAAAATAATTTTGGAATGTAATAGATGCGAGGGTTTGATTTTCAGCTTGAATTTGACAGTTTTCTTTTGCCTCGATCGCTTGATGTAATCCATCTGAGTATCTTCTTCCTTCCATCATTCTTCCAGTAAACTCATCAATTATTATCACTTTATTATTCTTAACTATATAATCCTTATTCTTCACAAAAAGTTTGTGAGCTTTTGCGCCTTGGTTAATGTGATGAATTATTGATATATTCTCTAGATCGAATAATGACTGCCCGGACAAAACACCATTTGCTTTTAATAATTCTTCTGCATGCTCGACACCTTTATCTGATAAATTTATTGATTTTGTTTTTTCATCAATATCAAAGTCATCATCTTTTAGTAACGGTATAAGTTTATTAATAGTCACATACAAGTCTGATTTTACTTCTGACGGGCCAGATATTATTAATGGAGTTCTTGCTTCATCAATTAGAATTGAGTCTACTTCGTCTACAACGGCAAAGTTATGGCCCCTCTGAACCATACTTTCAAGACTGTGTTTCATGTTATCTCTCAGATAATCAAAGCCAAACTCATTATTTGTGCCATAAGTTATGTCGCAGGAATAAGCCGTTTTCCTCTCTTCATCATTCATCTGGTTTTGAATACATCCAACTGTTAATCCCAGGAATTCATAAATATTCCCCATCCATTCAGAGTCTCGCTGAGCAAGGTAATCATTCACAGTGATCACGTGGACACCATCACCAGATAGCGCATTCAAAAAAATTGGCAAAGTTGAGACAAGTGTTTTGCCTTCACCTGTTTTCATCTCACTAATACCACCATCATTGAGAACCATTCCACCAATAAGTTGAACATCGTAATGTCTCTGCCCAAGAGTTCTTTTGGAGGCTTCTCTTACAAGAGCAAAGGACTCAACAACAAGTTTTTCCAAAGCAAGGCCATCTAGCACTTTTTGCTTTAATTCCTGGGTTTTATCTTTTAATTCTTTATCAGAAAGTTTAGCAAACTCATCTTCGAGTATGTTGATATTCTTGACTAGATCCTCATAGAATTTATATTGCTTCTTAATTGGCTTATTGAATAAAGTATTTGTAATCTTTTTTAAATCAAACATTGGGAACTTCCAAAAAACATTATAATATATATATATATAATTTTATGATTAACAAATACTAATAACATTAAATTTCAGATTGCTTATTAGAAATCTTTACAAATTTGGTCGTTGTAGTTTAATAAACGTAACATTTTGTATTTGTTAAGTTTAAAATAATTTTTTTCAAAAAGCATATGGTTCAAAAGGAATTATAACATGGTCCAATTATCATATAGAGATTTAAAAGGCATTAACATCTATACCTTTGAAACTAATGCGCGTTATAAAAATCGAAAGGATCTTCTCTTGGTTGTATTTGACGATTATGTCAATCAAGCATCATTATATACAAAATCCACTTGTCCATCTGTCCCGGTTGATTGGTGTAGTAAAAATCTCAACAAACAGATTAAGGCGATAATTGTGAATGCCGGTAATGCAAACGCTTTTACTGGTGATATTGGATTAAGGGATCTTCTGGCTATTTCTACAGAAATAGCGAATAAAATTGGGTGTAGCATTGAAGATATTGGTGTTGCATCCACTGGTGTCATAGGTGAATACATGAATATTGAACCAATTATTGAATCAATAAAAACTATAGATTTGAATAAAAGGTCCTCATGGGTAGATGCCGCAGAGTCAATAATGACAACTGATACTTATGCCAAATTGGCAAAAAAAGAATTAAAAATTGATGGGCAGAATATTGAAATAATAGGAATAGCAAAAGGTTCAGGAATGATTGAGCCAAATATGGGAACTATGTTATCTTTCATATTTACCAACGCATGCATAGATGAAAAACTTCTGAAACCGATTTTGACAGAAGTTACCACAAATAGCTTTAATTCAATAACGGTAGATGGGGACACCTCTACAAGCGACACGGTCATGTTGATCAGTACAAACAAAGCTGGCAATAAACCGTTAATAAATATTGATGATACATCCGCAAAAGAATTTATTGATCAGTTGCAAAAACTTACAATTGATTTAGCAAAACAAATCGTCCTAGATGGTGAAGGTGCTACAAAATTGGTTGAAATTAATATAAGGTCAGCAGTTTCAAAGATTTCGGCAATTAACATTGCTAAATCAATTGCCAACTCTCCCTTGGTAAAAACTGCAATTTATGGACAAGATCCAAATTGGGGGAGAATAATAGCTGCGATTGGTAAATCTTATGAGGATATAGATTTAAAAAAGCTTAAAATATCGATCGGGGATCAACTGATAACTCTTAATTCAATGGTAAATCCTAACTATGATGAAGTACTGACAAAGAAGTATATGGAAGGGGATGTAATTGAAATTATTGTTGATCTCGGAATTGGAAATTACTCACATAAGATTTGGACGTGTGATCTCTCACATAAATATATTGACATAAACACTGATTATAGGTCGTGAGTTAGATCAATGATAAAACTTGTTGTAGCCTGTGCGCTAATAAATGAATACGGAAATGTTCTTATAAATGAAAGACCTGTAGGAAAAGATTATGCTGGTTACTGGGAATTCCCAGGAGGGAAAGTTGATGAGGGAGAAACACCAGAAGAGGCAATTATAAGAGAACTGAAAGAAGAAATTAATATAGATGTCTCAGGTTCCTGTCTTGCCCCATTATCATTTACTGAGAAGCAATATGATAATTATTATGTTGTTGTTTTGTTATATGTATGTCGAAGATGGAATGGACATATTATGCCTATGGAGAGGCAGGAATTAGCCTGGGTTAATCCCAAAGAAATTGATAATTTTAATTTATTACCTGCTGATAAGTCATTTTTTGCAAGCTTAAGAGAACTAATTTAGCTTACTTTTTTAAAACACTACTCAAGCTAATATTTGCTGAACCTGGTTTTAATGGTTCTGGTTGATTATGATGATATTTCCAACCAGTCAATGTAATAATATTGAAAGTTGATGTAAGTTTCTTATCCGAAGAAAATTTATTAACGTATAAGTCTGTAACTAATTTCCATGTTGCCCTATCGATATTTGGCGTCTTTAGATTAAGATAATTATTTTCACCCATTGATCTGATTATATTTATAACCTCATTCAAATTATTATGACTTAATTGAATATTATCACTATCTGCTACACATAATTTAAAACCAATATTATAAAGAATATCACCTGCAGTTCTAACATCTATGAATGGATTCACGCGAGGATAAATAGTACCTGTTAGTTGTTCTTCTGCTGTTATTAAACAATTTTTTAGTTCATTAAGTGTGTCACTACCAAACATTGTCGAAACTAATAAGCCATCTGGGTTAAGTAAACTATGAAGCTTAGATAGGGAGTAGTTTAGATTATTTGAAGTATGTAGTAATAAATCCGATATTATGAGATCAAACTTTAATTCTTTAAAATCGAGGTTTTCCTCATCATCTAATTGAGCTTTGATTGACTCAATTATCCCAGCAGGGCCAACGATTATCGGTTCATTCTTTATTTTCTGCAGTAATCTTTCTTTGAATACTCTCTCAAAGTTTTTGTTTTTCGTTAAAATAAGTATTGATGGAAAATCTCTATTTATTTCATCAATTCTCTCGCAAATATTCCTAGATGTTTGGTCATAAATTTCATTTTTGATTGTAAATGACTTTGACCTATTCCTAGACTGCAAAAGTTTTTTTCGATCAAATAATAGTTTCTTTTGTTTTTCTTGAATTATTGAAATTTCCATATGGTGTTGACTATTCTCTAGAAGATAACATATTTATAATGTTAATGTATACAAAACTACAATTAAAAAATGACACAAAAGATCGAAATATATACATCCTCTAGTTGCTTTTATTGCAAGATGGCAAAGAGATTATTTAATGAGAAAAAAATATCCTACATTGAATTTGATGTCACAAATAATGATGATTTACGTAAAGAAATGCTGAGTAAATCCAATGGAAGTAGAACGGTTCCACAAATATTTATAAATGGCAGGCATATTGGGGGCTGTGATGAGCTATATGCCCTTGAGAATAATGGTTTACTGGATGATTTGCTCTACGATAAATAATAATGAATAACAAAAAGAATAAATTTAAAGCTGCCTGCCTGCAGATGACGACAGGTTGTGATTTAAATGAAAGTATAAGTTTTCTTAGAGATAAGCTTATTGATGCAAAAGAAATGGGTGTGGATATTGTTGTAACACCTGAACAAACTCTATTAATGGAAAAGAATAGTAAGGCGCTTTTTTCTAAAATTTCATATCCAGATGACGATAAGGGATTGAAAAAATTACAATCATTAATTAGAGAACTTGAGCTTATCGTAATTATAGGTTCTATATCTATCAAGTATTCAGATAATTTGGCATATAATAGGACTTATGCATTTGACGCAAATGGAGAAATAATAGGTACTTATGATAAAATTCATATGTTTGATGTCGAATTGACCAGTGAAGAGAGGTATTTCGAGTCAAATACATTTAAGCCAGGTAATAAACTCTCAATCATTGATTTACCCTGGTGTAAGTTTGGATTGAGTATTTGTTATGATCTAAGATTCCCTGGGCTTTATAGGAATTTAGCTCAAAAAGGAGCATCTGTTATTATAGTACCGTCAGCATTTACTGTAAAAACAGGTCGAGCACATTGGGAGACGCTTTTGAAAGCTCGAGCAATCGAGACAGGTTGTTTTATCATTGCGCCTGCTCAAGTTGGAAAACATCAAAACGGGAGAGAAACTTACGGAAACTCGATGATTATTTCACCGTGGGGAGAAATTTTATCCTGCGTAGAAAATGGCAATCACATTGGTGTCGCGGAAATTAACTTACAAGAAGTAGAATCATATAGAAAAATGATACCATCTATTAACCAAAATTATGATTATAATTAATTGAAGAATATGGTTTAGCTATGATTAGATACAATCTAATATGTGATAATGAACATAATTTTGAGTCTTGGTTTAGAGACTCAACTTCTTGTGATGATCAAATTAAATCAAGGAATGTGTTCTGTCCTGAATGCAATTCAAATGTGGTGACGAAGGCGCTTATGTCGCCAAGAATCCCAAAAAAGGGAAACATTAATAATCAAAAAAATACTGTTCTTAGCAATGGCAGGACTAATAATTTGAATGACGCAATCAGGAAAATAAGGGAAGAGATTAAGAAAAACTCAGAATATGTTGGTAAAGAATTTCCTGAAGAAGCAAGAAAGATTCATTACAAAGAGTCAGAAGAGAGATCAATCTATGGTGAGGCAACTGCAAAAGATATCAAAGAATTACATGAAGAAGGTATAGATATTATTCATATACCAAATTTACCAGATGATAAGAATTAAAAGGATTTCTTATTAAATGCAGTGATATAATTAACAGAAGTATCCTCCCCAATTTTCCAAGTTAAAGTCATAGGATTAAAGATGATACCCTTAGACGATACTAATTCGAATGAATTTTTAAGCATCATTTTTTCTAAATATAACGGGTTTATAAATTTATTCCAGTCATGAGTTCCTCTTGGCACCCAATTCAGGACATACTCCGCCATATACTTTGCGAGCAGAAGAGATTTAATATTTTTATTGATTGATGATATAAAAACCAATCCATTTTTTTTTGTGAGAGATACAATTTTTGATAAAAAATCATCGGGGTAGTCCACATGCTCTAAGATCTCAAGAGCAAAGATGACGTCAAATTTTCTTGAATTATCTTCAATCAGCGTATCTAAGTTTTCATTACTGTATTTTATTTTAAGATCCTCTTTTCTTGCATGTTCTTTTGCAATTTTTATTGAGTCTACATCGGCATCTATCCCTTCAATTTGAGCTCCAAGTTTAGCCATAGGTTCCGTAATTAAACCTCCACCGCAGCCAACATCGAGGATTTTTATTTTTTTTAACGATTGATCTTTGAGAGGATTGAGCCCAAATCTTTCAAAGATTATATCTAAAACAAACTTTATTCTTATTGGGTTAATTGAATGCAAAGCCGAAAATTTACCGTTTGGATTCCACCAATCATATGACATAGTTGAGAATTTCTGTATTTCCTGTTCATTTATATTTTTAATCATCTTAATTAAATATACTTCAATTATCGCTTTAATTATATTATATAAATAAAATCACATATGAAAGAACTCAACTAGATGATTGAAAAAAATTATAAAAAAATTGTTATGAAATTTGGTGGCACTTCAATGGGTGACATTGAAAAAATATCTAAAGTTGCCGATCATATTCAACGAGAGAGGAATAATGGAATTCAAACTGCGGTTGTTGTATCAGCCATGGCAGGAGAAACAGATAGGTTAATTAATCTCGTAAATGAGGCAAATGTAGTTATAAATAAAGCTGAAAAAGATGTTATCATATCAACAGGCGAACAAGTTAGTTCAGCTTTACTCTCTTTGATTTTAAACTCCAGAGGAATTAAAGCAGAATCTGTTCAGGGTTGGCAAATACCCCTAGAAACAACTGATATGCATGGGTCAGCCAGAATAAAAAACATAAATCCCCAAAAATTACAAAGCCTTCTAGATAGTGATATAATTCCTATTATTGCAGGTTTTCAGGGTATTTCTGAAGAGAATAAAATAACAACTTTGGGAAGAGGCGGTTCTGATACAACAGCTGTTGCAATTGCCTGCGCGTTAAATGCAGATTTGTGTGATATTTATACAGATGTTGATGGCGTATTTACCTCAGACCCAAGGATTATTAAACAAGCACAAAAAATAGACAAGATTTCATTTGAAGAGATGTTAGAGATGGCTTCGCAAGGTGCAAAAGTCCTACAAACAAGGTCTGTTGAATTAGCGATGTCATATAATATACCGATAAGAGTACGTTCAACATTTATTGAAAATGATTTTGAAAAAAATGATAAAAGTCATAAAATAGGAACATTGGTTACTAATGAGGAAAATATTGTGGAAGATAAAGTTGTAAGTGGCATTGCCTACTCACGTGGTGAGGCAAAAATAACTATCCAAAATCTCGAGGATAAACCAGGGGTTGCCGCACAAATTTTTGGTGATCTTGCCGATCAGGGGGTTAATGTTGATATGATCGTGCAAAATATATCAGCTGATGGAAAACACACAGATTTAACTTTTACTGTCCAGGAAACGGATCTTGATTCTTCTATAGAAATAATCGAGGGATTGGGTAATAAAATAAAATATACAAAGTGTATCCAATCAAAAGATATTGCTAAGGTATCAGTTATAGGAGTCGGTATGAGAAGTCATGCGGGGGTTGCTGCGCAAATGTTTGCAACTTTGGCAGAAAAAGGAATAAATATACAGGCCATTACTACTTCTGAAATAAAAGTTAGTGTCTTGATAGAACTTCAATACATCGAATTAGCAATGAGAGCTCTTCATTCAGTATATGGTTTGGACGATAAACTTTAGTCTAAATATTAAATTTTAATTTCATGAAAACTAATGCCATAATTTCAATTGGTGGGGTACTTATCAAATGGAGATTAAAAAAAAATAAGACAATATATGATTGTGCATCTGCTCTCAATATTCCTGTTGAGTATCTGGACGCAGTTGAAAGAGGAGACTTCAAACTCCTTCCGAGCCAAGACTATCTTGGTAAGGTAATAGATAAATACAAAAATTTCCTGAATATCACTGGAGATGATAATGTTTTAATAACAGAAATTATTGCTGACTTTAATCAGCAAAACACCCAAAAAAAATTTCAATTATTATACAAAATTAGGCTAATAAAATTTTTCAAGAATTTTTCAATATCAATTCTCATTCTAATTGCCGTCACAATAGTTATAGATGGAAACGTATTGGATAATCATTTTTTATCGTTCTTAAATCAGGATAATACTGACCGCCAAACAGACTTAAATAATTCTGATTTAAGTTATGGGTCAAATTATGATTTTAGCCAAGTCCCAAACGATCTGCCTCAAAATAATATTATTCAAATTACAGCGACGGGTAATGTTTGGTTGGAGATCTATAATGAGAGGGGTGATATTTATTTATCAAAAAATATGAAAAAGAATGAAAGATATTCTTTCCTTGCGAATGGTGATGAAATTATCTCAACAAACTCACCTTCTAATTTAATAATTAGGAATGGAGAAATGGTGATAAATCACAAAGATAAACAAGATAATGATTTGTATGAATTTAAATTAAATGATTTATTATAGGCATAAATATAGGCAAGCAGATGTTTGATAATAAGAAGCTAGATAAAATTCTTGAAAACTATACTCAATTGCAAGAAAAAATGTTGAATGTAACGGGTGATAGGAATGAATATGCAAAATTGGCAATTGAGTTCTCAAATATAGAAGAATTAGCCAAGACAATCTTAAATTATAGGAATTTGTTATCCGAAAAGATAGACCTTGAAGTTTTAGTTGAGCAGGAACATGAAGATCTTGAAATAATTGACTTTGCAAAAAAAGAGCTGATTGATATTGAGAGTAAAATTGAAGACTCAGAGGATCTAATAAATGAGCTATTACTTCCTCAAGACGCAGATGATGGAAAGAGTGTAATATTAGAAATACGTGCTGGGACAGGTGGAGATGAAGCTGCATTATTCGCGGGTGACTTAGCGAGGATGTACTTAAGATTTGCAGATAGTAACAAATGGAAGGTTGAAGTAATGACCACCAGCGAGGGTGATTTTGGTGGTTATAAAGAATTTGTTGCTAATATCTCAGGAAAAAATGTATATCAGAAACTAAAGTTTGAGTCTGGTGTCCACCGTGTTCAAAGAGTGCCAAATACAGAATCGAGTGGCAGGATCCATACATCAGCTGCGACAGTTGCTGTTCTGCCTGAAGCTGAAGAAGTTGATATTACAATCGAAGAAAAGGATATAAGGATTGATGTTTTCAGAGCCAGTGGACCTGGCGGACAATCTGTGAACACAACTGACAGCGCTGTTCGCATTACCCATTTACCAACAGGTGTTACTGTATCTCAACAAGATGAAAAATCACAACATCGTAATAGAGAAAAGGCCATGAAAGTGCTCAGAGCTAGGCTTTATGAAAAAGAAAAGTTCGAAAAAGATCAAGAGAGAGCATCAAATAGAAAATCTCAAATTGGAAGTGGAGATAGATCTGAACGAATAAGAACATATAACTTTCCTCAGGGCAGAGTTACTGATCATAGAATTAATCTAACATTACATAAATTATCTGCAGTGATTGAGTCGGAAGGTTTACAGGAGATAATCGACGCGCTAGCTGCAGAGGATAAAGCCCAGAAACTTGCAGGTGATAAAATATAATGCATCCAATCAGTAATGTATTGAAAGATGCCGCTAATAGACTGAAAAATTATGGTGTGACAATGCCCGAGTTGGATAGCAGAATTCTGCTTGCACATTACCTCAAGGTATCAAAGGAATATTTGATAATAAATCACGATCAAAAATTATCAACAGAACAGCTGAAAGAATACTCCAAATTCATTATTAGGAGGGGGCATGGTGAACCAACTTCGAAGATTACTCAGAGTAAGGAGTTTTATGGAAGAGAATTTATTGTAAATGATTTTGTACTGGATCCTCGTCCAGATAGTGAGTTAATAATTGATGTGGTAAAGGAAAACTTCTCAAAGGATGAGGATATTAAAATTCTAGACCTTGGTACTGGCTCTGGATGCTTAATAATCACACTTCTGCTAGAATTGGGAAATTCAAGAGGTTTAGGTCTAGATATTAGTGAAAAGGCAATACAAGTTGCATCATTAAATGCTGGGAAATATTCTCTTGATAATAGACTATCTCTTGTTGTATCCAATTGGCTTGAGTCAATTAATATTAATTCATTTAATGTTATAATTTCCAATCCACCATATATTCCAAATAATCAAATCTCAGAGCTTGCACCTGAAGTTAAAGATTTTGATCCCATCCTAGCATTAGACGGAGGAGATGATGGATTAAGATGTTATGAAAACATACTAAGTCAATTGAATGACAATGAGTTAAACCTAAAAAGTATGATTATGATGGAATTATTCTCCAAGAATAAAAACAAGGTAATTGAAAGTTTCATCAAGTATGGTTTTGAAAAAGAAAAAATAGAAATACGAAAAGATTATAATAATAAAGATAGGCTTATTTTGATTAAACAATAATTTTTTTATAAATTAGTTTGAAATATTTGTGATAAGTATATATATATACAACAGAGCTAATTAATAAATTTGAATAATTAGAATTACATGTTGTTAGCTTCTACCAAAAAATTCATTATATTCTTGTAAATACCATCAATATTATAAAGGTGGTGAATAGGAGCAAATGGTACCTTTACCAGCTAGAAAAAAAAATAGAAATAGACCGCGTAGACCAAATAATTCTTCTAGGCTACTTGAGTCAAATGGACCAGATATTAAAATAAAAGGGAGTGCTATTCAGATAGTTGAAAAGTACCAAGCTTTGTCCAGAGAGTATCAATCTTCCGGTGACCCTGTATCTGCAGAAAGTTGTCTACAACATGCGGAACATTATCAACGCATAATTGACGCAAATGAATTAAAATCGCAAAAAAATCAGATTGATCAATTAGCAGAACCTAATCCAAATAATGAAGAATTAAAATCAGAAAATATTGCAGATCAAGAAGATGTTGATGTGACCAATCAATCAGTCGAGAAAATAGAAACACCTGATATTATTTCCCCTAAACTAGAAGAACAAGTCATTGGTAAGTAACTCTCTTTGACTCCAACATCATTTTAAATAGATTATTTTTGTATAAATTGAATTTCCTCAATTCCTCACCCTCAAGGAAATAGTTATTTTTTTCTTGGTTCAATTTATTTGGATCTATTCTTTTTTGATCAACAATAATTTCAAAATGAAGATGCACGCCAGTACTTAGCCCAGTTTTCCCAGCATAGCCAATTATATCAGATTGATTTACAAAACTACCTTTAATTATGCTTTCAGAAAATTTATTTAAATGTGCATAAACTGATTGGATGTTATTAGAATGAGAGATTCTAAGATATTTTCCAAAATCTCCTTTTTCTCCTATAAAATCTATAACACCATCAGCTATTGCTCGAACTGGTTCATTGAGATCTGCAGCATAATCAATGCCGTAATGCATCTTTTCGTCTCCAGTAACTGGATGAAGGCGCATCCCGTATTGGGATGTGATATTTAAGTTCGTAAGAGGCTTCACGGTTCTAATACTATCAACACCAACACCATTCGTGTCATAATATTTATTTTGACTTCCTTCATATACATAATTAAAGAACTCATAATCTATTTCATCAATATTTATTGAAGTATAATATAAAGTGTATTTATTATTTTCATTGACATCTAAATCTATGTTATTGGAATAATAAATTTTTGATAATGTTCCTTCAATAATATCTCTTGAAAAGTTTATATTTTTGCTTTGTAGTTCGATAATAAGTTTAATTATATACTCAGGAACATCCGCTTTAAATGCGCTTGTGTAGAAGTCTTCTTCAATAAAAAACTCCCTAAATACATAATCTTCATTTGTTTTTAGTGTTGATGAAAGATCAATATAATACTCCCCATTTATTTCTTTTACATCAACCCTCGAGTATTTTGTTATCAAAGAAAGTTTGAGAGAGCCATTATCAGAGGATTTGTAGATTTCCATTTTATCGTTAATTTGGATCAAATTAACTGGAATTATAGGATTGATAGCCTCGGCTATTAAGATAGCTTGCTCTGAGTCAATCCCAAACTTACTCAACTTAGTGATTAAAGTATCACCCTTTAAAAACAAAAAACTATCTACAAAATCATAATTATCATTCATGATTGGCTTTTGAAGTATTTGGGTATTATATTGCTCTGTGTATGTTGAGCTTTTTAAGTTATCATTGTAAATGGGATCTATTTGACTATTATCTGTCATAGCCCGATAGGGTTCTTTTTCTAAAAAATCAAATTTTTCGATAATTTTTTGATAATATATAAAAAAACTAATTGTAAATAAGACCGTCAGAATTGCGACTATAATTAGTGTAATGTGGTTTTTTTTTGATTTTAGAAAACTCATTTGTAAATAGTAATTATCTTTAATCTAGATTATATATTATACCTATTTATGAGCGTCATACACTGCATTTATTATTAAAATTTTTAGAGAAATTATTTATTGAAGAACAGTCTTTAAAAATAGTGTAATTATTTATAAAATATAGTTGACATGATATTACTTTATATATATCAAGATATGACAGCTAAACGATCTATGCATTATGTATACTAGTTTAACTGGATGCAACACTAAGCATTAACAGATTACAAAAAGCATTGGGTGCAAAACATATTTTGTGTCCCGGTTTTTTTTGCACTCTAGCTCTTTGAAATTGTAAAAAGAAAGAGATACGTAGACAGCGAAACCTGGCGACTACTACATTGTAGTAAGCCAAGCATTCGTGTCTACGTACGACACTCGTTAATTTATATTTGACAGTAATTTGCGTAGACAATCGAGTAATTGGAAAAACAGAAACTAAACTTAAGAGTTTGATTCTGGCTCAGAACGAACGCTGGCGGCAGGCCTCATACATGCAAGTCGAACGCCCCTTCGGGGGAGTGGCAGACGGGTGAGTAACACGTGGGAACCTACCCAGAGGTTCGGAATAACTCAGGGAAACTTGAGCTAATACCGGATAAGCCTTACGAGGGAAAGATTTATCGCCTTTGGATGGGCCCGCGGCAGATTAGTTTGTTGGTGGGGTAATGGCCTACCAAGACTACGATCTGTAGCTGGTTTGAGAGGATGATCAGCCACACTGGGACTGAGACACGGCCCAGACTCCTACGGGAGGCAGCAGTAGGGAATCTTGCACAATGGGCGAAAGCCTGATGCAGCCATGCCGCGTGAGTGAAGAAGGCTCTAGGGTTGTAAAACTCTTTCAGCGGGGAAGATAATGACGGTACCCGCAGAAGAAGCCCCGGCTAACTCCGTGCCAGCAGCCGCGGTAATACGGAGGGGGCTAGCGTTGTTCGGAATTACTGGGCGTAAAGCGCGCGTAGGCGGATTAGTAAGTCAGTGGTGAAAGCCCGGGGCTCAACCTCGGAACTGCCTTTGATACTGCTAGTCTTGAGTTCGAGAGAGGTGAGTGGAATTTCTAGTGTAGAGGTGAAATTCGTAGATATTAGAAAGAACACCAGTGGCGAAGGCGGCTCACTGGCTCGATACTGACGCTGAGGTGCGA
>JBMYRO010000012.1:0-37039 GCA_049602435.1 Hyphomicrobiales bacterium
ACTGGAAAACATACCTTCCAAGAACCTGGTTTGTACCTTCAGGATTTGGAACATTAGGGTTTGCTCTACCTTCTGCTATTGGTGCAAAAGTCGCACGCCCGGATGTGCCTGTTGTTGCAATGCATGGTGATGCTGGTGTTATGTTCACCATCCAAGATCTTATGACTGCTGTTGAACATAATATTCCTGTAATTTTATTTGTTTTTAATGACCAAGGATACGGCGTAGAAAGAAGACACCAAGATCATCTTTATGGACGTAGAAGTGGTGTTGATATCCAATCACCAGATTTTATAGGGCTTGCTAAATCATTTGGTGCCCATGGGGTAAGGGTTGATGACATATCAAAAGTAGGAGAGACAGTATCGGAAGTACTTAATATCAATAAACCTACTCTAATTGAGGTGCCGTGTGATTTTAAACACCCTGGTTATGGATCCTTTATTGACTGGTCAAAACATTAAAACTCGTTAATTAGATTTACTAATGACACTACTATTATTCTCTCAAATTGTATTTGTATGCCTCTTGGGAGCTATGTCCCCAGGTCCCAGCATGGTTGTGGTTGTCAATAATGCTGTATTTAAGGATCGCCTTCATGGTATGCTGACCGCCATTGGTCATGGGCTCGGTATTGGCATTTATGCTGTATGTGCTGTCTTAGGAATAGGACTGATCATTCAAACAAATTTAATGGTCTTCAATGGTATCAAGCTATTATCCATTCTGTTCTTACTATACCTTGGAATACAATCTATACGTTCAAGGGATAAACTTACATTTGAAAAAAATGAGGTCAGAAGCAAAATTGAGTCATTCGGGCAAGGCTTTACTATTTCAATCCTTAACCCCAAAATATTTATTTGGTTTGTGGCAATATATTCCCACTTTATGTCTAATGATAATAACCTAACCCTCAATATATCCCTCATCCTAATTGCGAGTATCGTTGACGCATTGTGGTACATTTTTCTAGTTCAAATGGTTACTTCACAAAAAATATTTGAATTAATAAAAATGAAATACAACACTTTACAGCCAATCATCGGTTATCTGCTCATTTTGATAGCAGTGCTCGTATCTATTGATATATTTATGTAATAATTTTTTTGATCCTATTTGTGATATAAACCCGTATCATTAGTATGCGATCAAATAAAAATACAATGTTTGCAGACCGTGCTAATAGATCTCCTATTGCCCGATCAATTAAATTATTATCTCTATTACTTATAGTATTCATGTTTTATGGTGGTAAAACCTATGCCATGCATAATGATAATCTGATTGTTACAGACGGTATTTTCTACAAAGCAGACACCCTTCAAAAATTTAATGGTGTTACAACAGGAAAAGAGCAATTCTCCATTGAAAATGGTATTTTAGAAGGTCCTTATTCTCGTTTTTACGATAATGGAAGACTTAGGGAAGAGGGAAACTTCTCAAAAGGTAAGATGCAAGGCATCATTTATTATTATTACCCAAATGGGCAGCTAAAGAGAGTTGCGAATTACCAATTTGGTATCAAAGACGGGGAGATGGTCGAATATTGGTCTAATGGTATGATGTTCGCTCAATTCCTTTTCAAGAATGATATAGAAAACGGCAAACAAATCATCTATAGCAGGACCGGTAAAATAAATTATGCTCTCTCTGGTATTTATGTTGATGGTATAAAAGTTGCTTCATTCCCAAATTGATCCTATAAATTATCTATGACACTTATTCTTATAGGGTTAGTTTTATACACACTTCCAATTGTTGTATTCAATTACGTTTTAAATAAACACGACAATATTCTTGATAGTATGCCATACACAGCAGAAGAGTTTGGAAGAACTATTCTTGATGACTTAGGAATAAAAGATGTTGAGATAGAGGCAACAAGTGCTGGCGACCATTACGACCCTGACAAGAAGAAAATACGTATAAAGAATTATCGACTGAATAGAAAGAGTATTACAGCATTATCAATCATCACACATGAAATAGGACATGCCATTCAAGATCATGAAGGTTATGCTCCACTAAATAGACGCCAAAAAATCTTAAAGGGTACCATCTGGATATCAAGATTGGCTGGCGGTATAATGTATATTGGTATAGGTCCTATAATTGCAACAGGTATGATCCCTCTCATTAAGTTATCTGCGTTGATTATTCTATCAAGTATACTAATTAGTCTAATTTTACATGTTATAACATTAGACGTTGAATTTGATGCGAGCTACAAAAGAGCCCTTCCAATATTAAGGGAAAAAATCCCAGAAAATTACCATACCCAATGCAACAAAGTCTTAACAGCTGCTGCATTTACATACGTTGTTGGGTCATTGGCAAGTTTTCTGAGTTTGAGATATGCTTGGGCAATTATTCAAAGAGTTTTCAGGTAATAATCTAACTAACATGCGTTTGAAGAATTTTCTTCGTATCCTCAGAATTTCTTATCTTCGCCTTAAGAGAATAAAGCTTACTTGCCGCAATCTTTCTTGTCTCCACTTCATCAATAATTGGAGAGATATAATCACTTCTAAATAATGGGCTTTTCCATGGTTCATGAATAAATTCATTTGGGTAATCATTTAGCTCATTTACCCATCTCTTTATAAAAATCCCGTCTTTATCCTGATCATAACTTTGTTTAATAGGATTATAAATTCTTATCGTATTAATTCCTGTGGTACCTGATTGCATTTGTAATTGTGAATAATGAATACCTGGTTCGTAATCTGTAAAAATTTTTGATAAAAAATGAGAAAATTTTTTCCAATCTAACCATAAATTATTAGCGGCAAAACTAACTAACATTGCCCTCATCCTAAAATTTATCCAACCCGTATCGACTAGAGAACGCATACATGCATCAACAAATGGGAAACCTGTTTCACCGGCACACCAAGCTTGATAATAAACTTCGTTAAAATCATTTTCTCTTAAGCCATCATAACCACTGTGCAGGTTTTTATATTCAATATCAGGCTGATCTTCTAGTTTTTGGATAAAATGTGATCTCCACCTCAACCTACTTTTAAATGCATTAATCGAACGCAAATTTAGGCTAGTAGAACTTTTGTTTTTCTTGTGTTGATCGATAGAAGAATTTGTCTGATAGAAGATTTGCTTCAATGAAATATTACCGAAAGCAAGATAGGTGGACAGGCGTGAACATGAGTCAACTGAATATAATGGAGACGAAATATTTTTTGAGTAATTGTATGATCGTTCATGCAAAAAACTATCCAATAAATTCATTGCCTCATTCTCGCCACCTTTTTGCCTGTCTGTGTATACTATTTTTTCTATGCCTAAAGTTTCAGATGACGGAATCTTGTCTGACTTTAAATTAATTTTGTTTAGTTTTGTTGGAGGGTTAAATGGGCTGCGCTTCATCTCTTGATAAAATAATCGAGCCCAATCTTTACGATGGGCTAAATTACGAACAACACCATTTGTTGGTAATTCAATCCAATTTAAATTATGAGATTTAAATAATTTTCTTAAGTTAATATCTCTTTGGTAAGTCCAATAATTCCATGTTTCTTGATGCGACCAAATATTTTTTATTGAAAATTGATTAATTAGATTAATAAAAATATCATCTGCATTACCAACTTTGATTATTAGCTCTTGGCCCAGTTTTTTTAGTGATTGATTGAGTTCTGACAATGAATCTGTCAGAAAATGATATTGTCGATCACTGACATCTGGTTGCTTCCAAAGATCAGGCTCAATAATATATAGAGGTATTATGTCTCCCTTTTTTGAAGCTTCTAAAAGTGGCTCATGATCATGTATTCTAAGATCACGCTTAAACCATACTATTTCGACCATTATAGCTAGTTACTAACGCAATTAATCTTTGGGATTTTCAGTTAATTGTTGCCCTTGCTGCATGGCTAAATCTTGGAGATCTGCAACCTTATCCGTCTCATCAACAATCTCGTGTCCAAGAATCGTCTCAACAACATCTTCCATAGTAACTACGCCTGCAACACTATTGAATTCATCGAGTACCAAAGCAATATGTTCATGATTTTTGATAAAATCATTGAACATATCAAGCATATTATATGTTTCAGATACCGTTATAATATCCCTTTTAAAATGAAATAGTTGTTTGTGGTCTTCATCATCAAGGAGATGTTCTAAAACTTCGTCTTTCAGGATATAACCAACAATTATTTCTGAGTCTTTACTCTCCTTTAGTAAGATCCTTGAAAAAATTAATTCGTCTTGAAGATCGTAGAATTCTCTTGCATACATTTCTTGAGGTTCTGAGACAATAACTGATCTTGGAGTCATTACATCTTTCACTTGATAATTTTTAAAGTGTAAGAGGTTATATATTAACTTACTTTCCACCTTGTCAAGCTCTCCTTCCATTGAACCAATTTCAGCCATTGCTAGAAAATCAGCTCTTGAGAAGATATTACTTTCTCCTGTCCTATTGAGTAACCTAGTGTAAACTTGAAGAAACCAGATAATTGGCATTAACAGTACAAGAAGGAAATTAACACTTCTTGCAGTAAATGGAGCAAGGGTCTTCCAATTTTTTGCTCCGAGTGTTTTAGGTGTGATTTCAGAAAAAATTAGTATGCAAGCTGTCATAGCCAGTGGAACAATTAAACCCGTTATTGTTGGATAGCTTGGCCAAATTTTGGTTGCTTCTTTACCAACCCCAATTGCACACCATGTGTTTGCAATTGTATTAAGTGTTAAGATAGCAGCAAGTGGCTTATCTATATTGGTTTTAAATTTATCAAGGATAGCGCCTGTTCTTGTACCCTCACTTAATTTCAATTGAGTATATGAGTGTGTTGTACTCAATAGTGCCGCTTCAAATAGAGAGCAGAAAAATGAAATACCAATGGCGGCAGAGAAATAAAGAATAAGTCCAGTATACATTGTGGTGAATTAATTCATCTTATTAGTAATTATAGGAAAGCCTTATTCATAATTTTTTTAGACATCTATACACATTACAGGATATATTTCATTATTACAACATAAAGAGCAAATAAAAACTAAGTATAAAATTATAAATATATTTCTTTGAGAATTTTGTTGAAGGCTTTGGCTTCTTCAAACTGGATCCAATGGCCTGAATTTTTAATTTGGTGACAAGTAATACTTGGTATCAATGTGGTCATGACTTGATGCGCATCATCATATCCATTAATAAGAGTGACATCAAATTCACCCCATATGATGTCAATTGGTTGAGTAACACCTAATAACCTGTGAGGGAGATCATGCGATGCAACAATATCAAGGCTTCGAACCTTTCCACCACGGGTGTTAAGTGTTTGAATTGTTATTGCTTGTTCATCAATCTTTTCTAACTTATGGATCATCATAACTGATAAGTTATATCTCTGTGCCTCAAATAATTCATCTTTTGTTGTTGCTGCTCTCCAATTTTTCATTTGAGGGCGTTTGAATGGCATATTACCTGTTCGGTTATATCCAACCAAGGTTAGCCGATTAACTTGATCACCAGCAAACTTCATCATGTGTGAGCCAATCACAGATCCAAAAGAAAAGCCTACAATATTGAATTGACGATCATTAATAAGTCCTTTCAGAGCTGTAAATATTGTTTTAGCGTATTTATCTACATTTGGTAATTCAGGCAATGCCTCTGAGTCTCCAAATCCAGGCATATCGGGAATAATAAGCTGAAAATCTTTTGAGAGTTCTTCAATATTTTTAAGCCAATGGAGCCATGATCCATATCCACCATGCAACAAAACTAAAGTGGGGCCATGATCACCCCAGAGTCGAAATGATATCTTTGTTCCCTCTTTAGTCGTTATAAACTTTTGCTGAGAAGAGTTCTTTATCTCCTCAATCTCATTATTGAGTTCAAGTTCCATAGTGGTATTTAAATAAACAAATTATTTAGTATTGTATAGGATAATATTATAAAATATATTTTGATTATCTAAACACACATCCATAGAGGAAAAAATTCGATACCCCGCGCTTCATAGTAAGTATTTCAGATACTATCTTTTTGGTATGACACCATCCATGCAAGCGGTATGGATTACTCGGATTGTTATCAGCTGGATAGCATGGGATCTAACAGGATCGAGCACATATGTTGGTTTATTATCATTCTTTCTATTTGTGCCATATATAACAACAATTCCTTTTTTTGGAGTCTTACTGGATCGAATTGAGCCCTTAAAAACCGCAATACTCGCTCAGCTTATTCAAGGCCTGGCCGCATTCTCAATTTTTCTTCTTCATGTTTTTGGAGTCTTATCTATTTTTAGTTTGTGTATTATCTCATTGATTATTGGCACTGCAAATAGCGCCCAAGGATCCGCCCGTCAAACAATTGTACCGCGAATCGTAGACAAACCAACTATTGCAAACGCTGTTGCTTTTAATGCAATGAACTTCCAGGTGGCACGTATCATAGGTCCAAGTATCGGAGGAATCCTAATTGGTTTAGTAGGAACACAATATACTATTCTCATTTCATCATTCTTTTTTATTCCAGCTTTGATAACACTATCTCTCATCCAGCTCGCGCCAAAGAAGAGTGAACCAAAAACTAGAGAAACAAACTTTATTGGTGAGCTAGTTGATGGAGCAAAATTTGCATATAAAAACGTTATCATTCTTGAATGTATAATACTTACATTTATCGCATCAATTATCATAAGAGGTTGCCACGAGTTATTGCCTGCCTTAGCTGATGGTAAATTCAATATGGGAGCGGAAGGTTTAGGAAATATCATGGCGGCAGCTGGCGTTGGCGCGTTAATTAGTGCATTTCTCATTGCCTCACGTAAGAAGACATACAATGAGAATGGTATCCCAATAATTGCGAAAATATCACTCCTCATTGGCTTACTTTCTGTAACAATACTTGGTCAAGCCGACACATGGAATATGGCACTTTTTGCAGCATTTATTAGTGGTGCGTGTGTAACAAATGTTGCAATCGACATGCAATCTACTGTGCAAATGCAATTAACAGACTCATACAGAGCTCGGGTTGCAAGTTTGTGGCTTGCTACAGCAATTGGCGGGAATGCTGTTGGATCAATTCTCAATGGAATATTTTCTGATATTTATGGAATATCAAACACATTCTTCTATGTAGGTATTATAGGAATTACCCTTGTTATTTTCACACAAACTGCTCTTATTATGAATAACAAATCGTATAAAATATAATGACAAAAGAACAAGTTCAAAAGCAAGCGCCAATAGCCGTTTTATTTACGATGTTATTTGCTGGCCAGATTGCATCTACAATTTTTCTTCCTGGCTTGCCCTCCATTGCAGTTGAACTTGAAATTCCTCGATCTGTTGTTCAGATCATGGTCCCAGTTTATCTTGCAGCGTTCGCGTCAACTCAATTAATTATTGGTCCTTTATCAGATAAATTTGGAAGAAAACCTATTGTATTACTCGGTATTTTACTTTTTACATTTGCAAGTTATTTATGTGCAAATGCCAATGATATTCAAACTTTACTTCTTTGTAGGGTTGCACAAGCTACTGGGGCATGTTCAACTCTAGTAATTAGTAGAGCAATTATTAGAGATACTTCTGAAGGTCTCGCTGCTGCTAAAGCTATGTCATATGTTGCTATTGCGATGGCCGTTGGACCGATTATGGCTCCTTTTATTGGAGGTTTTTTAACCGGATGGTTTAGCTGGAGAGCTACATTTTTATTCACGACCCTAATTGGTTTTGTGGTTTTAATCCTGATCTCAATCAATTTGAGAGAAACACTCCCTAAGGAGATGAGAAATCCGCCAAAATTGAGTACCCTTTATAGTAATTATTTGGAACTGCTCAAAAATAAGAAATTTACCGCTTATAGTTTAATAACTGCATTTGCAAGCGGTGCTATGCAAGCTTATGTCGTTTCATCTCCAATTATATTTATTGTTTTGATGGGTGTGTCCCCGGAAGTTTTTGGTTTTTATGTTATGGTTATGCCATCGCTTTTTGTTCTTGCAACATTTACTTCACGTAAACTAATGGATTACATTTCTGTTGATCAGATAATAATTATTGGAGGTATCTTCAGCTGTTCAGGTGGGGTTTTGCAATTATTTTTTGGTATAAGTGAGGTTCAGACTCCTATGCCAGTATTGATTGCATTTGCAATTTCTAATTTCGGCACAGGCCTTGTTTTGGGTAATTGTTATGCATCAGCATTAAATTCTGTAAAACCTGAAATTGCTGGTTCTGCATCCGCTTTAGGTGGATTTCTTCATTTTGGATGGGGTGCATTAATAACGATCACATTGGCTAACATTGAAATGACCTCATCTTTTGTATTTAGTGTTGCTCAGTTAACTACAACAAGTCTTGCATTAGCAACAATAATCATATTAAATTTTGTATTTAATAGAAACTCATAACAATGAACATTATACAGCTTTACCAAAATAGTGAGTCCAAATTTAGGACTGGAACAACATTACTAATGCCATTTGTAATGATTACCGTAATTTTATCTGAATGGTCAGGATTCCGGACTCCATATATTATATCAGCTATCCTTATTCTTGCTTATTTATCTATGTCATTAAATAATCTTACTTTATCCCGTAAGATGTTCTTAGTTGTTGGCGCACTTTTAACGTTTATTTCAATATTTTTATTACCAAATTGGTTTAGTGTTTCCATTGAGGCTCTCACAAAATCTACGTTCGTTGCAACCTTTTTCCTATCCCTTTGTGCTCTTAGAAAAGCAGCGGCTTCCTCACCAGCAATGGAAAAATGTGGGAGATATTTGGCAGAACAAAAAGCAAGTATAAGATACGGAACGCTGACTTTTGGTGGTCACATGTTTGGTGTGATTTTGAGTTTTGGCGCAATTTCGTTACTTGGTAGCCTTGCAGAAAAAGGTGCGAACGCTATTACGAATGAAGAGTCACGTGATTTAAATAGAAAGGCAATGTTGCTTGCTGTTCAACGAGGTTTTGTTGCGATGACTTGCTGGTCACCTCTAACATTCTCAATAGCTATCACAACTTCTGTTATCCCCAATACATCTTGGACGGGCGCTGCAATATCATGTATTACTAGCGCACTCATTCTTATTTTGCTTGGCTGGGCACTAGACTATGTAAGTAGTAAAAAATTAAAAGATAAGATGGCAATGCCAGAATTTACATCTAAAGGAACTTGGCATGCGCTTATCCCATTGGCTTTCATTTTTATAACACTTCTCGGAATCATATTTCTTCTTATGGGGTATACAAATCTCAAAGCTGTTCCAGTTGTAATGCTTGTTGTTCCAATTTACAGCATCATCTGGATTGCATATCAGAATACCGGAAATACTAAGATGATGATCTATAATACAATGCATCGAGTCGATGAGTTTGTTAATGAGGACATATATAATTACAAACAAGAGCTAATCGTTCTGATCATGGCTGCGTTTATCGGTATTATGGGATCAAGTATAATCAATAATGTGGCTGGGGAGAGTATGTCATTTTTAAATTCGATTCCTGCCCCTATAATTCTTGTTTCAATTATCTGGATAATGCCAATTTGTGGTCAAGTGGGTATGAATCCTATTTTAGCTGTTTACATGATTGGCCCACTAATCCCATCTGCGGATGTGATGGGTATATCTCCAAACAGCATTATTGTTGCATTAACAGCCGGATGGGCAATCTGTGGAATTAGTTCACCATTTACAGCATCGACATTATTGATCGCAAAATTAGGCAAAGTAACGCCTCACTATGCTGGTCTAAATTGGAATGGTTTGTTTACAATTATCGGTGGACTGTTATTATCTGTTTGGATTATAATTGCTAATGAATTTATAGTTACATAAATGGATATTTTAGCTTATAAATGGTTTATACTCGGGGGTTTGTTAGGGATCATTCAATTTTCTTGGATTATTTATCGAGGTAAGAAAGAAATTCCTGGACCAGCTCAGTTTTTAATATATGGAGCTATCCTTGGAGCCCTCGTCTATGGGTGGTTAATCACTCTAATTGATAAATATCTTTTCTAAAGGGAGAAAGAAATGAAATATCCTCCAATACACATCCGTGATGTTCCAATTGCAAAAATGGAAGAAAAAAATGGTTGGAATATATCTGAGTTTAGATTGCCAATAACTGGCGAGAGTGGTTCTTCAACTACAGTTTTTCATTCAATATTCAAGCCAGGTTCAACTCACAGCAAACATTTGCACTCAAGATGCCCAGAGATTGCAATGTATTTGAAGGGCCATGGAGTAGTTGGACAAGGAGCAGGCAGGACGAATGTAAGAGCTGGTCATTTTAGAGTAATGCCGGCAAATTCGGAACACTTCTTTCATAATGAAACAAAAGACTCAGACGCAGAGGTAATTGGATTCTATATCGGTGCAAAAGATGTTGAGGATACTGGATACAAATATTGCGGCCCAGTAACAGAAGACGATCTCAACACTGAAAGAGCAGGCTTCAGCGAAGGAATATTAGTTCATATTGATGATGTTGAGCCAGAAAAAATGGATGAAGGTGATGGTTGGTCAATTACTGACTTTCGTTTACCTATAAGCAAGAAAAATGGTTCTACAACCACTGTATTCAATGCCAAGTTTATGCCTGGCGCAATACATAAAAAACATATGCATACAAATTGTGAAGAGATCTATTACATAGTCTCGGGTAGAGGGATAGCTGGAGCTGGTGGTGAAAAAACTGAAATCGAAGCAGGACATTTTCACTATATTCCAAATGGTGTTGAACATTGGCTATACAATACTAGTGATAATGAACCAATTCATGCTGTAGGGTTGTATATAGGCTCAGGTAGCGTTGAAGAAACAGGATACGTATACTTGGGGGATGTAACTGAAGATGATATTACTATATAAAGCTTAGGAGATTAAAAATGAAATTCTTATACTTTAATGACTTTAAATTAGGAGTATTAAAAGGAGATAACGTTGTGGAAATAACTGACTTATTATCAGATATTCCTGTACGTGACTCACGAGATCTTATCAATGGATTAATTGAAAACTTTGATAAATATAAAAAAACCATAGAAGATTATGTAGCTCAAAATGATGGGATTGCATTAAAAGGTTTGAAACTAAGAAGCCCATGCCCTCGTCCAAATAATATTGATTGTATGGCTGTGAACTATATGGAAGATGGAACAAGAAAAGAACCAGCTCCCATTAATGCTTTTCATAAAGCAACAAGTACTGTCATTGGTGATGGAGATACGATGGAATTAACAGATATTCCTGCAACAATTTTTGAGGGCGAGGCTGAGCTTGCTGTGATCATAGGCAAAAGAGCTGAAAATGTGAGTGAAAAAGATGCCATGGACTATGTTTTTGGATACACAAATATCATAGATGGTTCAGCAAGAGGTTTGATAGCCTCTAACTTTTTCTTTTCAATGAAATCTCGTGCATCTTATACACCAGTTGGACCTTACTTAGTCACAAAAGATGAGATAGATGATCCACAAAAGCTACAGATCATCCTAAAAAATAATGGTGAGGTAATGCAAAACTTCAATACAGATGATATGGCGCATAAAATTCCTCGTTGTATAGAATGGCTAAGTTCAATCCATACATTAGAACCTGGTGATATTATAGCAACAGGGACTAACCATAGAGGATTAAATCCTTTTATGGACGGAGATCATATTGAACTAGAAGTAGAGAAAATTGGAACACTAAATGTTCACATAAACGACCCACTAAAAAGAACCTGGGAAAGAGTAACCCGAAAGGTACATGTTGAAGATAGAGGACTCGAGGGAGCTCATACGCCCCAGCTTACCGGAAAGTATGCTAAGGGCGAAGAAGCGAAAGTGTCTTCAGATAAAGATAGAAAACTTACCAGTATATAACTTACTCAATATTAAATAATTTTAGTGCTGACTGACCTACAACATTTTTCTTTTGTTCGTCAGTCAGATTACTATCAACAATGTGCTGTACTGGGAAATATTCAGCCATATCATAAGGATAGTCTGTTCCAAGTACGACATGATCATCTCCATAATTATTGACCAGATACTCTAACTGTTGATGTGTGAAAACTGTAGTATCAAAATAAAGTTTCTTTAAATAGCTTGTTGGAGGATTTGGTAAATTACCATATGAGTCACGACGTGCACCCCATGAGTGATCAATTCTTCCAGAGTAGGCCGGAAGGAAACCTCCACCATGAACACCGAGTATTTTTAAGTTCTTGTATCTTTCTAGAAGTCCATTAAAGATAATGTAGTGTAAGGCAACTGTAGTATCTAAAGGGTTACCAATCACATTAGTGAAGTAGTACCCACCAAATCTTTCTCCGTGTGAAAAACCAAGCGGATGAAGCATCACAGTTAAATCATACTCTTCAACCTTAGCCCAAAACTTATCTAGAGAACTATCTGATATTTCCATACCATTTACATTTGTAAGAATTTGCAGACCTTTTAAATCTGTTTCTTTCTTAATATAATCAAGGGTATCAAGTGCAATTGATAATTCTTGTAGAGGTACAGTTCCAAGCCCAACAAATTTATCTGGATGAGCATCAACCCATTTTTGGATACCATCATTAACAAGTCTTGACACCTTGTTTGCGTCTTCACCTCTTGCCATATAATAACATTGGTTTGGAACAGATGCTATAACCTGCTTATCGATGCCCTGTGCCTCAAGAACTTCCAAACGATCTGGAATGCTTGATAATGCGACTGTTCTATCTTTGTCTTGAAGTTGCTGAATTTCAAGTGTTTCTGCACTTGAATTATGTACAAATGGAATATCTCCAAGATTGTATAATGGACTAATATAATCATGTGCTTCTGGAATAAGAACGTGCGCATGAGTATCAATTACTATTGAATCCATTTTAATTTTTCTTGTAGAAACGTCTCTTGCTGATGTTGGTCCATATCTGTTTGGACTGTCACCTAATTTAGGTGTATCAATTACACTGTGTGACATTTTATTTACCTCTAAAATTCAATTATGTTATAAGATTGATACATATTATCCAAAAGAGTTCTAAAGGGAAATGAAAAAAAATATTTTACATAAAAAATCATTTACAGAAATTAATGAGGACCTAGTTCTAGGGAATATTTCCGTCACAGATATAGCTAATGAAGTAATTGAAAATTATGCCTCTGATCCAGTAGCCAAAAGTGCATATGTGGAATTTAATTCAAAAACTATACTTCAAAAAGCTAGTCAAATAGACAAAATTAAAGACAGCAAATATCATCCATTGATGGGTATTCCTACTTCTGTAAAGGATTTATACGGTGTCGAAAATTACAAAACTAGAGCCGGTTCACCAAAAGAATTGCCAGAAAAATGGGAAAAAGAAGGACCCATATTAAATACATTACAATACCATAATTCACTCATTACAGGAAAAACACATACTGTAGAATTTGCTTTCGGAGGTGTTGGAATAAACCCACATTGGGGTACTCCAATAAATCCTTGGGACAATAATAATCATAGAGTCCCAGGAGGGTCTAGCGCAGGAGCTGGAGTTAGCCTTTGCACAGGAACTGCTGCATTAGCACTTGGAACAGATACAGCTGGCTCCGTTAGAATTCCTGCATCAGTTACAGGAAATGTAGGGCTTAAAACAACAAAAAATAGATGGTCAACTGATGGTATAGTTCCACTTAGTAAAAGTTTCGATACACCTGGAACTCTTACCCATACTGTTGAAGATACAATATATGCATTTGAAGAATTTGATAAATCAAGTCTCTATTATAAAAATGAGAAAAAATTAGTAATCGATGATGACATCAATTTCAAGTTTACAACCTATGATTGGTTTAATGAAAAATGTGATGATGATATATCATCAGAATTTGAGAAAGTCTTAACTGCGATTGAAAAGAAAAGTACACGCACTATTTCAAAAAATTTAAATGAGATTGATGAAGCGTATTACCTTTTTACACAAGGTGGTTTGGCAGCAGCAGAATTTGCATCATTCATAAATGGTGAGATGTCCCATTTAAAAGATAGTCTTGATCCAAACGTAGCATTTCGTATCAAGGATATGCATACATTCTCAGCAATAGAATATCTTCAAAGAAAAGATACCTTCGAAGAAATGTCCTTATCAATAAATTCAAAATTTGATGAATTCGATGTGATTATCACACCAACTGTTCCAATTTCACCTCCCATTGTATCTGATCTAGCTGACTCAAAGAAATACTCTGAAGCAAATGGGTTAATGCTCAGGAATACTTCGCCTGTCAATCTGCTTGGGCTTTGCGCAATTTCCATTCCTATTGCTCTCGATCAAAATAACATGCCAATTGGAATGCAAATAATTGCTCCATCATTCAAGGAGAGAAAATTACTATCAATTGCCCAAAAAATTGAAAATCAAATTGGTAACAAATATCAAAATCTTGATTAAGTATGTAAATTTATCTTATGGAATTTGATATATTACTAATTAATTCGTCAGTAATCCGTGGATTTATACCCAACCATCTAACCCACGACAATGCTGCTTGATTGAGTAGCATTGGAATCCCATTCAAGTAATCATGATGATTTCTTCTAGCTTCAACAATAAATCCCGTTTCGAGCGGATTATAAACTAAATCTACAACTAAAGATTTTTCTTTCTGATGTGATAAATCAAATTTGATATCATCTTTTCCTAACATTCCCAAACTTGTGCAATTTATAATAAGGTTGAAGTTTTTAATCTCTTCATATATTGACACCCAATCTATTACACTAATTTTATCATCAAAGATCTGCTTTAATGATTGCAGTCTATCATGAGATCTGTTTGTTACTGAAATGTTTTTGACAGACTTCATTTGAAGTGCATGTATTATCGCTCTTGAAGCTCCTCCAGCACCAATTACTAATGCATTTTTATTTTCAAAATTTATTGAGAAATGGGCATTTATAAGGCCTTGCATAAATCCATCTGCATCAGTATTGGATCCAATCAATTTATTATCAGATACTGTAATACAATTTATAGCACCAATAACTTTTGCACTATCACTCACTTCGTCCATGTAATTAAAAACATCTACCTTATGAGGAATTGTGACATTCAAACCTCTATATTGCAAAATACTGTTACTAAAAAAATCACTCAAATTTTTAGGTGATACTTCAACTTTTTCATAAATGCCATTTAATTCATAATTGGATAACCAGTAATTGTGAATCATGGGAGAAAGGGTATGAGATAGAGGGTAACCTAACACTCCAAGTTTGAAATCATTTGTATTTTTACTATTCATAAGCTTACAATATTTTTTTTTGTTTATATATTTTAATTATAATATGTTTATACTTCATAAAAAACTCATTTAAATAAAGGACTTAAAATGAATTTTATCAAAAATCTTTTTAAAAAAGAAAGTAGTAAATCAGATACAGTATCTTTTGAACCTACTGAATTACAGATAGCTGTATCAAAAATCCTTGTTCGAACAGCAAAGATTGATGATGAGTTTCATATTCTAGAAGAGCAAAAAATACTTGAGTTACTTACTAAATATTTTTCCTTAAATGATGAAGACTCAAAAAATCTTGTGAAATTAGGTATTAGCGAGGAAAAATCTGCCACAGACTTATACGCTTATACAAATACTATAAAAAAATCATTAGAATTAAATGAGAGAAAAAAAATTATTGAAATGATGTGGCAAATAATTGTTACAGATGACAATTTTGATCCTTATGAAAATAATCTGGTATGGCGAGTTGCAGAATTAATTGGGATTTCAACCCGAGAAAGAGTTCAAATAAGGAAAGATTTTTTAAGTACGTTAAATGGATAATAAGATACTCATTATACTTCATCAGGAAACATCTACTCCAGGTAGAGTCGGAATGCTCCTTGAGAACAGAGGATATAAATTAATAACAAAAAGACCCGCTCTGGGTGATGTACTTCCAGATAGTTTAGAAGATGAATATGCTGGAGCAGTTATGTTTGGTGGACCCATGAGCGCAAATGATGAAGATGACTTCATTAAATATGAGAAAGAATGGATCCAAGTCCCCTTAAAAGAAAATAAGCCCTTCCTTGGGATTTGCCTTGGGGCGCAACTTCTCTCATGCTCCATTGGAGGTACTATAACAACAAAAGATAATGTTGAAATTGGTTATTATCCAATTAAACCAACAGAGTACGGTAAAAAATTATTGAATTGGCCACCGTTTGTTCATCAGTGGCATCGTGAATGGATGAGACCACCAAAAGAAGCAAAAATACTTGCTGTTGGTCTTGACGAAGATCCTCAAGCATTTCAATATGGCGAAAAAGCATTTGGTATTCAGTTTCATAGTGAATTAACACTAGCAATGATTAATAGATGGCTGGTCAAGGCTGAACATAGACTTGTTATGAATGGAGCCCAACAAAGGGATAAACATTTTGAAGGAAGACTCATTTATGACAAGCATGTTAAAACTTGGCTTAATGATTTTTTTGATTTATTATTAAATTAAATTTAGGGAGCTAAAAATGGCAAAATATACATGTGAAAAATGTGGTATGAGCGTTGGTACAATGACCTGTGGTCAATGTGATGACGAACTCGTTCATAGCACTATTACAAAACCTGATGGAAGCAATGTACATATTTCTGAGTGTCCAAATGGACATGGCAAAGTCAAATCACCTATGTGTTGCGGCCAAGATATGACTTGTGAAATCTAATTTCTTATCAAGAGCTTCTCTGGGAAATTAATCTCAGAGAAACTCTGATATGAAAGTCTATAATTAATATCCAGAATGCCACTTATGCAGTCCTAGATCTGCTTCAGAAAATCTCTCTTTACCCATAAATTGTTGATGCCAATATGGATACAATAAATTTGGTCGACTAACCTCATTTAATTTATTTAATTCTTCTTCAGTAAGTTCAAGATCAGATGCTGGAATATTTTGTTTAAATTGTTCTTCATTTCTACCTCCAACTATTAAGGTAGCAACTGTTGGCCTACTTAAAAGCCATGCTAAAGAGACCTGAGATGGCGGAATTTCTCTTTGCTCTGCAATTTCTATTATGACATCTATAATATCATACAGTTTTTCTTCATCATATATTGGAGGGTTTTTCCATTTTCGTTCAAAATGTCTAGACCCAGTTGGTCCTGACTCACCTCTTCTAAACTTACCAGTTAGAAGTCCTCCTGCAAGTGGGCTCCATACCATTGTTCCTATCTTTTCAGATATACCAATTGGTATTAGTTCATTTTCTGCCTCTCTTGCCTGAAGAGAATAATGAATTTGTTGAACAATAAATCTTTGCCTATTCGCTCTGTCAGCTGCAGCAAGAGCTTTCATTAAATGCCAACCAGAAAAATTTGAACATCCAATGTATCTTACTTTTCCTGTTCTAACTAAATTATCGAATGCCTCAGCAATCTCCTCTATGGGTGTCATACCATCCCATTTATGAGCAAGATAAACATCAATTCTATCAGTTTGCAGTCTCTTTAAACTTGCTTCACAAGCAGATATAATGTGATACCTAGATAGCCCTAGATCATTTGGTCCATCACCCATAGGATTCCATACTTTTGATGCAATGATAAGGTTTTCACGTTTTCCTTTTATAGCTTCACCCAGGATTTCCTCAGATGTTCCTTTGGCATAACCATCAGATGTATCAATAAAATTGATCCCTTCATCTATACAAAGATCAATGTTTCTTTTTGCTTCTTTTACACCTAATGAAAAAAGTGGCTGTGCAGGATCACCCTTTCCATAATTCATAGTACCAATAGCAAGGTTAGATACTTTTAAACCAGAATTTCCTAATAAGTTATATTTCATAGTTCTCCCTTTTTTTAAGATCAGACGTCACACCATTGCTGTCTCAACTCTTATTAAATTAAAGCATTGTAGACTTGGTGATCATAATAACATTTAACTAAAATTAACAATAGAAGACTACTATAGTTTTACTAGTATGTAAATTGAGGCTACTATTAATTTTTGACACATTTCTATATATTGGTCGGATATTTATAATTCATACGAGTATTTCAATATGCAGCAAATAATCACATTAATTAAAATTTCTCTTCTAGTCATTTTTCTAATAATCTCATTTATTTTTGCAAGCGGACTAATATTGATTGTTTTAATTATTGGCGCTGCTTTCGCCTGGTATATTTCTTGGAGCAAAAAGAGGTGTGAATCATGCGGTAAATATATGGATAAACGATCAAGTGTATGCAGCCATTGTAATACAATACAAGAAATTTCTTCCGAATAATGTGGTGCCGTATACAAGACTTGAACTTGTGACTTCCTCATTACGAATGAGGCACTCTACCAACTGAGTTAATACGGCACTAACTGTAAATAGTATAGCTAATTATTTTAATAGTAAATCAAGTTGAATTATGGTTCGTTTATGTCTTCTTCTTGGGTTACCCCTGGATCATCGGGTAAGATCATATCATCACTTACGTCTTTTTTTGGGGCATTCTTGGTGGTTTTGGTGTCTTTTTTTTCATCTTTGGGTTTATCTTGCTTATTATCCGATAGTACTTCAACTTCTTCTATATCTTCTATATCTTCTATCTCATCCCTTGTATCAGAAATCTCTATCTCTTGAATATTTTTCGCAAGCAATCTTTTGGTGTCAAAGTTTTCAATAAATGCAGTATTATCATCTATTGATTTAATTTTATAATCACCCCATTTTAAAACTTTGATTTCTCCAGTTGCTGGCAAACAAGGTATCCAAACTGACGATGATATATCTGAGTCATGCCAACCAGTATCTATTTTTGCATTTAGTGCTTTTCTAATCCAATCACGTGACTTCACTCCACCCCTTGATACTTTTGCTTCGATATCACCTAATAATTCAAAAATCCTTTTGCTAGAATCTTCATTAACATGTGGCTCAATTATCTCTCTTGCTTTATCAAAATTTTGATCATCCAAAAAAGCCCTACTTAACGCAACTGCACCTTCGATACCTGACACTCTAGTCTTTTTAATTAGGGCCTCAATTCTTTCAATTCTTTGTTTTGGAGATATTCCTGACTGCAAATAACTATATAAATAGGCTAAATCCTCATGCTGAGCTATTTTCCATGTATCCAATATAATCTTTTCTGCTTTAGTTTTATCACCTTGTTCTGATAAAATCTTTGCACATATTAAAGCTGATATTATTTGTGATTTCTCTAACTTTATTGCTTCAAGCGCGCTATTTAAAGCATCATTTTGATTCACTTCCTCTACAGATAATGCATGTGCTGTGAGTACTATAGAATTGAATGTATTAAACTCCTTTTTTGTAATTAACTTATTATTTAATTTCTTTTCTAAAACATCAGATGCTGACTTCCAGTTTTGTGTCATTAAATAACATTTTAACAACTCATCCATTAACCAAGGTTCATTAGCATTGTAAGCTTCGGCTTCTTTTAAAAGTTCAATGGATTTTGTTGGATCCTCTGCATTTTTGGAAATGGTATATAATCCACGATAACTTAACATTTTAGTATTTTCTATCGCTTTCATAGATTGGAATATCTTATTCAATTCCTTATTATCTTTTTTTAAACTAGCATTTTGAGCCTTAAGTAAAAGAGTCATTATTTCATTATTTTCATCTTTATTTTTGGCAAGCTTATCAATCTTTTTTATTTCTAAGTCTGCAGCATTTGCATTTCCTGCCGCGGCATAAATTAATCCGCTAGATATAGCATTTTGTAATCTCTCTCTGATCTTTGCTTCTTTTAGTTGATGAATTTTTTTGGGAAGACTAATTACATAGGAAAATACCAACCATGATAAGATTGATAAAACTATTATAGATAAAATTATAACTGTAAAAAATAATGGTGATACGGTTACCTCGTAATCACCCAACAAGAACAAGACAGAGCCCGTATAAGTGTTTAACCAGCTAAATATGTATATCAATCCTATTAAGGATACTAATAAGAAAAATATTTTAATCATTATTGAGGCCTTGTTTCATATACTAATTTATTTCAAATTTATCTCTTAATTCTTGCATATTATCTTTATATATTTTCCTGAGTTTAATCATATCAATTAATGTTGATTTATCGCTTTCTAAATCTATTTGATCAATCGAAATTAAGACATCTAAGAGATCGTCATTATAAATATTTGCTTTTATTTCATCAATTTTATTTGGATTTTGAATATAACTTTTTTTGGTAATAGAAATTTCTCCAGATATGTAATTAAATACTCTAGATTTGAATCCATTATCCCCTTCATAAAGACTAACCTGACTTTCAAGTATTCTATCAAATTCATTGATTAAATCTTCTTGGGATGGAACTGTCTCATAAGATAATTTGATAAGTTTATTAGCTGTCAAATCGTCTAATCCAAGGTTTTGCAATATATCTATTTCGTCTTGAAACTCAATCTTTAGATTTATATTTTCTTCGATTCTTCTTATGACCAATTCTACTATATTCTTATTATTCTCATTAATAGATACTTCTATGGATGTTGGTGTATCTTGAACAGAATCCATAGCCATATTTTTATCTAAACTTGTTAATGAGTCATCCATTTGTATAAATGTTTCATCACCAACAGAAGTACTATCTTTTAATGATATTTCTTCATTGTTAACTAGATTTGTGGATTGATCGTCCCCAGGATTTTTTGTCTCATTTATCATCGAAATTAGCTGATTATTCTGCTCTGCAATTTCAATATTTTTTTCTGAAATAGTATTTAGTATATTATTTAATTCTATAATCTTTCTTTCTAGATCTAAGATAGCGTCATCCTTGCCCTGTAAAGCTAATAATAGTTGGTTATTATTGTTAATTTGTGACTCTATTTCTGTAATTTTAGCTTCTTGCTCATTTAATATTTTTCCATCAATTAATTTAATATTTGATGTTCCATTAAAAAATGGAATTAGAAAATAAACTAAATATGAAAATGTACCAAGAGTAATTAAATATATTAAGATCCTTGGATTTAATCTACTCAGAAATCGTTTCATAAATCCAAATTTAGGTTTTGGGTCTTTTCCATGATTATCATGATCTATTGTAACTTTTGGTTTAATTTGTTTTTTTCGACTATTAGAACTTGTATTCATAACTTTTAATGTTCATTAGTGATCAATTGTAATATTGCATCATCCGAAGTATCTAGTGCATACCTTGTTTCTATTCCAAACTTCGTCAAAAAGTCGGCAACATTCTTAGATATACAATAAGCTATAATTATTGACGTTTTATTACTTAAATTATATTTGTCCATTGATTGGAGATATACCTGAGCAGTTCTGATAGAGTAAAACAAAATTGCTAGATGCTGACTACGGCCTAATTCATTTATAAATTCATTGTTGAATTCATTAATCCCATTTGCTTCATAAACAATTTCGTCATCAATGTTAATCCCATTATCTTTGAAAATTGAAGCAATATCAGATGTAATCTCTCTGCCGCGCAGATAAAGAACTTTTTTTTCTTTTATACCACTAATTTTAACAAAGTTTTCTTCTAATTCTGCAACATTACTATAGAGAATATAGGTGTTTTCTGTACCAAATTTTTTTGCTTCCAAAAATGTTGACTTACCACAAGCGCAGATAATTTTATTCTTTAAAAATATGTTTTTTTCTTCAAGGTAACGGATAGAATGACGACTTGTAAATATTAAAACCTCATATTTATCAGGATTAAATATGTTTGTTTTATATTTAATTTCTAGTAACGGGTTAACGATAACCTCATAACCCTGATTTTCAAGACTCTGCTTAATCCTTTTAGAGTCTTCTATCGGTCTGGTAAGTACAAATTTCATTGGACTAAATTGTGGCTTTTGATAATTCTTCTTGGTAATATTTTAACAATTTTTGCCCAATATCGCTAGCTATATCAAATATTGTCTCTTCTGATGCCACCTCTTTGATTTTGAAAGTTTTACTACCATCAGTGTTTGATATCATTGCGGTTATTGATATTTCATTTATCCCAGTATAATGAGAATATATTGCTATTGGTTGAAAACAAGAGCCACCAAATTTTTCTAAAACTAATCGTTCCGCAAGTATGCAAGTAAAGGACTCATTATGATTTAGTTTTTGAATAATATCTATTACCCTTTGATCATCTATCTTTGCTACAAGTCCGATAGCTCCTTGTCCTGCAGCTGGGATCATTGTATCTGTGTCAATTGGTAGGATATGACAATCTTTAAAAGATAGTCTATTTATTCCTGCCATAGCTAAAAAAGTTGCATCAACTTCTTTATCAATTAATTTTCTAATTCGAGTTTCAAAGTTTCCTCTAAACTCTATCACATCTATATCTTCTCTAATGGATTTTATAATTGCCCCACGACGGGGAGATGAGGTACCAACAAGACAATTATCAGGAAGATTTTCAATACTTGTAACACTGTTAGTTGTTATTAATGCATCTCTGGGATCTTCTCTTTCAAGAACACCAAATAAATCTAACCCATCATTAATTATACTCTCAATATCTTTTGTAGAATGCGCAGCAATATCAATTTTATCATCAAGTAATGCTTGGTCTATTTCTTTTGTGAATAATCCTTTGCCATCATATGGGCCTATTGACGACCCTACGAGATCTCCTGATGCTTTAATTTTAATTATTTCGATGTCATTTGCAGAGCATATTTTTTTAGTTATAATATTATTAGCTAAAATTTCTGCCTGCTTAACAGCAAGGTTTGTTCCCCTGGTCCCAATCCTTAAGATTTTTTTGGATTTTAAATCTGACATTAAATCAAAATTGATAAATTAATATATAAATGGTTTCTTTGATGGTATTATCCTTCAGATAAATTTTTTAAAACATATCCAATTTAATAGCAAACAAAAAGATGATTGTTCTTGGTATAGAAACTAGTTGTGATGAGACATCTGCTGCAGTTGTAAAACTTAATAGCATAAATAGATGTGAAATATTATCAAACGTTGTGCACTCCCAAATTTCAGAACATACAGACTATGGTGGAGTTGTTCCTGAAATTGCTGCGAGATCTCACATACAATATATTGATGAAGTTATTCTAAGAGCGATGAATGAAGCAGATTGTGATTTCAACAATTTGGACTCAATTGCTGTAACTGCTGGTCCTGGGCTAAAGGGGGGATTATTAGTTGGTGTAACAATCGCTAAAGCTATTTCAAGTGTTACGAAAAAACCCTTATTAGGAATTAATCATCTTGAAGGACACGCACTGACAATTCGAATGGTTCAAAAGATAGAATTTCCCTATCTATTATTATTAGTGACGGGTGGTCATACACAAATTTTAATTGTAAGAAATGTTGGGGAATACACAAGACTTGGAACAACAATTGATGATGCGCTTGGAGAAGCATACGATAAAGTGGCAAAATCTCTGAACCTTGGATATCCGGGTGGTCCAATAGTAGAGTCTATGGCAAATAACAAAACAGATTATAATTTCACATTTCCAAGGCCTTTAATTAACTCTCAAGAACTAAATTTTTCATTTTCTGGATTAAAAACAGCAGTAAGAAGAGAAATTGAAAAATCTATACCAATCTCAAAAGAAACAGCCTGCAATATCTGTGCTGAATTTCAAGACTCTATAATTGATGTTTTGAAAGATAAATTGGAGAGAGCTATTTGCTGTTTTCGGGATGAATTTAAAAATATCGATCTAAATGTGGTTATAGCTGGTGGGGTTGCTGCTAATAAAAAGATCTTCTCATCAATAAAAGAATTGAGTGATGAAAAAGAATTTAATGTTTTTGTTGCACCAAAAGAACTATGCTCAGATAATGCAGCAATGATTGCATGGGCGGGAATCGAAAGATCCAATGCCGGTGCTTTAGAAACAAATGATGTCTCAGTAAGAACAAGATGGCCTCTTGATGTGGAAGGCCAAAAAGTTAGAGGGGCTGGTGTAAAAGCATGATTAATTTTGGAATAATTGGAGCAGGTGCTTGGGGTATTGCTCTTGCAATTAATTTACAAAAAAATGGTCACAATATTAAGCTATGGCATCACAATCCCCAAAAAGCTAGTGATCTTGAAAAAACAAGAACTTCAAATTCGCTTAGGGACATACTAATTGACGATAGTATTCATTTTTCATCTGATTTAGATGATGTTGCGGCCTCAGATATATTGATATATGCCTCACCAACTCAAGAATTTGATAATATTTCAGGACGCATACAAAAAAACAAAGATAAGAAAATCCCTTTCATAATCGCATCAAAGGGGATTGATACTAGGAAAAATCTTCTTTTACATGAAATAAGTAAAATTAATCTGCCAAATTGGATACCAATGGTTTTATCTGGACCAGGTTTTGCCATTGATATAGCAAATGGTAAACCAACAGCTCTAACTCTTGCATGTGAGAAAAAAGAGGTTCTGTTAGATGTTGGAGAATTATTGGCAAATAATAATTTTCGTCCATATTTTAGTGAAGACATTATTGGAACTCAAATTGGTGGAGCTCTAAAAAATATAATTGCTATATCTACTGGTATAGCGATGGGAAAGGATTTGGGGGATGGATCTGTTGCTTCTTTAATAAGCCGAGGGATGAATGAAATTATACTGTTTGGGGAATGCTTAGGAGCAAAAAAAGGGACCTTTATTGGATTATCTGGCCTCGGTGATTTAGTTCTAACCGCATCTAACTTAAAATCCAGAAATACTCAATTAGGCTATGATATTGGAAAAAATGGTAGCGTAGATATTAAAATAGATTACCTAACTGAAGGCTACCATACGGCAAAAGCTGTCTACAACATTGCAAAGAGTAAAAATATAGATTTGCCCCTCATTGAAGCAATATACAATATACTGTACAATAAATATAATGTTGATGAAGCGATTGGGCTTTTAATGAATAGGCCTCTGAAAGAAGAAATTTAGAAAGAAAGAAACTAATGGCTTACTGGCTCTTTAAATCTGAACCGAGTACTTGGTCATGGGATGACCAAATTAAAGTAGGTGATAAAGGCACACAATGGGATGGAGTGAGAAATTACCAAGCTCGCAATAATATGGATGCTATGAAAATTGGAGATTTGGGGTTTTTTTATCATTCCGTTAAAGAAAGAAATATTGTAGGGATTGTTCAAGTTATAGCTGAGTCTCATCAGGACACCACAATTGAAGATCCAACGTGGAGATGTGTTGACCTTGCATATCACAAAAGCTTCAAAAATACTGTTAACTTAGATTTGATTAAAAGCATGCCAGAATTATCAGATATGATATTAGTAAAAAATTCTAGGCTTTCTGTTCAGCCTGTCACAGAACATGAATGGGATATCATCTGTAAAATAGGATCTCCATATTAAATTTAAACATAAAAAGAGAATGAAATGAGTGATTTTTTTGGAAATAAAGTAAATTCAGATTGGGCAAACAAAGCCTATGTAAATAATGAAAAATATAATCAGTTATATCAAGAAAGTATAAGCTCTCCTGAAAAATTCTGGGCAGAGAATGGGAAGAGAATTGATTGGATAAAACCATATACCATAATTAAAAATACCTCATACAAGAAAGGCAATATCAATATTCGGTGGTTTGAGGATGGAACCTTAAATGTGTCAGCAAATTGTGTTGATAGGCATCTCAGTAAAAATGCAAATAAAACAGCTATAATTTGGGAGAGTGATGATGGGAAAGAAACAAAAACCTTCACTTACTCGCAGCTTTATAAAGAAATTTGTAAATTTGCTAATGTACTGAAGAACCTAGGAACTAAAAAAGGTGATAGAGTAACTATTTACATGCCAATGATACCCGAAGCAACATTTGCGATGCTGGCCTGTGCTAGGATCGGAGCAATACATTCGGTTGTTTTTGGCGGCTTCTCCCCCGAAGCTCTTGCTGGAAGAATTGACGATTGTAAATCTGAAATAATCATTACTGCAGATGAAGGGTTAAGGGGTGGAAAAATAATTCCTCTCAAAGAAAATGTTGATAATGCCATAGCTATTGCAAAAAGATTAGGGACGGATGTTAAACATAGTCTTGTTATTCAAAGAACAGGAAATCCAATAGATTGGAATGATAACATTGATCATTGGTATCATGAAGAAGCTAAATCAGTTAGCAATGAGTCTGTTCCGGAAGAAATGAGTGCTGAAGATCCTCTCTTTATTTTGTACACTTCTGGCTCAACGGGTAAACCAAAGGGTGTTCTTCATACTTCAGGTGGATATTTAGTTTATGCTTCAATGACACATCAATACGTCTTTGATTATAAACCAGATGATATTTACTGGTGTGCGGCAGATGTCGGCTGGATTACAGGACATAGTTATATTGTATATGGACCTCTATCAAATGCTGCCACAATTGTTATGTATGAGGGGCTACCAAATTATCCAAGCCCATCAAGATGTTGGGAAATAATTGATAAGTATAATGTAAATATATTTTATACTGCTCCCACAGCTATAAGAGCCCTGATGGGAGCTGGAGATGACTATGTAAAATCTACAAAAAGATCCAGTTTAAAACTATTAGGTACAGTGGGTGAGCCTATAAACCCAGAAGCTTGGAATTGGTATTATAATATCGTTGGTGAAGCAAAATCACCTATTGTTGACACTTGGTGGCAAACAGAGACTGGAGGAATAATGATTACACCTCTTCCAGGCGCAATTAATCAAAAGCCCGGCTCTGCAACATTACCTTTTTTTGGAATTAAACCTGCCATTGTTGACCCAGATGGAAAAGTACTTGATGGGGAGTGTTCTGGCAATCTCGTTATTTGCGACTCTTGGCCTGGACAAATGCGCACTGTTTATGGTGATCATGATCGTTTTGAGCAAACATACTTCTCAACATACAAGGAAATGTACTTCACGGGCGATGGATGTCGAAGGGATAATGATGGTTACTATTGGATAACAGGCCGAGTTGATGACGTAATAAACGTATCAGGTCATAGGCTTGGAACAGCTGAAGTGGAGTCAGCTCTAGTTTCAAACAAAAAAGTTTCTGAGTCTGCAGTAGTTGGTTTTCCCCACGATGTAAAAGGACAAGGTATATATGCATTCGTTACATTAAAGGCAGGTATAGAATTTGATGATGCCGCAATTACAAAAGAACTAATACAAACCGTTAGGGAAATAATTGGCCCAATTGCTACACCTGATCATATTCAAATTACTCCAGGATTACCAAAGACCAGATCCGGAAAAATTATGCGTAGAATTTTGCGAAAGATTGCTGAGAATGATTTTGCTCAGCTCGGCGATACGTCAACATTAGCTGAACCAGCAGTAGTGGATGATTTAATTAAAAACAGGAAAAATAAATAATTAGAAATCTGAAGTGATACCTTTTCTTTCCCAGTCACCATATCGTGTTGGCTCAGGTCCTTCCGGTCCATCTACTTCTTTAGGCATATCTTTTTTTTCTTGTTCATTTTTTTTTCTTCTCTCTTCTGCTTCTGCTAATGCTCTCAATGCAGCGGGAGGAAGATCATTTCTTTTTTCTTTATTCATATTTTTAGCTTTATTGCTATGATTATATCTTAGATATAATAATCTAAAAAAAAAATTAAATATAATATGCCCAATGATCTGAAAAAAAAAGACTATCTTGGCTACAAAGCTCGAGAACTAGCAGTCGATGTTTTGATGAATATCACTCAAAAAAACATTAATACCGATCAAAGTTTTGATTTCTATCTCTCAAAAGATAAATATAAGTCACTCCCCAAAGAAGATCTCGCTTTCTCAAAAAATATAATTATGACTACATTACGATATTGGGGGTTTATTGAAAAAATTCTAGATAAATACTTATCTAATTCTATCGAGGAACACTCGCCACGTATTCATATTATCCTACTTATTTCAATTACTCAGATTATTGTAATTAGCTCTCCACCGTATGCGGTTGTAAATATTGCAATTAATTTAACCAAAAGAGATAGAAAATCATACAAATTACAAGGGCTTGTTAATGCTGTTTTGAGAAAAATAAGCCGTGAAATAGACGATATTAATTTAAAAGAATTTGATGCCAATATTCTTTTGCCTGATTGGTTAAGGAGCAGATGGAATATGCAATATAAGCCAAATGAAATATTATCGTCCGCTCAATCATTGCTGACACCTCCACCATTAGATATTAGTGTGAAATACCCAGAATCAAAATTAGCGTCTGAAATAAATGGCATAACATTAAATACAGGAACAATAAGACTTTTTGATTATGGTTTTATTCCAGATATAAAATACTATTCAGATGGCATGTGGTGGGTTCAAGATGTATCGGCTTCCATCCCAGTTAAACTAATTGAAAATGAAATTAAAGGTATGAATTTTGTTGATTTTTGTGCTGCGCCTGGTGGAAAAACTGCAAATCTAATTCAAGCCGGCGCTATAGTGACAGCAATTGACTCGAGTAAGGAAAGAATAAAAGTACTTCAACAAAATTTGAAGAGATTAAAATACAAAGCAGAGATAATTCATGCTGATGCATCTGTTTGGGCACCAGAAAAACGTTATGATGGCGTCCTGATTGATGCTCCATGTAGCTCAACTGGTGTAATAAGAAGAAATCCAGATATATTAAGAAGAAAAGACTTTAATCTAAATTACTTTGTATCAATCCAAGAAAAACTACTCAATAATGGCTTAAATGTATTAAAAAAAGGTGGAATTTTAATTTATTGCACGTGCTCTATGGAGAGAGAAGAAGGGGAAGATCAAATTAAAAAAATTCTGACTGAAAGAACTGATGTAAAAATTAAAGAAATTGATAAAGAAAGAATATCAATTGTTAAAAAATATATTAAACCAGAAGGCTATGTGCGTATTATACCAAATACTTTAGCAGATGGTGGAAATGATGGTTTCTTTATTTCCATCCTACAAAAAACATAATAATATCAACTGGAATACTTTATAATATTTGGAGGAATGGCACATGCCAATTTATAGAAAAAATGAGATGCAAGCGACACCAGACGTAGCAAGACCTCATATAAAAATGATTCAATATGCAGGAGATCTTCTCAAAGTAGGGATTGTTACATATAGAGAAGGAGAAGTACCTCCGCCACATTATCATCCAAATGATGAACAATGGATCTATATTTTATCTGGGAAACTCGCTGTTTTACTTGGAGATGAGACAACAACTGCTGGACCAGGTGATTTAATTTTTATTCCTAGAAATACAGTCCATGGTATCAGACTTCTCGATGATGAATGTACATTCTTTGCATGCAAAAATAAATCAGGGGCGGGTGGTCTGAGTGAAGACTATACAGACGTTCCTAATTTGGATGAATTAATTGAGATGCTTGAAAAGCAAAATTGATCTTGTTTGTTATTTTTATAAAAATTAGTCTTCCAATATAAATATGGCAAAAAATATTATCAGGATTAAGCGCGCACTAATTAGTGTTTTTGATAAAACTAATATTGTCGAATTTGCATCACAATTGCACAGTTTGGGTGTAGAGATTATTTCTACAGGTGGAACCTCAAAACTACTTCTAGAAAACAAAGTTCCCGTCGTTAATATTGAGGATATTACGAAATTTCCAGAGATTTTGGGGGGAAGAGTTAAAACACTTCATCCAAATATCTATGGTGGAATATTATCTAGATTGAATAATGATGAGGACGCAAAAGCCATACAAAATCATAAAATAACGGAGATCGACCTAGTAGTGGTAAATTTATATCCTTTCCAAAAAACCATGGAATCTAGCAATAATATACAAGAAATTGTAGAGAATATTGATATTGGTGGACCTTCAATGATTAGAGCATCTGCAAAAAATTACGAACGAGTATCTATCGTAACAAACTCAGAAATGTACAGCAAAATAATATCACAAATACAAAAACAAGGTGGGTTAGATTTAGATGAGAGAATGAGACTTGCCTCAGAAGCTTTTGCTCTAACAGCGTCATACGACAATATCATCAGTAATTGGTTTAAATCACAGGTTGAAGATACAAATCTAGATAACTTAAACAATAAAAATGTATCTGAAAAATTACTTAGATATGGTGAAAACCCTCATCAATCAGCATCTTTAAAGATTACAGAGAAAAATGGTTTTGGCTCGATTGAACAGTTGCAAGGAAAAGAACTCTCTTATAACAACATAAACGATATTGATGCAGCAATGCAGTTGATTGATGATTTTATTCAAGATAAGCCAACTTTTGCTATTATCAAACATGCAAATCCTTGCGGTGCAGCCCAAAAAGATACAATACATGATGCATATTTATCAGCACTATCTTGTGATCCAACAAGCGCATTTGGGGGAATATTAATATCAAATTCAACCATAGATGAAGAAACTGCTACCGTGATTACAAAGATTTTTTCCGAGGTAGTTATTGCCCCTGACTTTACAGAAAAATCATTAGAGATTTTTAGTAAGAAGACAAATTTGAGAGTTATTAAGTACAATAATATTTCTGATGATGCCCTGGATTCTAAATTTATAAAGTCAGTATATGGAGGATATCTAATTCAAGACAGGGACAACCATGTTGTAGAGAAGGAACAACTAAAAATTGTTACAAATTCCCAACCAAGTGAGAGTGAGTTAAATGATTTAATATTTGCATTCAAAATCGTTAAACATGTGAAATCAAATGCAATTGTTTATGTAAAGAATATGCAAACAATAGGGATTGGAGCAGGACAAACGAGCAGGGTTGACTCCTCAAAAATAGCAATACAAAAGTTTTATGAAAACATCCATGATGATAAATTTAGAGATGGCTGTGTCATTGCATCAGATGCTTTTTTCCCATTCTCAGATGGATTAGATGCTGCAATAGAATTTGGTGTTAAGTCTGTTATCCAACCGGGTGGTTCCATCAGAGATGAAGAGGTAATAGAGACAGCCAATAAAGCAAAAATATCAATGGTCTTCACAGGCATTCGCCATTTTAAACATTAAATTTTAAATATATTCACTCAAAGCTGTTGGTATAAACTTCCCAGTTCCCTGATCTACTTTAAGGTTATTGTCTTCTATTATTGTATTTCCTCTTAAAATAACTTCTTTCGGCCAACAAGTTACTCTGAAATCTTTATAAGGATTGTATTTTGATCCATCAACAACCATGCTATCGGATAGCAGCATATCCTTATTCGTATCCCAAATAACAATATCTGCATCAGATCCTATATTAATTTGTCCTTTTTTAGGAAATAACCCATATATTTTAGCGGGTGTAGTGGATGTAATTCTCACAAAATCAAGAATGCTGAGTTTTGATTTGTTTTGCAAGATACGATCCAAAATAACTGGTAACCTCCAGTGTAAACCAGGCATTCCATTTGGAATCTCTTTGAAATTAGGATTACTTCCTTTAAAAAATTTACCTTTGCTATCAAAACTATATGGCGCATGATCCGATGTGACACAATCCAATATATTTTCTTCTAGACCGGCCCATAGAGCAATTGAGTCATTCTCATCACGTATTGGTGGGCTACAAATCCATTTTGCACCATCGGTAATAATCTCTTGATCGAGTAATTTTGAATTTAATGTTAAATATTGTGTACAGGTCTCCGCAAAAAAATGTACGCCCCTCTTTTTAGCATCTCTGATAACATCTAAACCTTTTTCAGATGAAACATGAAATATCATAATAGGTTGCTTGGTTATTTCAGACATATGAATTATTCTTTTAAATGCATCCACCTCACCATCTACCGGATGACTATCGGTATGATATTTTGGATGGAAGCATTTTGAGTCAAGTAATTCTGCTACTTTATTTGTAATCATTTCATGGTTTTCTGCATGCACAGAAACCATCGCCCCACTCTCTTTAGCTTGACTGAGTATCTTTAAAATACTCTCATCATCAATTCGCAACCTATCGTAGGTCATAAAAATTTTGATCGAACTATGCCCCTCTTTTATCAATTTAGGCAATTCCTCATAAATAACTGTTTCTGATGGACCGGCAATAATCATATGCATTGAGTAGTCAATAAGAGCGCCCTTACTAGCTAGCTTGTGATAGTCTTCAACAACCTTGATTAAAGAGTCACCATCATATTGAGCGGCGAAGGGAATTACTGATGTATTACCACCTAAAGCTGCCGCGTGTGTTCCTGTATAAAAGGTATCTGAATTAATTAGACCTGACGCCGATCTCTGTTCTATATGACAATGGCTATCAACACCACCTGGTAGGACAAGCATATTGGATGCGTCAATTACTCTATCAGCGTCAATTGAAATATCTTGTTCTATTTGTGCTATAGTTTCTCCTAGAACTAATATGTCAACTTCTTCTAATTTGTCTGAATGTGCAACAGTACCATTTTTTATTAGAAGGCTTTTTTGTGACATATAACAAACCTCAGCAATAATTTGGTATTGAAAATGAAGTTTAGTCAATGGAGCGGGCGATGAGGTTCGAACTCACGACCCCAACCTTGGCAAGGTTGTGCTCTACCGCTGAGCTACGCCCGCAAAATTAACTTCTAAATTTATATATGTAATTAAATAAATTTACTAGCAAATAATTCAATAAATCTGATTGATTTTATGGTAAAACTACATATATGAAAAGTGTATTATCATAAATAAAAGATAGTAAAAATGGATAATTCAAAACAATATATAAAAGATATATCAACAGCAAGCTTTACTGAAGATGTCATAAATGCATCAAAAGACATTCTTGTGGTTGTTGATTTCTGGGCGCCCTGGTGTGGACCCTGCAAACAACTAACCCCAACATTAGAAAAAATCGTAACTGAATACGCTGGATCTGTCATTTTATGCAAGCTTAACGTGGATGAAAACCAAGCAATTGCAGCTCAAATGGGAGTCCAATCTATTCCAGCAGTTTTTGCATTCAAAGACCAAAAACCGGTTGATGGTTTTATGGGTAATATTACAGAAGCTGAATTAAGAAAGTTTTTTGAAAAAAATGTTGGTCCATTAACAGATACAAATTCTGATAAACTTGAACAGATACTTAACCTAAAAAATTCAGATAATTATCAAGATGCGTTGGCGCTTCTCGGTGAAATGATCCAACAGGATCAAGAAAATATTGATGTAATCTATGAGATTGCAGATTGCTATTTAAAAATGAACGACACAGATAACGCAAAAAAATTTATTTCTAGTGTGCCAGAAAAGTTACTTCAAAATGAGAAAATAAAACAAATAAAAGCTTCCATCGATCTGGCACAAAGTGTGCCTAATGATGATGGAAAAATTGATGAATTGATTAGAAAAATTGAAGAAAATCAAAATGATCATCAAGCACGACTTGACCTTTCACTATATTACAACTCAATAGGAAATAAGGTTGAAGCAGCAGATTTACTGATTGAGTCTATAAAATTGAATAGAGAATGGAACGAAAAAGCTGCTCAAAATCAACTTTTAAAATTTTTCGAAGTGTGGGGCTTTACAGATCCAGTATCAATTGAAAAGAGAAAAAGCCTCTCCTCAATATTATTTTCATAGGTAATAAGATGAACCAAACAATCAATATCGAAAATTTACCAGAAATAATACCTATATTTCCCCTCAATAAATGTGTCTTATTGCCGAAAGCAATTTTACCATTAAATATTTTCGAACCACGCTACCTCGAAATGATTGAGGATGCAATTAAGAGTGATAAATATATTGGGATCGTGCAACCCTCAATTGATAAAAAAAAGAAATCAGAAACAGAAAATGTTGGATGTATAGGAAAGATATCAACATATGTCGAAAATGAGGATGGAACGTTTATTGTTAAACTAACAGGGATTTGTAGATTTAAAATAATTGAAGAAGTTTTATCAGAAAAATTATATAGAAAAATGAAAGTAGATTATCACGATTTTATAGATGATCTTAATCTCGAAGAAGTTTCGAACTCTATCGATAGAAATAAACTGCTAAATGTTATATCAGATTACTTGAATGTTAATGACCTCACTACTGATTGGTCTGTTATTACAGATACTGATACAGAAATCTTAATTAATGCATTTGCAATGCTAAGTCCTTTTAGTGCGAAAGAAAAACAAGCTTTGCTTGAAGCCTCTAACATTGAAAATAGGTCCGAAATTCTGATTGCATTAAGTGAATTATCAATAGCTAGTCGAAATAAAAATAATAATTTTATGCAATAAAATGAGCGAACAAATATTTGACAAGAAGTTGCTTGATATTTTGATTTGTCCTTTAACTAAAGAACAACTCATATATGATGAGAAAAATAATGAATTAATTGCGAAAAAAGCAAAATTAGCATACCCTATCCGCAATGGCATCCCTATCATGCTAGAAAATGAAGCAAGAAAATTAGCAAAAGATGAAAAATAAAATCTATTTAATTCTTGGCATATTAATGCTCTTCAATGCATATGCTCATGCAGACAATGAAGTGAGTATCTATTCAGGTTATCAGACCCTCCCGCATGCTAATTTAAATGGTACCGCCTATGGCGATCCAATAGATAAGACTATAGGATGGGAAGGTAAAAGTTTTTCATCACCTCCATACTATGGCCTAAAATATGTCAACTGGGATTATAATATTGGTTATGGAATTGAATTTACACATGCAAAAGCCTACGCCCCTTCAAGTGAAATGCCTGCTAACTTTTCAAGACTTGAATTAACAGATGGACTCAATCTTATAACTGCAAATGCTTATAAACGTTGGGATGGAAATCTTTATAATCCATTTATTGTAGCTGGATTAGGAGTTTCAGTTCCACACGTTGATATCACTTATACAAAAAATGGTACAACGCATAAAACCTATGAATACCAATTAGCTGGCGGCGCTGTAAGACTTGGTGGTGGAATCAGTTACCCTATAAATAGTGATTATTCAATTTTTAGTGAATACCAATTCACATATAGTATGAATGAACTTGATTTAGTCAATGATGGCGGAACATTATCCGTAAATCTTGTTACCAATGCCATTAACTTCGGCGTAACCAGAAAATTTTAACCCTATCTCTAACTGATTGGTATTCCTTGAATTAATTTTGACATCGCTCGTTTTGTGCCAGCCCCTTCTTCGACAAAACTCTTTTTTAATGTGGGAACTTTACTCACAAAATTAATTGCAAAATCTTTTAAGGGTTCAATCGCCCTAATATTATTTGAATACAAACGATTAATTGCATCAAATGTCATTGCAGATGTTACAATATCTGGCATTCTTTTTCTTTCATATTCTTGAAGTGCATTTTTATCACTAAAATCTAGACCATATTTGATAGAGTCTATAATATTTTCTGATAAATACGCTACATCCCTCAATCCAATATTTGTCCCCTGACCTGCTAGAGGGTGAACCGAGTGCGCTGCGTCACCTATAAATGCAACTCTCCTATCAATTAATTTTCGGATAATACTAAAATTTAGATCAAAATAACCAATGTTTTCGATACTACTTATTTCACCAATATAGTCTTTTGTTTGTGTTTGAACTTCTTCAAGAAGTTGATCTATATCTGCCTTTTTTAAATTATTCATGAAACTCCTACTTCCCGACCAAATTAGGGAAGACTGGTAATCTCCAAATGGTAAAATTGCAATAGGACCAGAGTTTAAAAAGTTTTCAATTGCAATATTATTGTTTTTCTTGGAATGCTTAATAAGACATGACAAAGCTGTTTGATCGTAATCCCAAGTTATTGATTTAATGCCGAGAATTTTTTTGATTATTGATGATCTGCCATCACCAGCAACAATTAACTTTGATGAGAAATCATATCGATCTGAAGAAATCGTTGCACTCTGATTATCTATTTCCAAACTATTAATTTCTGTTTCGAATAATTCGATATTTTTATATTTTATTATTTGCTGAGATAAAATATTTCTTAAATCACTTTCATTTATGATGTAAGAGGCAATATTATGGTCAATGTGATTATCAAATTCTAAAATACTACCTTTAGACTCCTCATGTATGGCCTTATGTGTAACTATAATTTTTTTCACAGGATAACAATGCGGTTCAATGAGGCTCCAAATATCCAGTGCTTTACATATGTTGACAGTTGAAAGAGATATTGATAAGGCCCTAACGTAATCTTGAGACTTAATTTCTTTGTCTATCTGAGAGATTTTTATTCTCTCGCCGATTGTTTTTGATAATACAAGAGAAAAAAATTGAGAAGTGATGCCATTACCCATCACAATAATATCTGATGATATAGATTTTTTCTTATTCATTTTTTTCTTTTAATAATCTTTCTGCTATATATACATATATATATCTTATCTTAATTACACCGATATTGAAATGAGTGCCGTAAAAAACCTTTTAGATTTATTCGATTTAGAGCATATTGGCGATGAAAGATACATTGCATCTGCAAAAGAATACGGGTGGAAGAGAATATTTGGAGGTTTAATTGTTGCGCAAGCTATAATAGCTGCATATAAAACTATCGATAATAGATATTTGCATTCACTCCATTCTTATTTTCTTCGCGCAGGCGATCCTGATATCCCAATAGAATATGATGTCGAAAAACTGAGAGATGGCAAGAGTTTTGGGCAAAGAATAATCTCGGCTTATCAAAATAAACACCTTATTTTTTATATGATTGCTTCTTTCCACAAGGATGAAACTGGCCTTTCGCATCAATCATATTTTCCTGAAGATATTAAAAATCCAGATGAATTATCCTCTGAAATAGAAATTTTGGATGAAATATTTAAGACAAGCCCTGAAAATATCAGAGATACTAGAAATAGAGAACGACCGATAGAATTTCGTCCTGTAGAGCCACGCAATATGGTCAATCCAAAAAAAATATCTCCAGAACAACTTCTATGGTTAAGATTATCTGAGAAAACTGATACTGATAGGATTTTAAATCAAGCCCTCCTTGCCTATGCAAGTGACTATACAATATTAGACACTGCCCTCATGCCTCATGGTATTTCAATCTTCCAACGAAATATACAGGTGGCGAGCCTTGATCATTCTATGTGGTTCCACAGAGACTTTGATATTAATCAATGGATTCTTTATAATCAGAATA
>JBMYRO010000013.1:0-37034 GCA_049602435.1 Hyphomicrobiales bacterium
TTAACAAATCAAAATAATCCTCTTCAACTAACCCTTTATTTCGTGACTGAATTGATCTTTGATTACCACAGTATTCACACTTAACAGAGTGCGAAACAAATACCCTACACAGCTCTTTGATCGTATGCTCTGCCACGCCCTCATGAAAAACAGTCTGCCATGTGTTTGCGAATGACCAAAATGTTGCTGGTACATGCGCCCTTATAGCTTGACTTTCAGGTCTGGGTGTACCTCTTGTTCGGCATCTCTCAAATTCATCTTTCATTCTTAAATCATCAATATCGTTTGGATTTACATAACTAATTCTTTGTTTTGTCATTTGATACCCCTATTATTTATTATTCATTTTCTGTGCTTTGGTTAATAATTCTTCTTCCTACAGATAGACCAAAAACCATTATGATTAGAAAGATTATTGCGTCTTGTGGTTGTAGCAAAACATTACTAATTACTGGACCTGGACACAAACCTGCTAAACCCCAACCAATTCCAAAAATAGTGCTCCCAATTAGAAGATTTTTATCAATATTCGTCGTTCTTGGTAATGTAAACTTCTCAGCATATATTGGCTTATCTCGCTTTAAAACAAAATAATACCCAATGGCATTTACCATAATCCCACCGCCCATAACGAAAGCAAGTGATGGGTCCCAAACCCCAAAGATATCTAAAAATCCTTGAACTTTCGAAGGATTTAACATGCCTGCTAATGCTAATCCAAAACCAAATATTAATCCTGATATAGAAGCAAATATTAACCTCATTTTATATTCCTCCTAATAATTTGATTATAAATACAGTGAGCACCCCTGCTGTTACAAAAGTTATCACTGATATTAGAGATCTTTTAGATAGAAGCGATAAACCGCATATACCATGTCCTGATGTACAACCAGACCCCATAGCTGAGCCAAAACCAACCAAAAATGCTGCGATATAAAAAATTATTCCATTTGCTACAGGTTTATATACTATTTCATAGTTAAATGCGGTTATTAATATAACAGGACCGATTAAACATCCAATAATAAAAAAGATTCTCCAAAGCCAATCACTCTTAAAATCTTTTGTGATCAATCCTCCGAGAATACCACTTGCACCCATAATTCTTCCCTTTGTCAGCATAAGTAAGAAAGCAGCAAACCCAATTAGTGCTCCTCCTATAAATGACTGAATAGGTGTAAAATTAATTAAATCAATTGTCATCATTTTCCTTTCGCAAACCCTTAACAGGGACTTTAAAATATATATCTCCATTATCTTCTGCAGGAGGCATATTGCCAGCTCTCATATTAACCTGGATAGATGGTATTATTAACTTTGGCATACCAAGTGTTTTATCTCGTGTGGTTCTAACATCTACAAAATTATCCTCTGTAACTCCACCTCCAATATGGATATTATTTTTCTTTTGCTCTCCTACAGTTGTTTCCCATGCAAAATCCCTGCCATTTGGACCGTAATCATGACAAACAAACATCCTTGTTTCATCTGGCAAGGTTAAAATTTTCTGAATTGATTGATAAAGCGTTCTTGCATCCCCTCCAGGGAAATCTGCTCTTGCTGTTCCTCCATCTGGCATAAATAAGGTATCACCTACAAAAACAGCATCACCAATGATATGAGCCATACATGCAGGAGTATGTCCAGGTGTAAGGATTGCTTTACCAATTAATTCACCAATTTCATAAGTATCCCCATCCTTTAAAAGTAAATCAAACTGACTCCCATCTCTTTGAAATTCAGTTCCCGCATTGAAGACCTTGCCGAATATATCTTGTACCTTTTGAATTTCTGCTGATATTGCAATTTTACCTCCCACATGTTCCTGAATATAAGGAGCAGCTGATAAATGATCCGCATGAACATGTGTTTCTAATAACCACGCTACATTTAGGTTATTCGATTTAATATAATTTATCACCTCATCTGCTTGCTCATAGGACACAACTCCAGAAGAGTAGTCAAAATCCAGAACAGAGTCTATGACTGCACAAGAGGAAGTTGCTTTATCAATAACTACATAACTAATTGTGTTTGTAGCATCATCAAAAAAAGATTTAACATTAGGTATATTCATTTCAACCTCATTAAGATACGTTTTTGATATAATTATACTATATTTGTGTATTCTCTCTAGTTTTTCATTACCTCGAGTACACATTTCCTAAATTCTGCTGTTCCTTTTGAAAAGCCCAGTGTTTCACACAATTTCATACTACTAATTGTTGAATTTGTCTTTGGTTTATCACTATCAGAAACTATATAGACATTATACTCCCAAAGACCTGTTTCGACTCTACCATCTGAATATACGTATTTACCTCGTCCATGGAATTGTCCATTTAACATTTCTCCTTCATAAGTATCCCCATCAGCAAAATAGTAGATCCCGATGCCATTTGCAGTGTCATTTTCATGATCGCCGACATATTTATCTCCATTTGAGTAATAGTATTCGCCATACCCGGATCTGACATCATTCAAAAATTGTCCAATATACCTATCACCATTTGCCCATATATATGACCCATAACCATTCTTATATTCATCAACAAATTCACCCATATACTTATCACCTGAAATGTAGTCCATTATGCCTTGACCGTTTGGTAAGTCATTTAAATATTCCCCCATAAAAATATCCCCATTCAAATAATAGTAAGTACCTTCTCCACTTCTTTGATCATACTCGAATTCACCAAGATACAGATCTCCATTATTGAATTCATAAATTCCACTTCCAGATTTAATGTCACTTAAAAATTCTCCTGTATAGACATCACCACTAGTAAAAGTATAGACACCATACCCATGCGCCATATCATTTAAATGATCGCCAACATATATATCTCCATTAGAATAAAAATATTGACCATGGCCAGTTCTTATACCTTCAAAAAACTCTCCGATGTACTGATCGCCGTTGGCAAAGCTATAAAGACCATTTCCATGTTTTTCATTATTTTGAAAATCACCGATATATTGATCGCCATTGTCATAATCTCTCATTCCATAACAGTTATCAAAATAATTTGATGAATAACTACAGCCAGGAAGAGCAATTACATTTTGCGGATAAATAAATAAAAATAGTATTAGGATTGAGAATAAATATTTAATTTTCATTTTGTCCCCCAAAGATCAATCTTTTTCTTCTGAATAACTTCATTTTCATATTCAGTATGATAAAGTTTTAATAATTATAGAGTCAAAAGGTATGAGTGACAATCAAATGAGTTATAAATTTCTTATTACTGGTGCAAACAAAGGTATAGGTTACGCCCTCACAAGGGAGGTAATGAATAATGGTTATGAAGTAATAGCTCTCTGTAGAGAGACAAGCGACGTAATCCATTTAGAGAAATTAAAAAATGTATACAAAGATAAACTAGAAATTTTCAAGGCAGATGTAACAGATGAAGATAAATTAAAGGATATCTCTAATAATATAAATCAAATTGATGTAATTATTTGTAATGCAGGTATTATGGGAGCAAAGGGCGGAATGTTTGACCAACAAAACACTCCCAATACAATTCTCAATGTTTTGATGACGAACGTAGCAGGTCCATTCTTTACAATTAGGACTTTTCTGGAAAAGTTAAAAACAAGTCAAAAGCCAAAAATAGCGATCATTTCATCCCACATGGGGTCACAGCAACACGGTAGCAGTGATGCCTATTTTTATAGAGCTTCCAAAGCTGCTGTTAACAATCTGATGGTTACTTTTTCTAGTGAATTAAAGAATTATAAGATACCCGTTGCTTCATTCCACCCAGGATGGGTGAGAACTGATATGGGTGGAAGCTACGCATCATTATCACCAGAAGAGAGTGCGAAAGCCCTCATAAAGCTGATTTTGGACCTTAATATGAAAGACTCCGGAAATTTCTTTAACTATGATGGCAGTAATCTACATTTATAGTTAGTGATTAAATAGGTTCTATTCTAACTTTTTCTACTCTGTTGTCTTTTGTCTGTTCAACAATAAATTTATAACCGAATGCTTGTACAATATCACCCGCGACTGGCAGCCTCTCGAGTGCATTCATAACCAAACCTGATAGAGTATTTGCGTTTGGATCATCAATTTCATAATTATTAAGGGCTCGCTGAATGTCTATCAATGGAGATAAACCATGTGCTAGCCAGAACCCATTTTCATTAATTATCTCAAATTCATTTTCAATTTCATCAGTTTCATCAGCAATCTCACCAACTAATTCCTCCAAAAGATCTTCCATTGTAACAAGTCCGGTGAATGAACCATATTCATCTATCATAAAAGCTATATGACTTCGTTCATGTCTCATTCTTTCAAACAGATTCTTAACTTTCGAAGTCTCAGGAACAATCATAGGTTTTCTTGAAAAGCTTCCTAAATCATTCCAAGGATCCTTTTGCCCCTTAAATAATGCATCTATAAGATCTTTCACAACTATTGTTCCAATCAGTTTATTATCCTTGTCTAATAGAGGAAATCTTGAATGCTGAGTTTCAGCAATTACGCGTCTATTCTTTTCATTATCACCATTTAGGATTAAAACTTCTGATTGAGCACTTGGAATCATAACACTTTCTAATGTTCTTTCGTCAAATGCAAATAGATTTTGCAACCTTTCTGCTTGATCCTTGTCCATTACTCCATGCTCAACTGAAACATCAACAAGTCCTTTAATCTCTTCACCTGTAAAGATATCCTCATATGTAGAAGAGGCGACCCCCATCCATCTCAATATTGAAGATGCAGCTGATTTTAATGCAATATTAAGCGGGTAAACTAAAATATATGTAACCCATAATGTATGTGCGCAAGCTTGAAATGTAATCTCAGGGTTTCTAATACCAAAAATTTTTGGCACTTGTTCTCCCACAACGATATGCAAAGAAGAAAATGTAATAAATCCAATCATAAATGCTACAAAATGAATCAGATGCTCAGGTAAGAAATTTCCCAAGACTGGTTCAATTAATGCTGCCACTGTTGGTTCCCCTACCCAACCTAGACCTAATGATGCCATAGTTATACCCAATTGACAGCAAGCCAAATAATTTTCTTGAACTGTTAAGATGTGTTTACATAGCCTAGCAGCAAATTGATTTTCAGCTGCCATCTGCTCTATTCTGAGAGGTTTACACTTGACTATCGCGAATTCAGCTGCAACGTAGAAACCATTTGCAACCAAACAAAAAAATGCTATTCCTAAATTTAGTAACGTGCCATCGTGGCCCATAGATTCTGCCGCCATATGTTTTTTATCTTTCCCTTCCCTTGATCAAAAAACAATGATCCAACCATTGAATATTAATATTGAAATGTGTGGATTTTTTGATACTCACATATTACCCAATATGCCTCGAAACAATCTTGTTAGAGATGTATCAGCTGACTACTTGAATTTATACGCATAAATTCTATTTGTCTAATATTTTATACGAAGGTTTTACAAATGCGAAATAAGGATTATGGATGGGAAAAATAATATTAATATTATTCTAATAAACTCAATAAAAAAGAAGGGCAAAACACCGTGGTAAATACTCCTTTGGTTTGATATATTTTTGCTAATTGAAAGATCTATTTTTGCAATCGTATTAATATTTAGACCCACAGGCGGTGTAATCAAACCAAGCTCAACAACAATTAACATTAGAATACCAAACCAAATCTTTATAGATTCTTGATCCATATTTAAATCAAGATTCAATATCGAAGGCAAGATAAATGGGACAAATATTAAGATTATTGACATGCTGTCTAGTATAAATCCCAAAATAATAAAAATTAGAAGAATTAAAAAAATAAGTAAAAGAGGATCTAAAGCACTGCTCGTGATAATATTTGATAGGAATTGAGGCAAATCAACTCTCGCATAGAATATTTTTAAAACTTCTGCTCCAAATATAATCAAATAAATCATTCCAGATAATTTTGCTGTGTTCAGCATTATTCTCTTTATATTTTTATTATTTAATTTCCCTATAAAAACTCCATAAATTATAACTAATAGTGCAGATAGTGATGCGGCTGGAACAATCGTAAATATACCAAATACTAAACCTGAAATAATGATTGTTATTAGAGTTAATATTGGTAAGAGTAATTTAAGAGCATCAAGATTTGATATATTTTCTTCTTCAATCCTTCTTGGTTGAATGGGGTTTTTTAAAGCATAAATAACTATCACACCTATGAAAAAAATTATCGCCAATAAAAATGGAATTATTGCAGCTTTGAACATTGCGATAATATTAACTTCAGCAATGATTGAATATACAATCAACACTATTGAAGGAGGAATTAATATTCCAAGGGTACCACCAGCTGCAATTGAACCAGAATATAGGGATGGGGGGTAATTGAATTTTTGAAATTCTCTTATAGAAATTTCACTCAATGTGGATGTAGTCGCAACTGATGAACCGCTGATCGAACCAAAACCAGCAGCTGTAAATATTGTTGCAATTGCTAACCCACCTGGAATAGTTCTAAATATCTTATTGAAAGCTTTGAATAGCCTTTCACCATATCCAATATTTTGAGCAATTATTCCTACCAAAATGAACATAGGAACCACAGACAAATCATAATTTGAAAACTGCGCAATGGCCAAGTCTCTTAACTGAAAATGCAAAATATCCATCCCATCCACAAATCCAACTCCAGCAATTCCAATCAAAATCATTACATAAGCAATTGGTATTCTTAAAATTACCAATGTAATCAAAGAAATAATGCTTAGAAATATTCCTATGAAATTCCATTCCATCTTATGAAATCTCTTCCTTGATATTAATAATTGCTGCCAATATCAGTAAAAACAGTGAAGTTAATATAGGTGGGTAACACAACCAAATTGGGATACTCATAATAACTGTCTCATACCCAAAAGAATAATAATCTATCATTCCATAGATCATTTGATGAAGGATGTAGGCGCTAATGAATATAACAATTGTACTTTTGATTATACTTAATAGTAATATAACCCTCTTTTCAAACCTCTTTGTAAAATAATCAAAGGTTATATGTGCTGATCTCAATTCACAATAAGGTAAAAAATTGAATACAATTACTGGCATTAGAAATTGAATCAACTCATATGGTGTATAGGGTACATGATGGGTTGTATTATCGAAGGCGATTCCAAACACATTAATAAGTAATAGAAAAATCAATAAACCACCACCAATAAGCGCCCAGTAAGTGATAATATTTTTTAAATTATTTATATTATTGGTGAATCTCATAAATTAAAAAATCCTCGGAACTACTCACCAATGAGTTGCATTGCTTTTTCTAGTATTGGAGCTCCATCTATATTTTCTTTTGATAATTCCTTTAACCAAATATCATGTGTTCCTTTTAATCTATTTTTGATTTCTTCAGTTTCATTATACCCGAGGATTTTATGTATGTTCCCATTTTTCAAAGCATAATCTAGACCATCATCATCGTTCATTTGCCAGATATTACCTGCATTTTTCCATTGTGACAGATTTGAATTAGCTTGAAAAATTTCCTTGATATCATCAGGAAGAGTATTCCATTTATCTTTATTCATAGATACTTGGAATGTTAATGTGCCAAAGCGAAATCCATCATAACCCTCAATTTGATATTTTGTATATTCGTTTAATTTAAATGTTGGGATTATTTCATAGGGGATTAGAGCTGCATCTATCATATTTTTGGATAAGGTTTGAACAACATCTGGCATTGGAACTGAAATAGACTCTGAACCTAATTCATCAAGCGTCCATGAACCAGTTCTAGATGGTGTTCTAACTTTCATTCCTTTGAATGAATTTATGTCCGATATTTCTTTCTCTACAGATTGAAATACATTTCCAGCATGAACATGCAAAAAGAGCACCTTCAGACCAGAATAATCTTCTTCTAAATATTCACTGAACATTTCATACATAACCGCACCTGTTTTTTCTGGATCATTAGTGTGGATTAATGGTAGTTCGAATAACTCTGTTCTTGGAAACTGGCCTGGTGTGTAACCATTAGATGTCCATATCAAGTCTACAACTCCATTTCTGGCTTGACCTACTAAATCTGCTGGACGCCCTCCAAGCGTCATCGATGGATAAACATCAATTTTGATCCTCCCAGATGAATCCTCCTCTATTTTCTTTACCCATGGCTCTATCATAGAAGTATGTGCAGGTGATGTTTTTGGTAAGAAATGATGGAATTTGAATTCGTATTCTGCTGCATCTAAATTCATAGTCATACAGATCAATGAAAAAAGAGATATGGTTAAGCTGAAAATAAATTGTATTTTATATTTTTTCTTATTCATTCAGCCCCCATCAAAATAAAACAAACTCTTGCAAGTTTATCACTATTGTTTACCCAAGCATGGCTCGTGCCGCGTTGTATAACAATATCACCCTGACTGAGGTGAACTTCTTCATTATCGAGTATGAGAGTAATTTCACCCTCTAGAATAATAGCATAATCTAAAGATTTTGATTTATGCATGAATGGATGTCTTGTACTTTTGACTAATGTATCACTTGCATCTAAATCTGAAAAATATGCATCGCTATCAAAATTATCTTTCACATGAGATCCTTCTGGTTCAAAAGAAGATATACGGCAAATTGTCTCGAAGGATTTTGGAAACATTGTAAACTCTTGATCTACTTCATCAATGTTGGCGGAGTTATTATTTGGAAAAACCTTTGTATGCCAAATATTATTTAAGCTTACCCCAGGACGTGAATTTTTTTCCATTTGGTTATTCACGAAACTATCAGAAATAACAACCGAGTCACCTTGTTTATTAAACCCCGTAACAACTCTTCTACACTTCTTTTCCATATTGGTTTGATAACATAAACTAATAATTATTCATATATAATTTTAAGTTCACAAGAGATCTTGTGATATTTTATATATGAGTTTATATATATTAAATGTATTGCGCCGGTAGCTCAGCTGGATAGAGTATCTGACTACGAATCAGGAGGTCGGGGGTTCGAATCCTCCCCGGCGCGCCAAACCAATGAGATAAAAATGGAAATCAAATCATTCAAAGATAGGGTAGATAATTTTTTTAAGTGGGTTAAAGGTACCGAACTTGTTCTACTTAATGACATAGATGTTAATGAAGATCCTGTTCGCCCACATTTAGATTTAAACTTTAGAACTAGTTATGGGCGTCAAATTTATGGATTGGCTTATGATGATAACATTGAAGGTATAGTTTGTGTGGCTATGACAGATGAAATTCCTCATACAGAGAAGGAATTGGAACTAATGAGTAAGAATTCTTATTTAGAAAAAAATTCAACAATTATGATTCCTTATACAGTCTGGTCCCGAAAGAGGGGTGCTGGAAAAGAAATAATGAAAAAAGTTATAAATCACACCATTAAAAATATGCCAAATATCGAAAAAATAGTTACTCTTTCTCCCCTTACCCCAATGGCAACTCACTACCATATTAGAAATGGAGCAGAACTTATTAGTATTAATTCTGAAACACAAAACTTTGAGTATAAGATTAATCGCAAACAAGACTAGGATTTTAATGGCGTTGGTTTCCAATTGTCGCCAGCGATTTTAAACTCAATATCATTTGGTAGAACCTGCACTAGTGATAGTTTGCCCATGGTTTCAATTGTAAACCATTGATGGGCCTTTAGTTCAATTTCTTCTCCTACATTGAGATATTGAGAATAAGCATCTATTCCGTTTGGCGATATTGTTAAAACCACAATATCTCCTGATGTAAGACTTATTGAAATATCCTTTTTTGGCATTCTCCATGAAATATATTCATCCATTGATAGTCTCATCATATGAGATTTAAATACCCCCCATGGCAGACCATATCATTCTAATACCAATTAATAGGAACAGAAGTAAAAGGTACTTCTTAAAAGTATCCGCGTCAATTCGCCTTCTTACTATTCTTCCAAGTCTCATGCCAATGATTGCAGTGACTGCACAGAGTGCTGCAATTGGAATCATTTCTAATGAAAAAACATCTGTTTTATAATAACCATAGGTGGCTGGAACGCTTGCTATTAAGAATAAAAAGCCTGTTGAATCAACAAAATCTTCTTTAGACGCCTTCCTGAGTATCAAATAAATTATTATAGGGATACCCCAAATTGAAGTAAGGCCTCCGACAACACCTGCAAGCGAGCCCATACCAATTTGCCAATACTTATCATATTTTAAATCAAACGACCATGATCTCCTGAATAAATTATCTAATGCAAAAATCATTACCATAAGTCCAATAAGTAATTTAATTAGATCATCACCTAAAGTTGCAGCCTGGACAGATGTAATTAATATCCCAGCTACCATAAATATTCCGAATAAATAATACTTCTTTGCTGTCTTTAATGGACTTTGCGCAGATAAAAATTGAGTAATATTTGCTACTATTACTGGAACCATATTTAGACCAATTGCTTGAAGTGGATTGATAAAGAAAATTAATAACGTGATTGATGTCATTGGCAATCCGATACCAGTAACACCTTTTACCATCCCAGAAATCAGAAAAATAATCAGAAAAATAAAATATAAGAAGTTAGTATCTAAAAATGAATCAAACATATTTTGTAACGTAATTTTTTTGGTTTTTGGAAAACAATTGTTGTTAAAAAATGTCTTAAAATGATTAATCTCAATAATTAAAATACATCTTAATTATCTCGGTTACAGTAAATTATTTAAACCCAGCTGTGTCAATAAAATATTATCTATAAAAAAATTCAATCGGCAATTTTATTTTTCGTATAACTTGAAGAAACGATTGTCGCTAATATTATTATTATTGCAAGTGAATAAAGGGTGACTGTGACATCAAACATTGTTATTAAATACCCAGCCAATGGATACATAAAAAGCCAACATAGATGACTCAGTGAAAACTGTGCAGCGAATAATTGAGATAATTCATCTTCCTTCGCTGATGCTCTAATTATTCTTCCCATTGGTGTCAAAACAAGAGAATAGCCAAAACCCGATATAAACCAAAATATCAATAATAGTATAAAATTAAATACATTAAGCTCAATAATAATAGAAAACAAAATAAAGACTATTGATATAAGATATGCACCGAAGTGCATTAAATTCCATAGAGAATATTTTTTTAATATTCTAGGTACTTGGGTTGCCCCTAAAACAGAGCCAAACCCAAAGAAAAACATTGCAACTGGAAGTGCCTCTTCATCCATACCCAGCACTAATCTGATTAATATGACTGAATTAACTAATATCATAGCTCCACCAGCAGATACAGCAAGATTCATAAACATCAATCCCTTTAGCTCGGGCAAAAGAGTAAATTTCCTTACCCCATAAGTTATTTTCTGAATAAATCTGGTATCTTTCGTTTTATCACTTTCAGTAATAATGGGGAGAAATATTGATAATATTAATAGAGCTGAGGCGATGAAACCAATAGACGTTCCAATAAACAAGCTCTTATAATTATAAAAAACAAGAATTAATGCGGCTAGTGAATAACCCAGTATATTCTCTAAATCTATGGCCATACGTGATAATGATAGAGCTTTTGTATAATCTTCATCCTCATTGAAAAGTTGAGGTATTGTAGATTGGTATATTGGTGTAAAGGCAGCAGAAGAGATATAAATTACAGAAATAATAAAGTATACATGCCATATTTCACTTACAAAAAATAAACCAATGGCTGCAATTGCACGAACTATATCTAAAAAAACTAAATAGAGCCTTCGGTTAAACTTGTTTGCAAAAGCTCCAGCAATGGGTGAAAAAAAGACGTATATTACCATCTTTATTGTGAACAAACTTGATAATAATAATGCTGCATTTTTTCCAGTTAAATCAAATGCCAATAAGCTTAAGGCTACAGTTGCTAAACCTGTACCTAACAAGGAAAAATTTTGAGCCAGAAAGAGATTTCTAAAGCTTGTATTTGATAGAACTGAAAACATTTATGTTTATATATTGGGATCCTATTCCTAGGATTACTATTAATTCTATATCAAAGCAAATAAGTATTGGTTGCGGGGGCAGGATTTGAACCTGCGACCTTCAGGTTATGAGCCTGACGAGCTACCGGGCTGCTCCACCCCGCGATAAGTTAGTATTTTAGATAACACTATGTATTCTAAAAGGTCAAGAAACAAAAAAAAATTCTTATTCTTCTGTTTCAAGTCCTGTTGGAATTGGAACATTCTCAGGCTCAAGCGAAATCCCAGCACCATCAGCAACTGTTTCTAAAAGCATACCAAAATCTTTTTCTAGATTTTCTTTTGAAATTCTTTCAATTCTTCCAGAATGTTGCTGAACTGCTTGCCTTGTTGCAGCTGTTACAGGCATTGGTACACCTAATTCCTTACCTGATTGCAGACCTAAATCTAAATCTTTTAGTAGCAGTGGTGTAGTAAAAGTAGTTGTCCAATCTAAATTTGCAAATGCATTTGATTTGTATTTTGTAAAAATAGAACCCATAACAGAGTTATTCATAAAGTTTAAAAAAGCATGTCTCGGAACACCTGCTTTTTGCGCAAGAATAGTAATCTCTGCAAGATTTTGGATTACAACACCCAACATTACATTATGAGCGATTTTGCAGAATCTTGCCAAATCCCCTTCTCCAACATACGCAACACCACGTGGAGCAATGGTTTCTAAATATGGTTTTATTTGATTGAAAATATCCTCAGGCCCAGATGCCACTATTGATAAAACTCCAGCCTTTACAGCCTTACCATTACCACTGACAGGGCATGACATATATGCAATTCCTAGTTCTTTTAATCTGTCCCTGATTTCATTTGAGTCCTCTGATGAAATTGATGAACAATCAACAAATATTTGATTCTTCTTTGTGCCTTTTGATAGAACACCTTCATCACCAAAATATACTTGTTTGAGATCTTTACCCGTTGAAACCATTGTGAATAAGACATCTACATCATGTAATTCATCCATATTGGTGACTACTTTTGCACCATATTCTGATAATGGATCAGCTTTTGATTTAGTTCTATTCCATACACTTATGTCTTGCCCATCTTTTGCTAGACGACCAGCCATTGGATAACCCATTCTTCCAGTTCCAACCCAACCAATTTTATGTGACATGATATTCTCCTTTATATTTCACTATTCCAGTTATATTCTTCTATAATATTTTTTACTTCTTTTAAAAAGCTTGCAGCGTAAGCACCATCAAATGCCCTATGGTCAAAACTCTGACCAAGCACACCAATTTTTCTAATACCAATTGTGTCTCCAGTACTATCTTCAACAATAACTGGCTTTTTTTGTATGCCATCAAAAGACATAATCGCAACTTGTGGCGGATTCACAATAGGCGCAGTCATGTAAGTGCCCATACTACCATTATTCGATATCGTGTATGTTCCTCCGAAGTATTCCTCTTGTTTAAGTTGATTATTTTGAGCTCTCTGAACTAGATCATTTAAGTTTTCATTCAAATCAACCAGTTTCATTTTATCAGTATTTTTTAATACAGGAACAATTAAGCCATTATAATTTAAATCTACCGCAATTGCTAAATTTACTGCGGAAGCAATATGCAATTCTTTCTCACTGAAACAGCTATTCACCAAAGGATATTCCTTTATAGCTAGGGATATCGCTCTGGCAACAAAAGAGAGGTAAGAAACCTTTAGTTCCCTATCTGAATATTTTTGTTTAAGTTCGTTTCTTGTTTTATCCAAATTACTAAAGTTAACCTCAACTGCCTGGAAAGCCTGTGGAACCTGAGGCCAGCTTTCAGATAAACGTTGCCCTGTCGTTCTTCTTATACGATTAAGAGCTACTTTTTCTGGATATAAATCATGATCTATCTTAACGGGTATATCTGATCTGGCTTTTGTCACAGACAATGAGGAAATATAATCTTCCAATAGTTTACGATTAACTTTTCGGGCATTATTTTTTTTAAAATAATCAGCAAGCTTTATCAAATCTACCCTTTCATTATTAGCTAATCTCTTTGCTAATGGTGTAAATTTAATATCAATATTTTTACTAGAAAAAGCCTCGTAATTATCATCGGGTGTTTGAACTTCGTTTAAAAAGGAAAACCATTCTGGTGCATCTGTATCTACTACAATTTCTACATTGCCTGTTTTTTTAGAAGTAAATGACTCTTCTTTTTTGATGGGTGAATCTAGTTGAGAAGACTCTACATTTTTATTGATGTTTTCTGAGGTTGTGTCTTCTTTTATATCATCTTTTTGCGGCTCTTCTCCTTCACCACTAATCACCGCAACGATACTCCCAACTGATGATGTTTCTCCCTCATTAACTAAAATCTTCGTCAATTTACCATCTGTTGTGGCTGGAATTTCCATAGAGGTTTTATCTGTTTCAATTTCAAATAGGATTTCTCCAGATTTGATATCATCCCCTATATTCTTGTGCCACTTGGATACAGTACCTTCAGCAACTGTTTCACCTAATTGTGGCATTAATATATTCATAACTCCCCTACCTACTTTAAGACATCTAAAATTTTATTATAAATCCGATCAACAGATGGAATAGCAATATCTTCGAGGTTGTCTGCTGCAGGAAGAGGTATATGCGGTGTTGTAATTCTGACAGCAGGACCATCTAAATCCCAGAATAATTCATCAACAACTATAGAAACGATTTCTGCACCCCAACCACATAATCGTGGATTTTCTTCTACTGTGAATAAACGCCCTGTTTTTGATACAGATTTAGAAATAGTTTTCATATCTAATGGTACTAATGTTCGTAAATCAACCACTTCAACATCAATACCGTGTTCCTGCATCAATTTATCTGCTGCTGCAACAGCACGTGGAACCATTAGAGCAAGTGCGATAATTGTTGCATCTTTACCTTCACGCACAACATTAGCAGTTCCAAGCGTATCGACATGCTCACCCTCTGGAACTTCACCTTTAATGGCATATAATGATTTATGCTCAAAAAATATCACAGGATCATTGTCTCTTATTGATGCTGCTAAAAGACCCTTAACATCAGCAGGTGTTGATGGAGCCACTACTTTTATCCCTGGAATTGCCATTGCCCAATTTTCGATTGATTGAGAATGTTGTGCACCAAAACGTGAACCACCACCATTACCAGTTCTGACCACAAGTGGACATTTTAGTTGCCCATCTGACATATATCTTGATTTAGACATTTCATTTGCAACAAAATCCCAGCACACAGCTAGAAAATCTGAAAACATTATTTCTGCAATTGGTCTCATTCCTGTCATGGCAGCACCCATAGCAGCACCTAAAATTGCCTGCTCTGATATTGGGGTATCAATGACTCTTTTTGGACCGAATTTATCAAATAATCCAACGGTTGCTTTAAATACTCCTCCGGCTCTAGCTACATCTTCACCAATAAATGCAACTGTTTCATCCCTCTCCATTTCTTGAGCAATTGCAGCTGCTACAGCTTCTCTATATGTTAGTTGCGCCATGCCCATCCTCCATTAGCATATACATTCGTTGTTAATATATCCTCCGGTGGCACTGGTGAGTTTTTGGCTTCTTCTGTTGCTTGATCGACCAGTTCTTTAACATTATTTTCAATGTCATCTATTACATTTTGTTTTATTCCAAACTCAATCAAACGTTCACGATACCTAGTTATTGGATCGTTGTTTTTCTTCCAATGCTCAAGCTCCCCTTTTGGTCTGTATGCCCCAGGATCTGCTCTACTATGCCCCGATTGTCTGTAGGTTTTACATTCAATTAGTGATGGACCTTCACCTGTCCTTGCTTTTGCGTAGGCCTTTTGTGCAGTTCTATATACTTCATCAGCATCATTTCCATCAATAATAATGCTTTCTAGCCCATATGCAGAAGCTCTGTCAGCAGCAGGATTTTTTACAGCTGTAATGGACTCAATAGGAGTGTATTCCATGTAGTTATTGTTTTCACATACAAAAACGACGGGGAGTTTATATACCACAGCATAATTTAGTGCTTCATGAAAAGCCCCAATATTTGTAGTGCCATCACCAAAGAACACTGTAGCAACGTCATCATGTCCTAGATATTGTGCTCTCCATGCTGATCCTACTGCCATTGGTAAATGTGCACCAATAATTGCATAAGACCCCATAACTCCCTTGCTAGTATCGGTTAGGTGCATAGATCCACCTTTTCCTCTCATTAAGCCACAGTCTCTTTGCATAAGCTCACCCAATACGCCAACAACAGAAGCTCCCCTCGCTAAAGTATGAGCATGCCCCCTGTAAGTACAGAAACTCTTGTCATTTTCTTGCATTGCATTTGCGAACCCAGAGGCAATTGCCTCTTGCCCAAGAGATAAATGACTTGTTCCTTTAACCAGATTTTCAAGAAAAAGATCGTATGCTCTTTGCTCAGCAACCCTGATCAAGTATTGAGTATTGTATAACTCAAGTCTCTTTTTTTCATTGATATCATCATTTTTTAAGGTCTGTTTCTTTGCCATTGAATTATTCACACAAATTAATATTTATTGGCAATAGGCAGATCTTCAGCAGGGAAAAGTGAAATTACCTTACATCCTTTATCAGTAACTACGACCTCTTCCTCAATTCTTGCAGCAGATACCCCATCTTTTGCAGGGCAATAAGTTTCTAGAGCGAAAACCATACCTGTTTTAATTTCCATTGGATTTTCTAGCGATACTAACCGGGAAATAATTGGCCTTTCATGAAGTGCAAGACCCAATCCATGTCCAAATTGTAATCCAAATGCTTGCATTTCGCTATCAAAACCAAATTCTTCAGCTTTTGGCCATGCTTTTGCGACAGTATCTGTTGACACACCTGGTTTGATGAGTTCAATTGCTTTATCTAACCACTCACGACATTTAATATAAGCATCATTTTGTTCTGATGTAGCTATACCAACATTGAATGTTCTATAGTAACAAGTTCTGTATCCTTGATATGACTGAAGTATGTCAAAGAAAGCCTGATCCCCAGGTCTGAACATCCTATCAGTAAAATTATGTGGGTGTGGGCTACATCTTTCTCCAGAAATAGCATTAATAGCTTCGACGTCATCTGAGCCCATTTCGTAGAGCATTTGATTTGCTAGGGCTACAATATCATTCTCTCTTACCCCTGGTTTTAACTCTTCATAGATCATATGGTATACACCATCAACCATGGTTGCAGCTTGATTAAGCAATGTTATTTCATCAATATTCTTAATTTCTCTTGCATCCAGCATAACTTGTTGACCATCAACAATATTCATTCCAGCCTTTTGAAGTTCAAAAAACATTGCAGTTTCAGCAATATCCAAACCGATAGGCATATCCGCTACACCTGCAGCCTTTAAATAACTCATAATTTCTTCAGCATGATTTTTCATTAGACCAACTGATGGAGGAACCGTACCTCTCATACCTGTCATACCTGCAAGACATCTATTTGGATCAAGCCAATCACAATTTAATTGATGATGCACAGCTGCCGAACCAAAATCCCAAACAAAAGGTTCTTCATCACCTGCCAAGAGTGCAAATCTACAAAGCTTATCTCTTTCCCACTCTCCAATTTTAGTTCCGGTAATATATCTAATGTTATTTACATCAAATAATATCAATGCTCCTAAACCTGAATTTTTTAGTGCATTTTTGGCTCTTGATAATCTATATTTTCTAAGTCTCTGAAAATCAACTCTTGTTTCAAAATCAACTTGTTTAAATCCTGGAGATGCAAGTGCACGATCCCATTGCCAGTTTTGGTTTGCATCTTCCGGTCTTAATATTCTTGGCGAAAATACGTTTAAGTCTGTCATTTTTTTACTTTCCTGTCTTAGATTTACACTATATTTAGTATGGAATTGAACTCATATCAATAAAATAACATACCTCTCATAGTTTTTTCCGAAAATTATCCCGTATATGCCAATGGTGCTAATGCGTCAACATCAGTGACAACATCCAAGATAACACATTTATTGAGTGAAATTGCTTTTTCAAGAGCAGGTTTAAAATCTTTTGGATCTTCAACTCTAATTCCAACGGCACCCATATGCTTGGCAATTTCAGCAAAATTGACATTGTTGAATGTCCACATCTCCCTTGCCTTTTGAGTTTGTGATCCACCATAAACACGATCAAAACCTCTTTTAGACTGATTGCCAGCTCCATTATTATTCACAACGATAACAGAGTTAATGTTCCATCTCACTGCAGTTTCAATTTCGGCAATATGATACCAAAAACCAGCATCACCCGTAAAACAAACAACTGGTCTTTCAGGTACTGCACATTTTACACCTAAAGATGCAGGGAATGCCCAGCCAAGATGCCCAGCTGAACGAATATAATTTTGATTTGAAGATTTTAAATCAAACATTCCCCCCATCCACATACCACCATGCCCTGTGTCTACAACAACAAATGCATCATCTGGTAAATTTAGTGATAGATCATGGCAAATTCTTTCTGGTCTGATTGGGACCGCATCAGATGTTAATAGTGGGCGAAATTCGTCATACCACTCTTGACAGTAACTTTGGATTTCATTTACCCAAGCTAATCGCTTTTCAGCAGAATTATCATCAGCAAATTTCAACATTTCAATAAGAGCGTTTTTTGCATCTGATTGAATCCCAACTTCTAAAGGATAATTTCTACCAAGCACTTCAGGATCTATATCAATGTGAATTGCTTTCGTACCAATTTTAGGAATAGTCCAAAAATTGGTAATCATGCCCCCTAAATCTGTTCCAATAAAAATTACCAAATCTGCAGCAAGCACAGATTTATTAGCAGAGCCACGTGAATAAGTGCCCACTACACCAACATTTAGAGGGTTATTTGCGTCAATAACATCTTTTCCATTTAGCGATGTTGCTACAGGTATTTTTAATTTCTTTGATATCTCATCAATTAGTGAGCCTGCTTGTGACCATCTCACACCACCTCCTACAACAAATATTGGTTTATTTGAGTTGTTGATAATATCCATTGCTTTTTTTATTGAACTTAAATCTGGTGAAGGACGATATGGTGGAACACTTATTGCATTCTCATGAATATCTCGAGGGATTTGCTCATCAAATTTTTCTTGGTCTACCTGACCTTCATTACCTTTGAATTGAAGGTGAACTGGACCAGGGCAACCTGAAACTGAAACTCTAAATGCTTGGTTTAACATATCAGGAAACCTGTTTGCGCTATCAACCGTTGCGTTAAACTTTGTTACAGGCTCAAAAGCTGGTAGATCATCTACCTCTTGATAAGCTTTTCTAAATTTAGTTGCCTGATCCCTTCCACCAGTTAAAGCAACGACTGGAGATTTTGCAAGCCATGCATCACGTAATCCAGCAGCAAGATTAAGTGCTCCAATAATTTGTGCAGCACAGACCCCAGGTTTACCAGATGCACGAGCGTATCCATCAGCCATGTATGCAGCTGAGGCTTCCCCATGTGCATGTATCCTTCGGACATTGGAAATTACTTCTAATTCTGCCATTGTAGTCCTTAGGACAGCAGGAACATGAAAGATATCTGTGACACCATAATCAACCAACATCTTTGCTAAGACCTTAGCACCAGTTAATTCATTGCTCATTTGTATTTCCTATTCTATCTATTTAATTGCAAGCGGATTTATTGGTGTGCCAACTGCACCAGTTATTGGAATAGATGCAGCAACCAATAAAAACTCATATGTATTATCATTGAGACAATCCTCTGCAAGATCCTTTAAATAAAACATCTCACCCATTGTCATTCCTTGAATAGGAATAGTTATCCAATGCCATGGCTGATTTATTCCATCTTCACTTTGATTTGGTCTAACTTCACAGCCCCAAGTATCGCTGGCTAATGCAGCTAGCTCGGTTCTTTGAACCCAATCAATAGTATCAAAACCCATACCTGGCGCATCCCCGCCTGGGAACCCATCCCAGGATTCTCTGTTGAGACAATCCTCCATCTGACCTGTTCTTACAATGACAAAGTCCCCCTTCTTTATCTCAACATCTTGTTTTCTTGCAGTCAGATCAAGATCTTCACAAGTAATGGCGTACCCATCTTCTAATCGCTCTTTACCAAGTGCTCTTGCTACATCTAAAAGAACACCCCTACCAACCATCTTGTCTCTCGTTTTTTCAATACCACATTTTTGTGCGCCTGCTGACGTTACTTCTCTACAATCATATCCGTTCCACATTTTGTCTTCATAGAATACATGTCCCAGACCATCCCAATGGGTACACCCATGAGTTGGCAAAAATACTGTGTCATCAGCCGCCCTAATACCCCTTTTATCAAGCACTCCCGAGTAGGCATCTGTCCCTGTCCTCAACATTGAATGTATAGGATTAGTTCTTCCCATTGCTGGATATTTTGTTTTTGCGCCTTGTGGGCCTTTGTAGTCAAAATTAAGCGCGAGTGATATTACCTTTCCTTTCTTAACGAGCTGTGCAGCATTAATAATATCAGTCGCATCGACATAATTTAGTGTCCCTATCTCGTCATTAGGTCCCCATTTCCCCCAGTTCTTATACTTCTCAGCTGCTTCAGCAATATCAGCTCTTGTAACTTTTTTTTCAGACATATTTCCTCCCTATGTACATTTAACCCTTAAGTATTGATGATAACCAATCCGCGCTTTGAGTTCTATATTTATAGATTCTATTATTTGCTACATGCGTACCATCTTCAATCATATTAAAAACAACATCACCCTTAACTGCATCTGCAAGTAATTTTGATTCTTCTGGTGGAACGACTCTATCCAATGCACCACCAACAATATATAGTGGACATTTAATATTTTGTGCGCAACCAGATAAATCCATTCTACTTGCAAAGTCTCTTGCCTCTTCTTCAGAGGAGCACTTGCTCCTATGAATGAATGCTTCTTTTGTAAGGCTGGGAATTCTATCGAAAATATTATTCCAATTGAAAGGTCCTGTAAGTGAGATACAAGCTTGGAGACGATCATCAAATGAAGCTGCTCTTGGAGCATAGTAACCACCCAAACTCACACCCCATACAGCAATTTTTTTTGAATTAATATCATTTCTTGTCTCTAAATAATCAATGACAGCCGAGACGGGCCCTTCATATTCTGGGCATATAGCTGCATCATATTCTGCTTCTCCTTGTCCTGGTCCATCAAATGTTAGTGTTGCAATTCCTCTCTCGAGAAAGACCTTTTCATTTGTTTCCATCTCCTCTTTTGCAGAATCTAATCCCATACACATTATTAAAACTGGAGGATTTTCAACGTTATTTGGTTTTCTCAGGTTACCCTGCATAAGTATATTATTCCAACTTATGCCAACTCTTTCACCAAGAGGGTTCGCTAGTGAAATAGATTTTTTATGGTACTCAACAGCAAAATTATGTGTTTTTTTCATTATGTCAGGTTTATGCACAAACAAAAACTTTCCAAAATGACAACACACAGCAGCAGTATTATAGTGTTCTGAAGCACTTAAATTAAATCCTTCAGCGCTTGCATTATCACCAAGTAATGCATGGATATGACCTTTATTTTCCCATGCCTCACACCATTCATCCCATTTATTAATTTGCGCAGAAACATCATTAAAATCTGCTAATGGTACCCCATTTGATACAAATCTATATGACCAATGTGAAACTGCGGTTTGTAGTTTGCTATCTTTACTTTCCATTTGAAAAATCCCAGTTATGTGTAATAAATATTTTAAAAAACATTATAAATTTTTATAGTATATTAAAACAAAGAACAATGGGAAAAAATGTATAAAATCATAGTTGCTGGTAAAATTCATGACCATGGAATAAATCTTCTAAAAAAAGTTGATAACTTTGATGTTTTTGTATTACCTGATGCAACTCAAGAAACCCTCGAGCAAAACTTATCAGAAGCCGATGCTATTCTTCTTAGATTGCAATCTTTTGATAGGAAAATGATTGAAAATTGTCCCGGATTAAAGATTCTATCAAGAAATGGCGTTGGCTTTGATCGCATTGATATACCCGAACTAACTAGAAGAAGTATCCCTCTGACGATTGTTGGTGATGTAAACTCTTCAAGCGTTGCTGAGCATACAATTATGTTTATTCTAAATTTACTGAAAAATGCCAGTATTCATGACGAAATGGTTCGTAACAATAAATGGCAGGATAGGGATCAATTAATTTCAAACGATTTTGCTGGAAGAGAATTATTGATTGTTGGCTACGGAAGAATTGGGCAGAAAGTGGCCACTCTTGCTTCTGCTTTCGGAGCAAATATAAGTATTTATGATCCTTATTACAAAAATTCTGCTGAAACAGACAATGATTATAAATTCTATGATACTTTTGATGAGGCTCTTTCTAACGCAAACATAATTAGTTTACATGCCCCCGGAACGGAAAAACCAATAATTGGTGAAAAAGAACTAAATTTACTACAGAGTGACTGTATAATCGTAAATACATCACGAGGATCTCATATAGATCTCAGTGCTTTATCGGATGCACTATCAAAAAATAAGATTCGTGCAGCTGGTTTGGATGTTTTTCCTAATGAGCCTCCAGAAACTGATGTAGAAAAAATTTTTGAACTAAATAATCTTATTTTTTCTCCTCACATTGCAGGGCTGAATAATGAATGCGCATCCAGGATGGCTATAAATTCAGCGCAAAATATTATTGATGCTCTCAATGGATCCTTAAAAGAAGAATATGTTATAAACAAGGAGGTCTTATAAAGATCTACTTCTTATTATAAACTAATTTTTAGATAAATGGGGATATACTTCAGATAACAATGAGCCTTTACAATATGTCTTTTTGTAAATATCTGAAGACTTGATGTTTTCATACCACTCACAAACATTCTTGTGATGACTCCATAATTCTGGCATTCCAAGATCATCCATTCTAACAATTACTGGCATGATACAAATATCTGCATAAGTTACCTCTTTCCCAAGTAGGTAAGGTCCTCCACTGGCTTCAATCCATTTATTCATTCTGTCAGCAGTTGCCTTTATTTTTGATGTAGACTCATTCATGTCTTTTTCTGTAAAACCCGTCCTGCCCATTTTTAACAAAAATTCTTTTCGTAATGGCTTGGACTCGGCTAAGGATATAAATTCTTTCTCCGTCATGCTCTGAAAATGCGGTAAGAATGCCATATTATAAGAGGGTATCCTCACTGAGGGCCCAGCGACCTCATCAAAATACCTAATCATTGCTCTCATGTTCGCGCATTTCTCAGGATCTTTTGGACGAAGTGGGTTCAAATTAACATCAATATCCTCGAGGTACTCAATGATAACAGAACTATCTATTACAATTTTCCCATCGTGATCAAGAGCTGGCACTACCCCATTCGGGTTTATGGCTAAATACTCTGGTTTCAGCTGATCTCCTGAAAATAAATCTAGTATTTCCATACTAAAATCTATTTTTTTATGATGCAAAGTGTATCTGACTCGCTGACTGCAAGTTGACTGTAATGCATTATAAATTTTAAAATTACCTAAACTCATAGCTTATTTGTTATACAAATCTAAACCGTACATGATGTTTGCTGCCTTTAAGAATAATGTCCTATTTACACCATCTGAGTGTAGCCACCCTGCAGCATCTCTTAGTAATTTTGCAACCCCAAATTCTTTCATGTAACCATGTCCACCATGAATTTCCATTGTCCAAGTTGCAATTTTCCAAACAGCCTGACTTGCCATGGCTTTTGGTAAAGCGCCTAGTGTCCAATCCCAACCTTGATCTTGGTTGTCAGCTAAATAACATGCTTTGTGAGTGTAAGCTCTAGCAGCATCTAACAACATTCTCATTTCTGCAAGTTGAGCTCTAATCCCATCATGCTCAATCAGAGGACGCCCACCTTGCACTCTTATCTTTGCCCATTGTTCAGCTTTTTCAAATAATGCCACCCCAACACCTAGACAACTGGCTGCTGCAAATGAGTTACTAGATGGAAAGAATTTTTGAAGTAGTTGGAAACCCTTGCCAACTTCCCCAACAATATTTTCATTAGGTATAAAACAATCTTGAAAAATCAACTCAGCGTTATTTGCTAGACTCTCACCTAACTTATCGTGAACACGTCCGATTGAAAAACCTTCTCTTCCACGCTCTAGAAGAAAACAAGTTGTCCCTTCGAGCATAGGCTTACCTTTTTCAGTTTGAACAAATAATAAATAAAAGCTTGCACGATTACCATTTGAAATAAAATGCTTCATCCCATTAATAACGTAACCACCATCTACTTTCTCAGCAGTTGTTCTAAATGGTGTTGGATAAGGCAAGAAATAATTTGATGCGTTATCCGGTTCGGTAATTCCGATAGCTAATACAGCTTCAGGATCTTTTGAAAATGGAACGAGTGCTCTTTCAGCTTGGTCTTCATTTAAAGCCTTTTCCATAATTGTAGCTAGCTTCATTGTTTGTGCCATGACTACTGATACACCAACATCGCCAACAGCTAGTTCTTCAACAACCATTGCTGTAGTATGTGAGTCAGCACTTAAACCACCATATTTTTCTGAAAGTGTCATTGTTCTTAAGCCCAAATCATTTGCAGCTTTTACTATTTCACCACAATATCTTTTATCTGGTGTATCCATTGCGTCAAGCTCTGCAGATTTTGGCTTAACCACATCATCAACAAATTTCTTTACTGACTCTAATATTGCTCTTTGTTCTTCAGTTTCTATAAACATATCGTGCATGGTGATTTTCCTTAGTTATGTCGTCAATTAATTTATACGTTAATATACGTTATATATATTAAATTAGATTATGTAAAACAAACTAAAAATCAAATTGACTTAAGAAAAAAAAATTATATTGTGTGAAATTAGGGGTTACTTTTTTCCAAAATTTTATAATTCTTTTATGGAGGTGTTGAAATGAATAGTAAATATCACATATCTAGAAGAAGCTTTTTAATGGGTTCTTCAGCATTAGCTGCAGTTGGCATAACTTTCTCGCCACTGAGCGCAAATAGTCATAATGAACTTAATTTTTATAATTGGGATGATTACATTGGCGAAAATACTCTATCTGATTTTGCAGATAGTACCGGTATCAAAACACAACTGGATTTTTTTGCAGATAATGATGAATTATTTTCTAAGCTTAGAGAGGGGAATCCCGGATATGATATCATTGTCCCAAGTGATATATATATAGAAAAGATGATCAAAGCTAATATGTTGGAAAAAATAGATCATGATAAGATTTCTAATATGAATAATATAGATACTAACTTTTTAGATCCTGTATTCGATCCAAAAAGACAGCATTCTATTCCATATATGTGGGGAACTATTGGCATTGGGTATGACAAGAAAAGAGCAGGCGTCACCCCAGACTCATGGTCATATCTTTACGATTCAAATAAATATTCAGGTAATATTTCATTATTATCTGAAGCCACATCTGTTATGGCAATAGGACTCAAATATTTAGGTTATTCTGCTAACTCAACTAATCCAAAAGAATATAAACAGGTTGAAGAACTACTAATAAATCAAAAAAAACATATAAAAGTTTTTGCTGAGGATAACGGGCAGGACCTTCTTGCATCTGGTGATGTAATATTGGCACAAGAATTTAATGGCGATATAGCTCAGATCATGCTTGAAGATGATAACATTAGCTACATAGTCCCAAAAGAAGGTAGTATTATATGGGAGGATTGCCTTTGCATTCCTAAAGGTGCTCCAAACATAGAAAATGCCCATAAATTTATTGATTTTATACTCCGTGCAGATATCGGTGCAGAACTTGCAGACTATATTCAATATGCAACTCCAAATAAAGCTGCAAGAGATTTGATGGACGAAGAATATTCTTCTAATCCAGCAATTTTCCCGGAAGATGAGATTGTAAAATTATGTGAAAACCAACTATATCTTGGAGAAGATGTTGGTCAGATGATCCAAGACACTTGGACACGTATACTTGCATCATAGCGTAAGCTTGTAAAATGTTTACTAAAGAAAGATCCTACATTGACTAGTTGGGGGGTGAGGAGCAAACTTTTCATTTTGCTTCTATTGCCTGGATTATCATGGCTGATCTTATTTTTTATTGTCCCGTTAATTATTGTCTTTTCTATGAGTTATGGCGACAAGATTAATATAATAGACATTGATTATACATGGAGTTTAAAAAATTATATTAGAGCCTTTGATGGTGTTTACATAATAACACTATTTAAATCTATTATGATCAGCGCTGTTACAACAATAGTATGTTTATTGATTGCCATTCCCGTAGCATTTTATATAAGTTTTTCATCAATCAGAATGAAGTCTATCTTACTAGTTTCAATTATGCTCCCACTATGGACAAACCTCTTAATTAGGACTTATTCTCTAATTGCCATACTGAGAACAAAAGGCCACATAAATAGTTCTCTAGAATATATATGGGAGAGTACAAATAATCTATTAAACTTCTTTAACCTTGCTAATTATGAAATTATGGGGGAGAGCTTTGTCCCCCTGAATCTAATGTATAATAACTACTCAATTATATTAGGTTTATTCTATATTTATGTTCCATTTATGATTATACCCATTTATCTGGTCCTTGAAAAATTTGATAGAAACTTACTGGAAGCAAGCTATGATCTTGGCGCAAACCACATTAAAACTTTTTTTAAAGTTATCATTCCCAATATTAGTCCCGGTATTACCTCAGGTATCATACTAGTATTTATTCCTTGTTTGGGATCATTCATCATACCTGACTTACTCGGTGGAGCTGACTCACAGATGATAGGCAACATCATAGAGAGACAATTTAAATCTGCAAACGATTGGCCTTTTGGCTCGGCATTATCATTCATTCTTATATATATAACCCTTGTTATAATCTCAGTAAGGCATGTGTATTCAAAATTATATTCAAAACTGCATCTAAGAGGAAATACACAATGAAAAAATCTCTTTTTTACAGTCCAATTGATTATGCACGAAATAAGTATTTAAAGTACATTACAATTATTTTTTTATTTACCCTTTATTTACCCATACTTAATTTGATTATTTTCAGTTTTAATGACTCAAAAAGAAATATAGTATGGCGTGGTTTTACTACTAAATACTACAATAAAGTGTTTGAAAATGATGTACTTTTCAGCGCTTTTCTGAACTCTCTTACAATCGCAACTTTATCAACAATAATCTCAACAATACTCGGTTTGACGACTGCTATTGTGCTCTGGAAATTTAACTTTTATCTGAAAAAATATTATGACCTTGCACTCCTATTCCCAATAATCATCCCTGAAATTTGTATGGGAATTTCAATGCTTGTCTTTTTCAACTTTATTAACTGGCCTAACTTTGAAATTTGGCCCCTGACTCTATCAAACATAATTATAGCCCACGTATCTTTTACATTCCCATTCATTGCAATAATTATTAGATCAAGGCTAGCAATTTTAAATACTGACACTCTTGAAGCAGGTCTAGATCTGGGGGCAAGTAATATGCAAATAATCAGATTAATCATCTTACCCTTTATCAAGCCAGCAATAATCGCATCCTTCTTATTAGCATTTACGCTCTCTTTAGATGATTTTGTTGTTACCTTTTTTACATCCGGACCTAATAGCGTAACATTACCCGTAAAAATATACTCGATGGTAAGATTTGGAATTACTCCAGAAATTAATGCTGTATCAACTCTCCTTATATTGATACTAATATTTTGTACTTTTTTTGTGATAAGGTATTTATCTAAAAACAACAGGGAAGTATTGGATGACTGACAAAAAGTTTTGTATAGAATTAAAAAATTTAACCAAAAGATTCGAAAATACTGTAGCGGTTGATGATGTCTCATTTAATGTTGAAGAAAATGAATTTTTTACAATTTTAGGTCCATCAGGGTGTGGAAAATCAACTGTCCTAAGGTTAATAGCAGGACTTGAGGTTCAAGATCAGGGTAAAATAATTATCAACGGCATTGATTGCAGTAAAATGCCAGCCAATGAAAGACCCGTCAATATGGTGTTTCAGTCATACGCATTATTTCCCCATCTCAATATCAAAGATAATATCGAATTTGGTTTAAAAATTAAAAAGATCGATGATAAAGAAATCAAAAAAAGAGTCGATGAGATTCTAGATTTGATAAAGATGAGAAGTTACATAAATAAATATCCATCAGAATTATCAGGCGGACAACGACAAAGAGTGGCATTAGCCAGAGCTATCGTGAATAATCCAAAAATTGTTCTTCTTGATGAACCTCTATCAGCATTGGATGCAAATTTACGCATAGAAATGCAACGAGAGCTTGTCAATATCCAACGTAATCTCGAAATGACGTTTATGCTTGTAACACATGACCAGGATGAGGCTTTATCTATCTCATCAAAAATAGCAATTATGGAAAGTGGTAAAGTCATTGAAACAAACACAGCAACTAACATGTATGAGTATCCTTCAAAGAGATATAGTGCAGAATTTCTTGGAAGAATTAATATCATAGACGGATATGTCACAAACATCGGTGATCAGAAAATATTCAAGAGTGAAATTTTTGGAGAAATTAATTTAGAGAACGATCTAGATATTCCGCAAGATGCTGTACTTGGCATCAGGCCTGAGAAAATTATTATTGAGAGGTCATCTAAGAATCTCGATAATCGTATTAAAACAAAAGGCACAGTTATCGATTGGACATATTATGGAGATATGAGCTACATCACTATTGAACTTGATAACAAAAAAAAGATTTATATACATGTTCAAAATATTCATAGAAATACCCTTCAAGAGTTAAAAATAGGGAAAACATTACGTGCATCATTTGACATAAATGATCTAATTATTCTTGAAAAGTAATCCTTTTCTATAAAATATTTTTTGGTATAGTAATTAAAAAAACAACATAGGAAATTAAAATGTCAATATTCGAGTCCACAAAAGTTATAGCAATTGAAGAACATTACATAGATCCAAACATTACAAAACTGCAAGAAGAAAATACTAAGAATACAAGGATCCGAAATCCAAAGATGGTCGCTCGAATGGAAGATTTCGGTGGGGAAAGAATTGAGGAAATGGATGCAGCAGGCATTGATGTACAAATCTTATCAATAGCGCCTCCTGGAGTGCACAACCTTCCAAAAGATGTTGCAGTGGATGCTGCTAAATTAGCGAATGATTACCTGGCAAAGAAAATGTTAGAAAATCCAGAGAGATTCAAAGGGTTTGCAGCACTACCTATGCAAGATCCCGATGCTGCAGCAAGAGAATTAGAGAGATCTGTTAAAGAGTTAAACTTTGTTGGTGGTATGATACATGGACTCACAAATTCACAATTTGATGATGGAAAAGCATCTTGGGCAGTATATGAAACTGCAGCAAAACTTGATGTCCCTATTTATCTTCACCCTGGTATGCCACATCAAGAAGTCAGAAAGATTTACTATCAAGATTATACTGAAGAATTTGCATTATTCCCACAAGCTGCATGGGGTTACACTGTTGAAACTGCCACAATGGCAATAAGACTAGTTCTTTCTAGAATATTTGAAAAATTACCAAATTTAAAAATTATCCTCGGGCATTTAGGTGAAACTCTCCCGTTCTTGCTATGGAGAGTCAATCATAATTTAAAGAGACCAGGAAATGCCCCCATAGAATTTAGAGAAGTTTTTTGTAATAATTTTTATGTCACTACAAGTGGAAATTTCTCTGATCCTGCATTACTTTGTTGTATGCAAGAACTTGGTGTAGACAGAATACTATTTGCAATTGATTGGCCTTTCATTGATAACAAGTTAGGTGCCGATTGGTTTGAAAACCTATCTATATCAAAGGAAGACAAAATTAAAATATTGAATGGAAACTCAACAAGATTATTTAAACTATAATAATAGTCTAAATAATCATTGCTTGATAAGAGAAATCAGAGTTCTGGGACATCAAGTCCAATACCGACAACTTCATCCTCAATTGGAACTCTAAAAGCGTCATTAAATAGATTCAATGAAACCATTACCGTTGCGGTAAGAGCAATCTCTACCATTTGCTTTGGTGTGTAATGTTTTCTGAAATTATTTGCTACATCGTCAGGTATATTGGATGCGTCAATCATCATATGATCAACAAACTTTAGTGCTGCCTTTTCTGCTTCAGAAAAAGCATCATGGTTATCTGAATTTTGTACATTTTTAATTTTGATTTCATCAACACCGAGTCTTCTTAAGTGTTCAATTTGATGTGTTGAACAATAAAAACATGTATTTCTTGTTGCCACTTTGTAACGGATCAATGCTTTAAATGGCTTTGATAATTCGCCAAGTTCCCATGTTGACTGCCAATAATTGCGAGATGCCATACCAAAATCATCAGAATGAGCCATAGCTCTTGCGCTGTTATTAATTCTTTGGCTTCCTTTGGCTTCTTTTAATTCTTTGATTAAAGTCATAAACTCTCCACTAAACTCCTCGTCTTTCAATAGAGGTACGACTGTATTTCCATTTAAATTTTTATCAAGTTGACTTTTCATTATCACTCCAATTTATTAATTAAACTGCACTTGGCATCCTCAAATATTCGGAGCCATCTAAATTAACGATTATAGAGACAGGTTTATTCAATTGCAATGCACTAGTTATTGAATCTTTCAATTGTTTAATGTTGTTTACTTCAAATGCTTCAATGCCAAAGCTCTGAACAATGTTTTTATAATCTACCTGATCAAAGCTTGTTGACTCAGTATTATAACCACTCTTTACTTGTTTTGACTTAACTTGTGTTAGACCGTTGTCCACCATTATAATCTGTATCATTGAAAGATCGAGCCGTTTCCATGTCGCTAATTCACCTGCATACATAAGAAATCCACCGTCCCCAACAAAAGAAATAACAGGGCTTTCTGGAGACGCAAACTTCGCGCCCATCGCTGCACCAAGAGAAAAGCCCATAGGAGAAAGTCCATTAGATACGAAATAAGTCAATGGAAGATTTGTTAACCAAGCCTGGGAGGCAAGCGACTTATGTGCTCCAGCATCAGCTGTAATAATTGTGTTTTTAGGTACAATTTTTCTTATTTCTTTATACACTGCTTGAGGAGCTATACCGTTCGCTTCGTTATACTCCTTACTTATGCCTAATTCATAATTTTGTATCTTCTCAAAACATTCTTTAGCCACAATTAACCAGTTAGGATCTGTTGAGCTAACCTCAATCTTATTTGTTAAAACCTCAAGTGCATATGAAATATCAGCCTCAACTCCAATTGTAACTGGCTGAAAAGTTCTATCATTAACATCAAATGAGTCGACACTTATAATTGGTACTTCTGATTTAAATGGTCGGATTATATCCCAGCCATCAAGACCAACTGTAATGATAAGATCTGATTTCTTTAACATATTATCAATGGGCGTGCCAAACCATCCATACATACCCATGTACAATTCATCGTCACAAGGAACGACGCCAACAGCCTGAAGTGTTACACAAATTGGAGACTTTATTTTATTTATAAAAGTCAGTAACTCACTATACGCCCTCGAGCCAACCACCCCCACTCCAGCAACGACCATAGGCCTCTTTGAATTATTTATAAGTTCTATTGCATTATCTAATTCGTTGCTTGGGATATTTTTATTGGCGTCATTCTCTGTAATTAAAATGTCTATTTCTTTCTTTGCAGTATTAATTTCTTTGACAGATTGCACTGGCGAAATTGGAAGATATACTGCACCTGGTCTTGGTCCAATTGCTTGATTATAAGCTCTATCAATTAGTTCTGTGACATTCTCAGAAGTTACTTCTTCAGATAATTTTGCTATTAATCCACCAAATTCAACTAGAGAAACTTCTTGGTGCGGATTTCGAGCTAGTAATTCTGGATCCAATATAGCTGAGAATACGATGATTGGGCGCCTATCTAAAAAAGCTGATGCTATACCGGATGCAAGATTCGTTACTCCTGGACCCTTTGTTACAATGACAACACCGGGTATACCAGTCAATTCCCCATATGTTGATGCCATGTATGCTGCTGTATTTTCATGATGGGTTAAAACATAACTTATGCCTTCGTTTGAGAAAGCATTAATTAAATTAATAGTATCGCTTCCTGGGGTTCCAAAAACTTGTTTTACACCCCTTTTTTTCAAATATTTTGCTATGTACTGACATGTCTGCATTTTCACCTACTTTTTTTTCCTATTGGGACCCCATTATCTAAGGATAATGCGACAAGATCACCAACTTTTATATTATCTTCTATCCCAACAGTTATACAAATACCTAAATTTGTTTCAACATTTGCGATATTTCTTGGTTTCCAATCTTTTTGTCCAAGCATATGATTAATTAATGATATTTCCTTAACTGTTCCTGATTGAGCTTCTACAAGATCATAATCGATACCACCACAATTTGAACAAAAATATTTTTTTGGAAAAGTATATTTTGAGCATGTATTACACTTATAAATTTCCATTTTTACCATGTTAAAAACCCTCTAAAATTGCAGCAGAAACTGTACCACCATGTCTATATAGAGTCATCCCATAACCAGTTACTATCCCATATTTTGCAGTATTAATTTGGCGATCATTGGCTCTATTTTGAAGTTGCAGTGCTACTTCCCCAATTCCATTTAATCCACCTGCCATGCCACCAGGCTGTCCTGCAGATAGCATGCCACCCCATGTATTTAGAGGAGTGTCTAGCTTGGACATATTTTGTAAATAATCTTTGATATTAGAATTCTTAATTAAACCCAAATCATGCAACTGTGCCAAAACTATTGCGGGATAGTCATCATATATACTGTATACATCAATATCCTTAGGTGCTAGGTTTGCAGAATCATATAAGTTATCTTTAAAGGTAATGATCCCAGTCTCTGTTCCATCACCTTCTTGATTATCATAGTTGAAACTTTGCTGAAATGCTCTGACGCGAACTTGCTTTTTCAAATTCTTATTTTCATTTCGGGATAATATCAAGGCATAGGATCCTGCAATAACCGGAACGCAATCATACCTGCATAAAGGTCCAGCAACTATTGGAGCATTTATATATTCTTCCCTGGATAAGGGGTTTTTGTAGACTGCGTGGGGATTCATTGATGCCCAATTTCTCTGTGAAATAAGTAAATTGGCATAATCTTCTTTTTTTAAATTGAATTTTTTCATTTGTCTTGTAGTTACTAACGAATAAACACCATTAGGTCCACCATGACCTAATGGTGATAAATGATCTCTGGTAGCACTATTATAGGCATTTGCTATCTTTGCGTAGCCTGCAAGACCCGTTGCATCCCCTGCTAATATTAAAATATTTTTTGCAGCCCCAGTTTGAATTGCCCTCATTGCGTGACCAAGCATATTCATGGCAGAAGATCCACCATTAGTATCTTGTAGTAGCCAATTAAGACTTAAACCAAATCTCCAGGCAATATCTATTGCTGAGTCTGGCGTAATAGAGAAAGATGCGATTGCAAGCCCATCAATATCTTTTAATAATAGATTTGCATCATTAAGCGCGTTGTTAGTTGCATCCCTCATCAAGTTTTGAATGGTTTGGCTTTCAGAGGGGTGTCTGGTGTATTCTGATTGTCCTACACCGATTATCTTGGGATCAAACATACAGATCTAATTGACTAAATAGATTGGTATTTCAGAATGAAGCATTAGATGCCTTGTAGCACCGCCAAAAATAATCTCTCTTAATCTACTCTGGGTGTAAGCTCCCTTTACAATAAGGTCTGCATTAACAGATTGGCTATAATCAAGAATTATCTCACCTATTTTCTTCTCATCACCCGATAAAGTTACAGCTTTTGATTTGATACCATGCGATGATAATAATTCCACGACTTGTTCGCCTGTTGGACCGTCAGTTATTACTTTTTCAACAGTAAGAATTGTTACGTTATCTGCTTTTTTTAGTATTGGTAACGATGCAAAGACCGCCCTTGAACTTTCCGTTGTACAATTCCATGAGACAACAACTTCTTTACCTATATCAATTTGTTTATTCATTGGGATAAGCATTACAGGTCTTCCCCCATCGAAGAGGATTGTTTGTATGGAGCTCAAGCTAGCACTCTGTAATTCCTGATAGGGTCTGGATATGATTACAACATTATAAACCCTAGATAAATCACCTAGATATTTTTGATTTTGTAACTCATCAGATAACCACTTATACTTAAGATCTTTTAATTCAGGATCAGAATTTACCAACTCACCTATGTGATGAGTAAATTTTTGCTTAAATTTTTCGGCTTCACCTATGTTCTCATCATGATGTAAGGAGTCAAATATAATTGACCCCTCTTGAGCAATAAAACTATCTATTCTTTGATGTATAGCGACACCATTTACACTAGAATTATATTTCTTCGCAAGTGAGACAGCGCAATCGATTAAGTGTGGTATCGTCTCAATGTATTCAAATGGTAGTAATATATTTCTCATGATCAAACCTCATCGTCTATAGACTATTTCAGAGACCTTTCATTAGTTCTTCTGGGTCAATTGGCAATTGTAATTCTTTACCAGTCTTGGACGATAAATCCATAGCCATGGTTAATATAAGATTTCGGTGACCCTCTTCAGCTGTCGCGTGAGGTGTATCCTTGCCAAGATATATTCTTGTGAACCACGAATTTGTTTCTTCCCTTAATGGCCCCCATAAATCTCCGTTGTAGATGTCACCCGGAGGAAAACTAGTTAAAAAATCTACATTTCTTGTTGCTTCTAGTTGAAGACCTTCCGGTCTGTATGCTGGTCCTTGATTATACTCTGTTGCTAATATTACATCTCTATGAGTATCTTCAATATCAATAACACCTTTCGTGCCTACAACACCAATTTCAAGACCATAAACTGCGCCCGGCCAAACTTTTGGTAATGCCCAACATATATTCATACTAAAGATAGTACCATCTTCCATAGTAAAAACACCAAAAGTTGCATCTTTTGTTCCTAGTTCAGCCATTATTTTTTCAGTAGATCTTGCAAAAATCGATACGGGTTTTGCTTGCTGCCCTAGCAACCATAATGCCATGTCCAAGCTATGAGTCCCAGAGACAACCATGGGCGTTAAATGTCTTCTGTCTTGAGTAAGCCTTACTTCACCTGTTGGCGCCATTTTATTCATAAAAGCTCTTACAACTACAGCGGTTGCTTCACCTATTTGTCCGTTATTTATCCTCTCTTTAACGGCTAAAAATCTTCTTCTAAATCTTTGTGTATAACCAACTACTGCGTCAACACCTGATTCTTTTATTGCATTTAAAACCTTCAATGATTGAACAGCATCAGTTGCGAGTGGCTTTTCAATCAACATCGGGATCTTACGCTCAACACCAGCGAGTATTGGGTCAACATGGCTCCATGTAGAAGTAGCAACGATAAGAGCATCTACTTCGGGTCTTTCAATTAACTCTCTAAAGTCAGTTGTAAAAAAATCTGCCTTAATATCATTTTTTAATTTTTTACCAAGATCTTCATTTATGTCTGCTAATCCAATCCACCCAATACCTGGATATTCTTTTGCTAGTGTGGACCTCATTCTTCCAACAACACCACAGCCAACAACAGCAAGACCTAATTTTTTATCATGTGCCATTACATACCCCTTTACTAAAATTTTATTCTACTAAAAAATATTGATATTTCAATTGAATAAAAAAACTTACAGCTTATTTTATTTTTTCAATTTATCTTGGTGAATTTGATATAAATCTGGTCTATTTTGTTTTGTTGTTTCTATGGACTGAGCCAGCCGCCATTCAGAAATCTTTTTATGATTTCCTGATAATAAAATATCTGGTATTTGATATCCATCATATTCTCTTGGAAGAGTGAATTGAGGGTGCTCCAATAGTCCATCTTCAAAACTTTCTGAGAGTTTGGACTCTTTTTTATTCATTACGCCATCGATCAGTCTTACGCATGAATCAATAATATTTATTGCTGCAATATCTCCATTGCTAAGTACAAAATCTCCAGTTGAAATTTCTATACCATTAGTTGCCTGTACAATCCTATGATCAATCCCCTCAAATCTACCACATAATATTATTATACCTTCACCAGCCACAAATTCCTTAGCCATATTTTGTTGATATTTTTTACCTCTGGCTGCAGGAATTATTAATGGCCTTATATCACCCGATTGTCTGAGTTGCTGAATGATAGGAATTATTATATCTGCTCTCAAAACCATACCCGGACCACCACCCGTTGGAGGTCCATCTATTTTTATTTTTTTCTTATCTTTCTGTTTCTCAATTTGTATGAAATCGATTGACCACAATCCATCATCAAGAGCCTTCCCTGTAATGCTATAACCAAGTGGTCCTGGGAATATTTCAGGGGTTGATGTTATAACTGTAACTTTCCACATTTTGAATTTTCTTAATTAACTAACTAATAATTTATTTGAAATTATAACTTTTTTCTCATTTAAAGACACTTCCGGGAAGTTTTCTTGTGTGAATGGAACCATTTTAAGTTCATTGTCTTGCTTTTTTATTTCAATAATATCACCTGCTCCAAAATTATACACCATGTTAATAATCCCTATATCTAGATTATCATTATCCTTTACTGATAGACCAATTAAATCATTTATGAAATACTCATCATCTTCAAGTACACCAAAATCTGACCTTCTTGTATAAATATAATCGTCTTTTAGGATGCTATGATCTATATCAGTTATTGAAGTGAATTCAGCGAGAAAATGAGACCCTTTATTACCCTTTAATTGGTCAGTTAACCTAATACTAAATTTTCCACTCAAATATAAATTCTTGTAAGTTTTAATATTAGTTGGGTCTTCAGTATAAGATTTGATCTGTACTTTTGATTTATCCAAAAACTTTATAAGTTTTCCTACACAAATCAGCTTATTGTATTTATTTTCTTTAGGCTTATTCGCTTGAGGCATCTTGAAAGAAAAAACTTATTTAGTTTCTTCATCACCTGTTTCTTCTGCAGCTGGTGCTTCCTCTGCTGGAGCTTCTTCTGCAGCTGGTGCTTCCTCTGCTGGAG
>JBMYRO010000014.1:0-34718 GCA_049602435.1 Hyphomicrobiales bacterium
GCACCTCAGCAATTTAAACAATTAATAATGATGGCTGGTTTTGATAGATATTTCCAAATAGCGCCATGTTTTAGAGATGAAGATGCAAGAGCTGATAGATCTCCGGGTGAATTTTATCAATTAGATGTAGAAATGAGTTTTGTCACACAAGAAGATGTCTTTAATGCAATAGAGCCAGTAATGATCGGTCTATTTGATGAGTTTGCTCAAGATATGACTGTGGACAAAGACATTCCTAAGATTCCATTTATGGAAGCTCTAAAGAAATATGGATCTGATAAACCAGATTTACGTATTCCGATAGAAATGAAGAATGTAAGCAATGTTTTTGATGGATCAGGTTTTAAAATATTTGCAAATATGCTTGAAAGTACCAATTCTCAATCAGATTGGTATGGAAAAAATGAAGTATGGGCAATACCTGCTCCTAAAGGTGGTAGCAGAGCATTTTGTGATAGAATGAATTCATGGGCGCAAGGAGAGGGACAGCCAGGACTTGGCTACATTTTCTTTAAAGATGGCGGAGGAATGGGTCCAATTGCAAACAATATAGGTGAAGAAAGAGTTCAAGAACTTAAGGATATATTGAATATTGATGACGAAGATGCTGTATTTTTTGTTTGCGGTGTTCCATCAAAAATTTATGACTTTGCCGGAAAAGCAAGAAAAAAAATCGGAGAAGATCTGGGTCTAATTGACAATAAAATTTATAAGTTTTGCTGGATTATTGATTATCCAATGTACGAAACCGATGATGAGACAGGTGGTTTCCAATTCTCACATAATCCCTTCTCAATGCCACAAGGTGGATTAGAAAGTCTTAATAACAAAGACCCATTAGACATATTAGCTTATCAATATGATATTGTTTGTAATGGTATAGAGTTATCATCAGGTGCTATCAGGAATCATGTTCCCGAAATAATGGAGAGAGCATTTGAAATTGCAGGATATGATAAATCAATATTAGAAGATAAGTTTTCTGGTATGTATAATGCAATGAAATTCGGGGCGCCACCCCATGGAGGTATTGCACCAGGCATTGATAGGATTGTTATGTTGCTTGCGAAGGAAGAGAACTTAAGGGAGGTAACAATGTTCCCAATGAATCAACAGGCAGAAGATTTATTAATGGGGGCACCTTCTAATGTATCTTTATCTCAATTAAAAGAACTCTCTATTAGAACTATTGAAAAAAAATAATCAAGAATCACTGAGCGTTATTGGGCACGCAATTGTGTCTGGTAATTTTTGTATTGCTGACTCACAAGGTAATATGCCAGACGGACTAAAATCTGAAGTTGATTGGAAAATGTTCCAATCTGACTTAGATAAATCCGATCTAGTAATACTTGGACGAAAAAGTTTTGAAAAATACAAATCTTCAAAAAGATTTAGATTAGTTGCTACGGCTAGTTTGTCTAATTTTTTAAAACAAGAGGGCATAATTTTTTTTAATCCTAATGATATTAGCATTAAACAAATTCTAACCACATTAGATTTGTTTCCAAAAAAGATTGCCATAGCTGGGGGCAGGCTCATTTATGAGTTGGTTTTTAGAGATTTATTTTATACTGAATTCCATTTATCGATAAAAAAAAATTTTATTATGCCAGATGGAGTACCTATATTAAATAGGGTTGAAAATATGACTCAATTTATTCAACGAATGAGAGAAAACAACATGGTACAATCTCAAGAACTAGTTCTTGATAAAGATACAATACAACACAGATTTGTTCATGTCTAACTGCAGCCACTAGTTGCACCACATGTATCACACTTTAAACATGTGCCATTTCTGACCATTGTAAAATTAGCACACTCATCACAAGAAACACCTTCATATCCTTTTATACGTGCTTCATTTATAAGGTCATTTTTATCGAGAGTTTGTTCAACCTCTTCACTGATTTGTACTGTTTCTGCAACTGAACTAGCTTCGCTTAAATTTTCTTTGTTTACACTGACACTAGATGCAGTTGCTGTAAGCATGTCATTTGTCCCAGTAAGTTGGAGGTCAGCAGATGGAAGAATAAATAAATTATTATTTTTACTTCTCCCGTAACCTGTACTTATATATTTAGTTGCAGGTGCTGGATGATCAAGCTCAGCGTTTCCGATTGTATCAGGTGATATAGTACTTGGATCGACATGTGCCAGATCATTTCTTTCAAGATAAGATATAGCTAGTTCCCTAAATATATAATCTAATACAGACGTTGCATTTTTAATAGTATCATTGCCTTGCACAAGCCCAGCTGGCTCGAAACGTGTGAAAGTAAAAGAGTCAACATATTCATCTAATGGAACACCGTATTGTAAACCAAGAGATATTGCTATTGCGAAATTGTTCATAAGAGATCTAAATGCCGCACCCTCTTTGTGCATGTCGATGAAGATTTCTCCAATTCTTCCATCATCATATTCACCGGTTCTAAGATATACTTTATGGCCACCCACGACTGCTTTTTGAGTATAACCTTTTCTTCTGTGAGGTAATTTTTCTCTCTCTCGTCTTTCGGCTATTTCTATAATTTTTTCAACTGCAGATTCAGCAGATGGTTGATCTATTTCTTCATCTGACTCTTCATCAAGGATTTGAGCGTTTAATGGCTGAGATAACTTAGAGCCATCCCTGTATAAAGCGTTTGCTTTTAGCCCTAGTTGCCATGATTTGAGGTAAGCATCCTTACAATCTTCTACAGAGGCAGTGTTAGGCATATTAATTGTTTTTGAAATTGCTCCAGATATGAATGGCTGAGCAACTGATAGCATCAAAATATGGCTATCAACAGATAGAGACCTTTTCCCTGTCCGTCCGCATGGATTTGCACAATCAAAAACATTTAAGTGTTCGTCTTTTATACTTGGAGCGCCCTCTATGGTCATTGCTCCACAACAGTAGATGTTTGCATCCATGATATCTTTTTCAGAGAAACCTAGATGTGACAAAAGATCAAATGAAAAGTCATTAAGCTGATCATCACTTATCTTCAAAACATCTTTGCAGAATGTTTCACCAAGTGTCCATTTGTTAAACACAAATTTTATATCAAAAGCATTCTTTAGTTGTTGTTCAACCGCATCCAATTGTTCCTGTTTAAAACCTTTTTTCGTAAGTTTTTCATGATTTATCCCTGGCGCGTTCTTAAGTGTGTTTAAGCCTACTGCATAATCAACTATATTGTTTATGGCATTGTCCCCATAACCAAGAGATTTTAGTGCTTCTGGAACAGCTCTGTTTATAATTTTAAAGTATCCACCACCAGCTAACTTCTTAAATTTCACAAGTGCAAAATCTGGTTCAATGCCAGTTGTATCACAGTCCATAACTAGACCAATAGTACCTGTTGGTGCAATTACAGTAGTTTGAGCATTTCTGTATCCATGCTTTTGCCCTAGCTCAAGAGCATCATCCCATGATTTCGTGGCTTCTGTGAGAAGTACTTTATCCTTTATGTTGGTATGATCTAATGGAACGGGATTTGTTGATAGTTCTATATAATCTTCTTTATTGCCATATGCAGCATTTCGGTGATTCGAAATTACTTTTAGCATATGTTTAGAATTTCTTTTATAGTCTGGGAATGGGCCTAGTTCGGATGCCATCTCGGCAGATGTCTTATAGGCGATTCCAGTCATTAAAGCAGTTATAGCTCCACAAATTGCTCTACCCTCATCGGAGTCGTAAGCAATACCGCTAGTCATTAGATAACCGCCAATGTTTGCATAGCCAAGTCCAAGCGTTCTATAATCATAGGACAGTTTTGCAATATTTTTTGATGGGAATTGTGCCATAAGAACTGATATCTCAAGAACCATTGTCCATAGTCTTACGGTATGCATAAATTCACTAGTTTTGAAGCTACCATCTGCATTTCTAAATTTAATTAAATTTATTGATGCCAGGTTGCATGCTGTGTCATCGAGAAACATATATTCGGAACAGGGGTTGGAAGCTCTAATTTCACCACCTTCTGGACAAGTATGCCAGTCGTTAATTGTTGTATGAAATTGAAGCCCTGGATCTGCCGATGCCCATGCTGCATATCCAATTTGCTCCCAAAGATCTTTCGCTTTCATGGTTTTAATAGGAGAATTATCCTTCCTTGATCGCAGGTGCCAGTCTTCATCGTTTTGAAGAGCATTAATAAATTCATCAGTTAATCTAACTGTATTGTTTGAATTTTGTCCTGCAACCGTCAAGTATGCTTCAGAGTCCCAATCGGTATCATAAGTCTCAAATACCATTGAGGTATAACCTTGCTCAGCAAATTGTATAGCACGTTTTATATAATTTTCTGGCACATGTAGTTTTCTAGCATTTATTATCTCTTTTTTTAATGCAGGATTCTTTTTCGGATCAAAGCAATCATTGTCAGATCCTTCACAATTCACACACGCTTTTAGTATTAAATTGAGATGCTTTGCACAAATTTTAGATCCTGTTACTAGTGCAGCAACTTTTTTTTCTTCTTTTACTTTCCAGTCTATGAACTCTTCTACATCTGGATGGTCAATGTCTACCACTACCATTTTCGCAGCTCTTCTGGTGGTCCCACCAGATTTTATTGCACCTGCTGAACGGTCACCAATTTTTAAGAAACTCATTAGACCTGAAGATTTTCCACCTCCTGATAGACCTTCACCATCGCCACGTATTTTTGAGAAGTTAGAACCCGTTCCTGAACCATACTTGAACAGTCTTGCCTCTCTGGTCCATAGATCCATTATTCCACCTTCATTTACGAGATCATCTTCAATCGATTGAATAAAGCATGCATGTGGTTGTGGATGCTCATAAGCTGATGTTGATTGGGTTAGCTTTTTACTTTGATAGTCAACGTAAAAATGACCTTGTCCAGGACCATCTATACCGTATGCCCAATGCAAGCCTGTGTTAAACCATTGAGGGCTGTTTGGTGCACACATTTGACTGGCTAAGATATATCTTAGTTCATCAAAATAATTTTTGGCATCGGTCTCTGTATCAAAATATTTGCCTTTCCATCCCCAGTAGGTCCATGTTCCGGCAAGCCTATCGAATACTTGTTTGGAGCTAGTTTCTGATCCCATTTCAGTATCACTTAATTCGGGGACACTCCTCCATAACCAACTTGGGACATCATTTTCTTCTACTTTTTTTAATTTAGCAGGTACGCCGGCTCTTCTAAAATATTTTTGAGCTATAATGTCAGCGGCAACTTGACTCCAACTTTCAGGAACTTCTAGATCATCGAGTTGAAATACAATTGACCCATCGGGGTTTTTGATCTGACTAGATGTTTTTATAAATTTTATATTTTTGTATGGGGATTCATTATCTTTTGTAAAACATCTTTCAATCTTCATTTTTGTCCTCTTTTTTCTTGCCGCAGACTTTTTAATTTAAGTTTTTTGTTTATTATGTCCACATCTAATTTTAAAAAATTTCACTTTTTAACAGGGTTTTAAATTTATACACATACACTACAAATAGTATTAATTGAAAACATACTAATACTACATATTGTTTATTACTAAAACGTAAAAAATTTTATAATTTGAAATATTTTTTATGTTTAGTAATAAAAATACTATGTGTTTGTTTTAATATTTGTTATTACTTAATTATTAAGTTAACTTGATTCTGTAATAGTATTACAAGTCATTTAAAGTAATTAGATAATTTATATGTTGAAACTCATAAAACAAATGTTTACTTGGTGGAATGGTCAAACAATATCCACCCGTTTATCAACTTCTCTATATGGGGAAAGAGTTGGAATGGATGAGTTTGGGAATCAATATTATACAACCAAATCTAAGAACAAAAATAAGCCAACAAAAAGATGGGTTGTTTACAATGGTTATGCTGACTCTTCAAAAGTTCCACCAAAATGGCACTCTTGGTTACATAATGTCGTAAATGAACTGCCAGAAGAAAATATCACTTCAAATAAAACATGGATAAAAACCCATACTCCAAATTTAACAGGTTCTCAATCTGCATACAGACCTCGAGGGAGCCTGAGAAACAATATAAGAGGAGGGGACAACCAGAAAGATTATCAATCTTGGAGCCCAGCAGAGTAGAGAGTGAAACATGAGAAATAACCTACTTGAGAGTTTAATTGGTTTTGTTGTCATTCTAGTAGCTATCATTTTCTTCACATATTCATACTCAATGATGGGAAATAAGAGTCCTTCAAAAACATATGAGATCACGGCAGTTTTTAATGAGGTATCTGGTTTGATATCTGGATCAGATGTGCGGCTTTCAGGTATCAAAGTTGGATCTGTTTCAAGTCAAACGCTTGATATTGATACATTTGAAGCGGTAGTCAGTATGCAAATCAGTAATGACATAAAAATACCTACTGACAGCAGCGCAAAAATTTCTTCAGAAGGGTTACTTGGAGGGAACTACATTTCAATAGAACCAGGTGGATCTGATGAGATCCTGATCGATGGTGATGTTATTGAATTTACGCAGGGTTCTATTGATTTAATAGGGCTATTAGGCAATGCTGTTTTTGGTTCGTAATTGGTTTTATAAAGAATCACTTGTCACCTATAAATTAATATTATTGATATTTTTTTTTACATTATCTTCAGAAATAATGGCCAAGGGATTGGTCTTAAGTAAGTATCAAAATTCTGTATTGTTAATTTATGATACGATAAATCTTAAATCTGAAAGAATTACTATTCCTGTAAATTCAAATGTAATCTATGCAGATTTAAACTTACGTGTGAATTCTTGTTATCTACTAGAAAATAACGGCTATGAATTTATAAGTTCAATTGAAGCTGGGATAAAAATTTCAGAAACCATTAAGGTAAAAAAACATCTCGAATTACATAGTCATAAGCAATATCATAATACAAATCTTGAAGAGGGATATTTGAAAATAAAATTAATCGAATGTAATAATGATGACAAAATAATCATTAATGATATTCAGGGATGACTCTGTAAATAATTTTCTAGCCAATGAATATTATAGTTGCCAGAAATGATATCTTCATTTTTTAATAAATCTTTGAATAATGGTAAAGTAGTGTCAACGCCCTCAATTACAAATTCATCTATTGCTCTATTTAATTTATTAAGACAATCATTTCGATCATCACCAAAAACAATTAACTTGCCAATCATGCTATCATAGTGTGGGGGGATAGTATAGCCGCTATATGCGCCACTATCAACTCTTACGCCAGGTCCACCAGCTGGATGGTATGCTGTAATCTTTCCAGGCGATGGGATAAAAGTTTTTGGATTTTCTGCATTAATTCTGCATTCAATGGCATGTCCTTTTATTATGATATCCGTTTGTTTTTTTGATAGATTATTTCCGGCAGCAATAGCAATTTGTTCTTTGACCAGGTCATAATTAGTAATTATTTCTGTGATTGGGTGTTCAACCTGTAATCGTGTATTCATTTCAATGAAATAAAATTCATTATCTTGGTAAAGAAATTCAATCGTTCCTGCGCCGTGATATCCTAATTTTGATATCGCGGAAGATGCAATTTCTCCAATATGTTCTCTTTTCAATCCATCAATTACTGGAGAGGTGGCTTCTTCAAGAACTTTTTGGTTTCTTCTTTGCAAGGAACAATCTCTCTCACCGAGATGCACAGCATTACCATTCTTGTCCCCTAAAATTTGTATTTCAATGTGTCTGGGTGCTTCTAGATATTTTTCAATATAGACGGTGTCATCTCCAAAGGATGCCTTTGCTTCAATTTTTGCCATGTTAAAAGCTTCTTGAAGATCATTTTGACTCCTGGCTATTTTCATTCCTTTTCCACCCCCTCCAGAAGATGCCTTGATGAGGATAGGATACCCAATATTTTCAGCTATTTTTTTTGCATGGTCTAGATCTTCAATTTTCCCATTTGATCCTGGGACAATTGGTATTCCTAAATTTGATACGGTTTCTTTTGCAGTGATTTTATCACCCATGATTTTTATATGTTCTGACGTTGGGCCGATGAATGTTATGTTGTGAGCTTCAAGTATTTCTGCGAATTGAGCGTTTTCTGATAAAAAACCATATCCAGGATGAACAGCTTCAGCTCCTGTAACTTCACAAGCTGAGATTATGGCTGGTATGTTTAGATAACTATTTGCTGCTTGAGGTGGTCCAATACAAACGCTTTCATCAGCTAATTTTACATGCATTGCATCGCTGTCGGCTGTTGAGTGAACGGCAACAGTTTGAATTCCAAGTTCTTTGCACGCTCGCTGAATTCTAACTGCAATTTCACCTCGATTTGCAATAAGTACTTTATTAAAATATTTTTTCATTCAACTTCGATAATATCTTCACCAAATTCAATTGGTTGTCCATCCTTGACAAGGATATTCTTAACTATTCCAGATTCTGTGCTTGGAATCGTATTAAAAGTTTTCATTGCTTCAATTATTATAATGGGATCACCCTTATTAATTTTACTACCAACTTGAATAAATGGTTTACTTCCGGGTTCAGGTGATAAATAACAAGTGCCAACCATTGGAGATTTTACAAATTTATTTGAAGATGGTTCAGAATTGTTAGTTGTTGTAACAGTTTCAATATCTTTATTTGTATGCGGGATGATAGGTGTTATTGTTGGTTGGGATTGAACTTGAGCTAAATTATTAGTATGTCCTGATTGGTTTTGAACTCTAATACGGGTGCCTTCTTTTTCAATTTCAATTTCGTGTAGCCCTTCTTCGTTAATTATAACTGACAATTCACGAATTATTTCGATTTCATCAAGTGATTTCTTAGCCATTTTTTTTGTTTACCTTCATTAGTTTTGCCATAGCATGAATTGCTAATTCATAACCATGATCTGATAGCCCTATTATAATCCCATTTACTACATTTGATAGATATGACTTATGCCGAAATTCTTCCCTTTTATGAATATTTGATAGATGAACTTCTATGGATGGAGATTTGGATGTTTTTAATGCATCATGAATTGCTATGGAAGTATGGGTATACGCTCCTGCGTTTATGATGATTCCATTGTCTTCTGCAGTTGATTGGATTAAATTAATAATCTCGCTTTCGTCATTGGACTGGTAAAAATCTATATCAATTGAATATTCATTAGCGACATTATGACAAGCCAACCTGATTTCTTCGAGAGTTTTATTTCCGTAATGTTCAGGTTCTCTTTTACCCAATAGATTTAAATTGGGCCCATTAATTATTACTATTTTATTATTTTGAGCCATCATATATTTATTAAACTGAAATTCATTAAATTTAAATTAATAATTTAACTAATTCATTGTTTTTGATATGTCATCAGCCTGAATCCATTCATTGGAATAGATAGTTAGATTGTTTTTTGCTCTCTCTGCAAAGTTTATCGCTCTGTCGGTTTGGTTTGTTATAGTATAATATTTGGCAATATTCAGATCAGCCATACCAATATTTTCAATTTTGAAATAAGCCTGTGAGAGGTACCAGTAAATTTGTGGATTTAGGTTTGAGTCGAATATATGATTATTTAGGATATTAATACTTTCTTCAATATTCTCCATTCCTTCCATTTCTAACAAAATCATTGCCTTTAGGATTGAGAATTGGCTTTCTTTATCATTGTAGGCTATAGCCTTGTTAATAAATTCTAGTGATTTATTGTATTGTTTTTTTTCGAAATAAATTTGTGCTATTAATTCAGTAAAATATATGGACTCAATTTCATCATTTAGATCATTTAAAATTAAAAGTGCATTATCTAGTTTGCCATTTTTATATAATCTAATCGATTTTTGGTATTTAAAATAAATAGAGTTAGAGTCAAAAATATTTGGGAGGTTCATATGACCTATTATTTTTGCTCGCATAAGATTATGTCTACTAATTAGATCCTTTGAGTCCCTAACAGAGCTGTTTTTTTGTGAATATACTTTTTCTCTGATAAGGTTAATTCTATCTCCTGGGAATGCGTGTGTCATGTCAAGTGGATTTATATCAGTTCTTTCAATCTGCATTTGATTGTTAATCTTCTCTAAAATCGAAATTAAACCAATTGAAGACTGCCCAACCGAATCCATTAGTTTAATAGCCATCATATCGGCATCATATTCTTGGGTCCTCGAATATTTTAAGTAATTCCTTAATGCAATACCAGATCCGCTGAGTGAAATACTGGAGCCTAAATTTGATAAGGTATCTGATTCATTCATCATTCCCGTTATTCCAACTCCGATGCCTAATATTTGAGAAATAGACTGTTTTTTTCTTAGAGTATCTAATTCAATGCTTCTTGTAATATGATGGTTGTTAATTACATGGCCGATCTCATGTGCAATTATTGAAATTACCTCATTTGGCGCATCAGCATAGTACAGCAGACCTACATTGATATAAATATCTCCATTGGGAACTACAAAGGCATTGATGGAAGGATCTGATACAATATAGATATTTGAAGCTTTATTATTAAATCCTACTTCTATTAGGTCGCGTGTGTAATCATGTAAAAGATTTTCTATTTCCGCATCTTTGATAATAGAGAATGATTTAGAATTTACAGTTGTAAATATCAAAAAAATAATTGAAATGAGAGTGATCTTATTGAACTTTGCTAATAGTTTACTAGAAGCATTATTCATCCCACCATCCTGTTTTAGGATTATCAATTATTTCTTTTTTGATGTTATCATTCTCTTTCGTTTTATTTTTTTGTTGAGTTGATTTTCTTCGGGTTTTTGTTTTTGTTTTTGTGTCATTATCTTCTTTTTTATCTGAATTAATGGTTTTACTTTCTACAACCTCCTTTTTAACAGGTTGTTTCTTTCTAGTTCCCTTAGGTTTTTCTTTCGATTCTTTTTTTGTGCCTTCATTCTCATCTTCTGTTGCTGACTTGCTTTTTGATAAACTTCTTGTTTTGGTGTTTTTCCTATTTTGTTGCTTTTTTGTATTTTTTATCTGCTTCCTATTTTTTGAGTCAGTCGTTTCTTCATCTTGCGAGTCTTCCTCTGGCTTCTTTTCATCATAGACTGAGTCAATGCTTAATGGAGTAGATTGTGCCATAGGAGCAGTTTCAATTGGATGGTGATTGATATTATAAATCTTTTCTTCATCTAATTGTTCAGTAACAATAGTGATACTAATGTTGTATTTTTGTTCAATTTCAAAGATATCTCTCCTTTTCTTATTGAGTAGATAGTCTGTAAGTGAGTGGTTGGTTTGAAGAGATATATTGTTTCTTCCATTATCAATAAGATCTTGTTCAATAGCTCTGATGATTTGAACGGACTGTGAACTAACTGAACTTACTCTACCAAGTCCATTACAATAATTACACTTACTCATTGAAGACTCTATGAGTGATGACCTCATTCTTTGCCTCGACATTTCCATTAGCCCAAATTGACTAATATGACCTACTTGGATCCTTGCCCTATCAACCTTCAATGCTTCTTTCAATTGTCGTTCAACTGATCTGTTATTTTTTCTTTCTTCCATATCAATGTAATCGATTACTATCAATCCAGCTAAATCTCTAAGCCTCAGCTGTCTTGCAATTTCATCGGATGCTTCAATATTTGTTCTAAGTGCTGTATCTTCTATATTATGCTCTCTAGTTGATCTTCCGGAATTTACATCTATTGCAACAAGAGCCTCTGTTTGGTTTATAACAAGGTAACCTCCTGATGGTAAGCTGACATTTGCTTGGTACATGTTTTGTAGTTCAGACTCAGCAGAAAAACTTATAAAGAGTGGAACATCTTCTTTGTATTTTTTTATGAATTTTACATGACTTGGTATAAGCATTTTCATAAAGCTCTTTGCTTCATCGAAAGCATTATCACCTGATACAATTATCTCATCAATTTCCTTATTATACAGATCTCTAATAGATCTTTTCACAAGACTTCCTTCTTCATATATAAGTGCTGGAGCCGAAGAATTAAGTGTTAATTTTCTAATAGTTTGCCAAAGTCTGATAAGGTATTCAAAATCCCTTTTAATTTCTGTTTTTGTTCTTTGAGCACCAGCAGTTCTTATTATCACACCCATTCCATCCGGAATTTTAATAGAACTCATCGAGTCTTTAATTTTGTTTCTTGTTTTTAAATCTGAAATTTTTCTCGAAATTCCTCCACCCCTTGCTGTATTTGGCATCAGTACGCAGTATCTGCCAGCAAGAGATATATAAGTTGTTAGTGCTGCTCCCTTATTACCACGCTCTTCTTTTGTAACTTGAATTAAAATGATTTGTCTCTTTTTGATAACCTCTTGTATTTTGTATCTTTTTTTGTGTTTACTAAATTTCTCTGGTTGTTCGTCATTAATTATTTCTTCATTATCATTCGAGTCAGTGCCATCACTAGTTTCATGTGAGTCAGCTTCTTCGACTTCTCCTTTATTGGTGTCTATTTCAGTTATTGGTTCAACTTCTTCTTGGATAATCTTTTCTTTTTCTGAGGTGGGGATTTGATAATAATCTGGATGGATTTCATTAAATGCTAGAAATCCATGTCTATTACCTCCATATTCAACAAAAGCTGCCTGCAGTGAAGGCTCAACTCTAGTTACTTTTGCTAGGTATATATTTCCACGAATTTGATGCCTATCTTTGGCTTCAATATCGAACTCTTGTATTTTTCCACTGTTATTGAGAACAATAACTCTGGTTTCCTCATCATGGTTTGCATCGATGAGCATTCTATTTGACATTTGTTATTCCTTTTTCTTGAGCAGATCATTTTATGCATATCTTTGCACTTTAGGTAAAAGTCTGCTAATAAATTAACTTTGCTGATAATATTTGCTGAATTAATATTTTGAGAATTTCTTTTCATTTTTATTTCAATTCATCTCATTATTAATAAAATCTGTTTTTTGATATTTTTTATATTAAATCCCAAATTTATATTGATATAATCTAATTCTTTTAGCAAGTATAAAAATTTTAATTTAAATTAAAAAATAAATATAAAAAAATGATAAAGCTAATTTCTAAATTATCATTTCAATGATGGAATTGGAGCTCAGAATTGTTGTTCAGAATTGTATCATCTTTTTTTAGTATTTTGTCACTATCGTTAGTTATTATATTTTTATCTTTTGTAATAATTTACGCATCGATTAAGAATGATAATATAGATCAAAAAGCAGTAATTGATTCAGTGTCACCAAGTGCTACTGTTTTTTTATCTGAAGATGGTGGTATAATTCATTCTGAATATAACGAGCACAGATACTACATAACTTATGATAAAATTCCAGATAATTTGAAGTATGCATTCATCTCTGCTGAAGATAAAAATTTTTATAAACATATTGGCATAGATTTATCAAGCATTACTAGGGCATTTCTTCAGAACATATACAATTACATATTTACAGATGACAATAGTAGATTGATAGGTGCTTCTACAATTACGCAACAGTTAGTAAAGAATTTGTTCTTAGATAGCCAAAAGACTTTTACAAGGAAAATAAGAGAAATCATCATTGCGATAAAGCTGGAGAGAAAAATTTCAAAGGAAAAAATACTCGAGATGTATCTTAATGAAATTTATCTCGGTAGGGGGGCGTATGGTATTGTGGCCGCTTCTGAAAAGTATTTTAACAAAAGATTATTAGATTTAACAATTGAAGAATACGCATTTCTTGCAGCATTGCCAAAAGCTCCAAGTAGATATGACCCTGAAAGTAATTATGAATCCATTAAAGAGAGACGAGATTGGGTTCTTGATAGGATGTCATCAAACGGTTATCTAACAGGTGCTGTTACCAATGTGTTAAAGACTTACCCAATTCAATTTGTCCCTGAGAAAGATTATCAAGTGGTAAAAAAACTTAATAAAAAAACACTAAATAAGACTATCAATGAATTATCTAATATAGATAAAGTTAAGAATATGTTCGATGATGGTTTAATTGTCAATATGACTATAAATGAAGTGCTTACAAATAAAATTAATGGTCAGATCGAAAAATTAAATACAATAAATTCCAATAGATTAATTAATATTGACCTACAAATCACTGCATTAGTTTCTGGGAGAAAATTAGTTGAATACTCGCAAGGGGAAGATCTTAGTGTCAGCTTTGATAAAAAATCATCAATTATAAAACCACTATATTTTCTAACCGCTCTTGAAAGTGGACTAGAATTAAACGATAAAATACTATCAATTCCAAACGATATAAGTTCGAAAAGGGAGTTGCTAACATTACGAAATTTGTATGAGGCAGATGAGTATTTAATTCCTGAGAGTTTATCTTCAATAGATAATCCATTTATTAAAGAGTACCTGGATAAAGTTGGGCTTAAATATATAATTTCTGAAAAGTTTGAAAATGAAAGATTTCTTAATCTTGATGAATTAACCTCTTTCTACTATCCAATAATAAATAATGGAATTAATAACCAAATGGGATTAGTTGACTCAATTGATGATAAATTTGGGAAGCAAGTTCATAGTGCCCAAGAAATGAATGATAGAATATTAAATGAAATCCAGTCTATTAAAATGAAAAGCCTACTATGTGGAAAAGATCTTATTACTGTTTTTGATGACTCTATGTTTAAATTCAATTTATGTTCTAATGTGCATCAGTTAAAAGATAGACTACTCTTTGTTATTTTCTCCAATGATTATCTGTTAACTGCAATAATCTCCGAAGAAAGTGATATTGCCTTAGACAATCTCTATATTTTGGATATGCTAACAGAATTGATGGATGAGTTGAGCAATCAAGAATTTCAGTTACGATCTATTCCAAATGGACTTTATTTTTTCCAAGCAAATAGTATAACTGGTAATAGATTTAATTTAGGTGATTCTCTATATTGGGAAATTAATTAATTATTGAGGTGTTGAATGGATGCTGAAGTAAAAAGTATTATGCAAGATATTGATAATAAATTGCAAATGACATGGAGGGGTCTTTGAATTAGATACTGTTACGGATAAAATTAATACATTAGACATACAAATTGAAGGCAAAGATTTTTGGAATGATCAAGATTCTGCAAGGAAAATTATGCAGGAAAGACAAACCCTTGAAAATTCATTAAATGATTACAATGTTCTCAAAATAGAATTCAAAGAAATAGCTGAGTTAATTGAATTAGCCTCGTGGGATAATGATGAAAAATTACTACAAGATTTACATAATGATCTAATTAATTTGCAAAGAAGAGTTAATTCCAAATACCTTGAGACCTTACTCTCTGGGGAGGTGGATATTAATAATACGTACTTGGAAATCCATTCTGGTGCTGGTGGAACGGAAAGTCAGGATTGGGCAAGTATGTTGTTGAGAATGTATATACGTTGGTCTGAAAAAAGAAAATTTAAATCAGAAATAATTAGTATACATGATGGAGATGAAGCCGGAATAAAAAGTGCAGTAGTTTTGATAACAGGATCGTTTGCATATGGTTGGCTAAAAAAAGAACTTGGAGTTCACAGACTCGTTAGAATTTCTCCTTTCGACTCTAATTCGCGAAGACATACGAGTTTTGCATCTGTGGATGTTTACCCAGTAATTGATGATAAGATAGATATTCAAGTGTCTGAGTCAGATGTTAGAATAGATACTTATAGGGCGAGTGGAGCAGGGGGGCAGCACGTAAATACTACTGATAGTGCTGTAAGAATTACTCACATATCCACTGGAATTGTTGTGCAATGTCAAAATGAAAGATCACAACACAGGAATAAGGAAACTGCCTGGAACATGCTAAGAGCAAAATTATATGAGAAAGAGCAAGAAGAACGTGAAAAAGCTGCTAATTTGGCAAACTCAGAAAAAACTGATATCGGTTGGGGTCATCAGATTAGATCTTATGTTTTGCATCCTTACAGGCAAGTCAAAGATATAAGGACAAAGTTGGAAAGCACAAACCCTGATGCTGTTCTAGATGGTGAGATAGATCAGTTTCTTGAATCTGCACTCTCAAATGACTTATAGAAAAATATATCTAAAGTTTTTTTACATTTTCAAGAACGTCTTCAACATGTCCTGGAACACTTACTTTATCCCAAATCTTTTGAACTATCCTATCTTTATCAATTAGAAATGTTGCCCTGTTTATACCCATATACTTTTTTCCGTACATACTTTTTTCAACCCAGACGCCATAATCTTCACAAGTTTTCTTGTCCTCATCAGATGCGAGGATAACATTCAAACCATGCTTTTCTGAAAATTTTTTATGTTGTTTGATAGAGTCTGCAGAAACTCCGATAATTACGGTATCGTTTTTAGTGAATTCTTCCAAGTGGGCAGTGAAATCAATGGCTTCTTTTGTACAACCAGGCGTATCATCTTTAGGATAAAAATAAAGGACAATATTTTTTCCAGCGTATGTTTCCAGTGTTATATTAGATCTTTCGTCAATTGGCATATTAAAGTCAATAGCCTTGTCACCTTCTTTTATCATAAGGACCTCCTAATAATTGGTAATAAAGTAAAATTACTTAACATTTAGATGTATATAATAATATTATTACTCTATTATGAAATTACAATATCTGGCATTTAAATAATACCTGATGGGCAATAAAATATCCTATGAGAATACTATCCCTTTCAAAATATTTATTATACTCATTATTAATAATATCAATTCTCATTTTTGCTTCATTGTTCTCTCTGAGGGCTTGGTTGAACAATGAATTACTTAGTAAAAATATCGATATAAGTTTCACAGAGAATTTTATATCTCAGTATATGATAACACCTAATGATAACATCAATTACCAATACGATAAAATTGAACTTAAAAATTCAAATGATCGTGTGTTAATACTTTTATCAGAAGTTAAAATTTCAGATGAAAATAACGAATTGTATTTCTATGCGAATGAAATAGAAATAACAAATTCATGGCTTACCCAGTTATTTGGACCTCTTAAAGAATTTTTTAACACAACGGAATCGGTGAATAATTATGTTATTTCAAATCCCGAATTCACAATTGAATTAGACAATGATGTGCAATCAAACAATGAAATAATTAATAATAACATAGATGCCAATAATGAAGAAATCTTGCTTGAAGATAGTATTGCGTTTCTTGGAGATTTATCACCGGAGTTTCATTTTTACCAACCTGCTCTATATAAAAGCAGTGAATTAATTAATGACATCAAAAGTATTTTTGCCAACTCCCCGATTAGTATGGTTTTACTTAGAAATGCGACTTTTAATTTAAATTATTCAAACCAAAATTATAAATTTAACTATCCTCTAGTTGAAATAATAACAAATGAAGAAAAAGTGGAATTGAAAACATCTGTTACCCCATCAAATGGAAGTGATGATCAATTAGAATTGTCTATTTATGCGTCATCATTGATTTCAAGTGATGCTACTGACTTGGACATTACATTTAAAAATATAAATTTAAAAAAAATATCTGAAAATATAAATCATAAATATGATGTTGATTTATTTGATGGGCATTTATCCGGTCGCTTTAATTTATCATTTAATAAACTTGGAAGAGTTATAAAATCAAATCTAGATTTAAATGTGGGTGAGGGTGTAGTTAATTTTAAATTGCCGTATTCTAAATCTCAAATAAACAATTTGAATGATGCATATTTCAGTCTTTCATTCCAGAGTGCAACGGATGAAATCACTATTAATGAAATGAGAGTTTATCATGATGATTTCAAAATTGTAGGAAGCGGTAAAGCTGACGTTAATTTCATGCAATCCGGAAGCGTTGGTAGCTTTGAAATAACTTTGTTGGATTTTAATTTGCAAAAAAGAGATGAAGTTATATTAGACAAATCAACCATAAATATGAGTTATGGCATAGAGAATGATAATTTTAGTTTTAATGAAATTACGGGACTGCTATCCATTGGGGATTTGAAATTAACTAATGACATAAAGAACGACTCTAATGAATATTCATTAGAAATAAGCAATACTGATGCATCTAATCTCAATAAAATATTAAACTTATTTTCTGCAAATAATGCTTCTAAGTGGTTTGCTGAAAATGTTAATGACGCACAAATAATTAAATTAAATGCAACTCGTAAGTCTCAAAAAAATGGTAATTCAAATGATCAGCTTGAAATTGATATTGATTTTTCTCAAGCAGATTTTAGTTACTACAAAAATTATCCGAATATTCAAAATGCAAAAGGTAATCTGATTCTGAATGACAAAGAAATCTCTGTCCAGCTAGATGATGGAAATATATTACTTGAAAATTCATCAAAAGTTAAAATTCGTAATTCCTCAGGAAAGATCTTCAATGTTGATAATCAATATACAGCTGACTTTGAGATACAGGCAGATTGTAGCATTCAAGATTGTATTGAATACTTTCATGAAATTGGATTAAACGAAAACAGCTTGATTGACTTACAAGATAGAATATCAGGTAATGCCTCAATAAATGCTTCTGTCTTAATTGATACAAGCCTCGGATTTACACTTGAATCAATTAAAGAAGCTGATCTAAATGTTGAGAGTTTTTCATTTAGACTTAATGATGAAAGCGTGTTTATGTCTCCCCTTGCAACATTTAATGTTCAGGATAAAAAAATATCATCTTCAGGTGAATTTAATTTTAGTGGAATTCAATCGACGTTTGATATCTTGGCCGACTTTAGTCGATTGGATCCAAAATTAGAGGTTGTTGTTAAAGCTCAGCCTAGCCCAACAGAGTTAAGTATATTGCAGCCCGTTTTGGTAAATTATATTTCTGGGCTAGGAAGAATTCCTACAGAAATTCGAATAAATCTGCCATTAGCAGACATTGGAAGCTTTGATCTAAATTCATTTGAAAAAGTTACAATGAAGAGTGATTTAACAGATGTAAGTATCAAATATCCTATTTTGGAATCAGGAAAATTAACTAATGAAAGGGCCCAAGCTACACTAACTGTCGATAGACCCACGAATGATGGAGAGGCAAAGTATAAAATTGAATATGATGCCCAAGATTTTGTATTTGAACTTCTATTAAGAAGAAAATTTAATGAAGTTACAAATGAATGGGATTTTGTAAACTTTGAGGTATTAAATTTGTCATCAAGTGAAATTTCAAACGCACAAATCTTAGGATACATTGAGAATAATGTATTAATTGCAGATGTTATAGCAAAAGAAGCAGAAGTGAGTAATTTTATTAGAAGAAATTTATTTTCAACTGATGGAGACAACCGTAGTAATCTTAAAAATTTACCAGATATGCGGATCTTAGTACAAAATATCGATAAAGTTTCAGCGAACAATAGGGACATTTCACTTTTATCTGGTGAAATTATTATTCAAAATAAAAAGTTGTATAGGATGCAGATGGATGGTTTCTTCAACGAAAATACGAATAAGAGAATAGAGATTAAGTATAATTTAGAAGAAGAAGGCTTACCAGCTGATTTAGGTGTGAACACAAGTGATGCAGGCGCATTTTTAGGGTTCTTGGGTCTATATCAAAATGGCTTTAATGGTAACTTGCAAATAAGGTCTACTGGTCCAAATATTAATAATATGACCGGGGAAATATTTATAGAAGATATTGATATTTATAATGATAAGTATTTAGCACGATTATTTGCACAATCAAGCCCAAGCGATCTGGTGGATATTAATAGAACCCAGCTGGACTCCAGAGCAAGATATAGAATCATAGATGAGAATTTAGTTATTGATAGGGCAGAATTATTTGGTGATAATGTCAAATTTGAACTAAGTGGACAATTAAATAATGAGACAGGCAGTTTAAAATTACCAGGAACTTATTGCCCAGAGTATGAGTTAAATGCATCATTTGGAACAATACCAATATTTGGTCCTGTGCTAACAGGTGGTGATGATAATTGTGTGTTTTCATTACCATTCCAGATTGTAAGAGAGTCAAGAGGTGAGCCAACATTATTAAGGTTAAATACCACAGGTATGTTTGCTCCAGGTATTTTAAGAGATGCGTTTGATTATAACTAATTTGAGACTTCAATAATTAAATTTCTTTTCTTACCAAATGCTATTTTAGTGCCTTCGAGATCTTCTCTTTTTAATTCAATATTTGGGTCACTTACGGATACATCGTTTATCTTAATTGCGCCGTTTGCTATGGCCTTTCGAGCTTCGCTATTGGACTTTGCAAATCCGATAGTAACTAATAGGTTAAGAAGCCCAATACTGCTATCCTGACTTAGTGTTATCAGGTATTTTGGTAGGTTTTGAGATATTATTTTACCTTCAAAAGTTTCTAGAGCAGATTGATAGATCTTTGCAGAGATCTCAGAGCCATGTGTCATTCTTGTAATTTCATTAGCAAGAATTTTTTTTGCTTCATTTATTTCAGATCCCTCCAGTACGGCCAATTTATCAATTTCACTTATTGGTAATGTTGTGAATAATTTTAGAAACTTGATAACGTCTCTATCATCTGTGTTTCTCCAAAATTGCCAAAAATCATAAGGGCTGGTTAATTCTTCATCAAGCCATATGGCACCATCGGCAGTTTTTCCCATTTTTGTTCCAGAAGCTGTTGTTATTAATGGTGTGGTTATTGCATAAGTTTCAGCTCCTGTTACTCTTCTGACTAATTCAATGCCATTAACTATATTGCCCCATTGATCGGACCCTCCGAGTTGAAGTTTGCAATCATGTCTTTTGTATAGTTCAAGAAAATCATACGCTTGAAGAAGCATATAATTAAATTCAAGAAAAGTCAGAGGCTGCTCTCTTTCAAGTCTGATTTTAACAGAGTCAAATGTAAGCATTCTATTTATTGTGAAATGTTTTCCATACTCTCTGAGAAAAGAAATATAATTTAGATCTTTCAGCCAATTCTTATTATTCTCAATTATAAGTTTCTTTTTGTCTAGATCCAGAAACTTACTAAAGACCCTTTTTATTCCATTCTCATTTTCGTTAATATTTTCTTCTAACAAGATCTTTCTTGTCTCATCTTTTCCAGAAGGGTCTCCTATAAGTGTTGTTCCACCTCCAAGTAATAATATCGGTTTATGACCATAATCCTGAAGCCATTTAAGAAGCATTATTTGAAGAAGTGATCCAACATGCAGGCTTTTTGCGGTTAGATCAAATCCTATATATCCAATTGTTTTGTTGGACTTGAAATATTCATCCAATCCATCTTCATTAGAGGTTTGATGGATAAATCCTCTCTCTATAAGTATTTGCAATAATTCTGAGTGAAATTTATGTTTTTTATTTGTTTCTTTCATAGTCTTAGATAAATTGAAAGCTGTTAAAATAATATTAATTACATTTTGTAAATTATTTGAGAACTAAATGATACACAAAATATTACCAAATTCCTATTATTCAATTGGATTAATGAGTGGAACATCGATGGATGGTGTTGATGCATCGTTAATATTAAGTGATGGAATTGTTGTTCAGGATATTATTTCTAGTGTTTCAATCCCTTATCCCAAAACTCTTCTAGAGAAAGTTAGAGATTTAACAATTAGTTTTACACATAAGGAATTTGATCGAAATAAATTTATTAGTGTAAGCAATGAATTATCAGAATTGAATTTATCTGCAGTTAACAAAATTAAAGATATTGCTAATCAAATGAAAATTAATCCAGATTTAATCGGCTATCACGGTCAAACTATTTTTCATAGCCCTAAGGATACAGTAACATTTCAATTAGGAAACCCGCAATATCTTAGTGATCGTCTCAAAGTTCCAGTCGTATTTGATTTTAGGATGGGTGATATCTTAAATGGTGGCGAAGGTGCACCGCTAACGCCAATATATCATAAGGCTAAAATTGCAATGGATGAGGGAGGTCCAATAGCTATTGTAAATATTGGTGGGATTTCAAATATCACATACCTTAACGGGGAGAATATTGAAGCATTTGACTGTGGTCCAGGCAATTGCATAATTGATGATCTTTCTAAAGAATATTATAACATTCAGTTTGATGATAAGGGTAAAATTGCTTCATCTGGTAAGATTGATCATGATTTTGTCAATAGTATACTTAGTGATGAATTTTTTAATAAACGACCTCCTAAATCACTAGATAGGAATTACTTTCATAAATATCTTACATATATTCACGGTAGATCAAATGATAAGGTAGCATCATTTTCCTATCTAACAGCTTGTGCGATTGCAAATGCTATAGAATCTTTTGAAGTTAAGCCACTCAAAATAATTTTAACTGGAGGTGGTAGTAAAAATAGATATGTAATTGATAAAATTAGAGAAATCAGCGGAGTGGGTGTTTCCATTATGGAAGAATTTGGTTTCAATAGCCAGTACGTTGAAGCTGAGGCATTTGCATACCTTGCAATTAGATGTATAAGAGGGCTACCAATAACCTTTCCAAAAACAACTGGTGTTTATATGCCAATGAGTGGAGGCAAGATATACAACCCATCTTAGAGGGGTGTTATGCGTCTTGTAGGGTTTTTTCAATATATTGAGATATTTTTGAGTTTAATATATCAACTTTATTATCAAAAAAATGATTGGCACCATCGATTAAATCATGATGCACTTCAATGCCTTTTTGACTCTTTAATCTGTCCACGAGTTTTTGTGTATCAGCTTTTGGTGCAACAATATCATCAGTCCCGTTAATGATTAACCCTGATGAAGGGCATGGAGCTAAAAAATTAAAATCATATAGGTTAGCAGGAGGGGCAATTGAAATAAACGCCTCTATCTCGGGTCTTCTCATTAATAATTGCATTGCAATCCATGCACCAAATGAAAAACCTACGACCCAACAGCCTGTGGAGTCACGATTTAGTGCTTGTATCCAATCGAGAGCAGACGCTGCATCAGACAATTCACCTATTCCAGCATCATATTCACCCTGGCTCTTTCCAACGCCTCTAAAATTAAACCTTAATACAGAGAAATTATTTTTTACAAATGTATAGTAAGCATTGTGAATAATAGGATTATTCATTGTGCCGCCAAATTTTGGATGCGGGTGCAGTAATAATACAATTTTTGACTCTGGGTCTTCATTGTGATGGTAGCGACCTTCAATGCGGCCTGAAGGACCATTAAACATGATTTCTGGCATTAACCCCTCCCAATGCAATCAATCAAGAATAATTAGCATAAATGCTAAACAATAGTAAATAAATTTATTTAATTGGATGTTTTTTTTTATATTTTATATATATTTATTCTTAAAACAATAATGATTGATGTTAATGGAATTTTTATTCGAAATTGTTGCAGTTGGAATCTTTTCTTGTCTAGTATTTGATTTGTGGCAAAGAATTTTTAAATTATTCACTGGTATTCCTCCAAGTAATTGGGCAATGGTTGGTCGATGGTTAATAAACTTAATCAAGAACCGGCAAGTTTTTGTAAAAAATATAACAACTATAAAGTCTTATGACTCAGAGTTGCCTATTGGCTGGGTTTTTCATTATTTCGTGGCAATTTTATACGCAGTTGTATATTTCCTATTGATGGAAATAAAAATACTTAATCCAGGTTTTTTTCATGGACTAATCTTTGGAATAATCAGTGTAATTGTTCCATGGTTCTTCTTTCAACCAGCTCTCGGTAACGGTATACTAGCAAGCAAAACTCCTGAACCGATGAAAGTTTGTTTGTTGGCACTTATGATGCATACAATTTTTGGAATTGCTATTGGAATTGGGTTTCAATTTTTGATGAGTCAGTAATCAATAATGGATCCTGAACAATGAGAATATACTTTGACCATGCAGCATCATCGCCGCTCAGGAAAGAAGTTTTAGAGGCTTTTTCATCAGAAAACTCTCTTAATCTTTATAATCCATCATCTGTTCATTTTGAAGGTCAGAAAACTCGAGCGAAAATTAATGACGTAAGAGACGTTATATCTGGTTTTTTGGAATGCAATTCAGAAAATATTGTTTTTACATCCAGTGGGACAGAGTCATGTAACTACGTAATCAATAGTGCACTCTATGCAGAAGAGATTGAAAATATAGTCTATTTACCCACTGAACATAGTGCGGTTTTGGATACAATTTCTTCTAAATCAATCAATAGAATTTCATGCAAAATGGATAAACATGGCAAAATTGATCTTTTATTCCTCGATAGTACTCTTGCCAGCCTCTCAGGAAAGACACTTGTCTGCGTAATGTTGGTGAATAACGAAACCGGATTAATCCAACCAATTTTGGATATTGCAAGTGTTTGTGAAAAGCATGGCGCTCTTCTATTTTCAGATATGATACAAGCCATCGGAAAACTTAACATAGCTGAATATATCAGAGTTTGCGATTATGCCACATTTGCTGCTCATAAAATTGGCGGTCTGCAAGGTACAGGTCTTGCTTATCTAAAAGATCAGAAAAAAGTTTATAAAGATTTATATGGAGGTGAGCAGGAGTTTGGTAGGCGAGCTGGTACTGAAAATGTTACAGGTATTATTGCATTTGGAACAGCTATGGAAGCTTGTATTGGATCATCAGCACATGAGTCAGAATGCGTTGCACTTTTACACGAACGGCTTATTGGAGGTATAAAAGGTATTTCAAAAGAAATCATCATACCCGCAATAAATAGTCATAAGGAAAATTCAATTACAACACTTATATTCCCTGGTTTGAAATCTGAGAATTTGATAATTGGCATGGATATGAATAATATTGCAGTAAGTGCCGGTGCAGCGTGTTCATCAGGTAAAATTGGTGGGTCTCATGTGTTAAAATCTCTAAAATATGATACAAATCACGTAAATGGAGCAATAAGAGTTAGTTTCGGTTGGAATAATACTTTAGATCAAGTAGATTACTTTATTAAGGTCTTAAATAATTTGCTTCAGGGGATGAATTTTAAGTTCTAAATTATTATATTATAAATAAACCAATAATATAGATGATAACGTTATAAACATACGATGCCAGCAGTTAAAGAAACAGTAAAACAAGTTGATGAAATTAGTGTAGACAAATACAAGTTTGGTTGGTCTACCGATATGGATGTTGAAAAATCACCTATTGGTTTATCTGAAGACACAATACGTTTTATATCAAAGAAAAAAAATGAACCAGATTGGATGTTGGAATGGCGATTAGATGCATTTCAAAGATTCAATACTATGGCAGAACCCGAATGGGCAAAAGTAAACTATCCCAAAATCAATTATGAAAATATGTACTTTTATTCAGCACCTAAAAATGTTGAAGGTCCAAAATCTCTCGATGAGGTTGATCCAGAGTTACTTAAAACCTATGAAAAGCTGGGAATACCTCTAAAAGAACAAGAAATGTTGGCGGGTGTTAAAAAGAATATTGCGGTCGACGCTGTATTTGACTCTGTTTCTGTAGTAACAACATTCAAAGAAAAACTTGCGGAAGAGGGAATAATTTTTTGTTCAATATCAGAAGCAATTCAAAACCATCCTGATTTGGTCAAAAAATATTTAAGTTCCGTTGTGCCAAAGTCGGACAATTATTATTCTGCTCTAAATTCTGCTGTTTTTACAGATGGATCATTTGTTTATATTCCGCCAGATACACGCTGCCCGATGGAACTATCAACATATTTCAGAATTAATGATCAAAACACAGGGCAATTTGAAAGAACACTAATAATTGCAGATAAAGGGTCTTATGTAAGCTACCTAGAGGGCTGTACAGCACCTCAAAGGGATGAAAATCAATTGCATGCTGCAGTTGTTGAGTTAATTGCCCTTGAAAACGCTGAAATTAAGTACTCTACAGTTCAAAATTGGTATCCTGGTGATGAAAATGGTGTTGGTGGAATCTATAACTTTGTGACAAAAAGGGGGGATTGTAGAGGTAAAAATTCAAAAATTTCGTGGACTCAGGTAGAAACCGGTTCTGCGGTAACATGGAAGTACCCATCATGCATATTAAGGGGCGATAATTCTGTTGGAGAATTTTATTCAATTGCTATATCAAATTCATACCAACAAATTGACTCAGGCACAAAAATGATTCATCTCGGAAAGAATACAACAAGCAAAATAATCTCAAAAGGGATATCTGCAGGACATTCGTCCAATGCTTATCGTGGTTTGGTGTCGTCTCATCGTAAAGCAGAAAATGCCAGAAATTTTACACAGTGTGACTCATTGCTAATAGGGAATAACTGCTCAGCGCATACAGTTCCTTATATAGAAACTAAAAATTCTACTTCAATTTTTGAACACGAAGCAACAACATCAAAAATATCTGACGATCAAATATTCTACTGCGGTCAGCGAGGGATCAATGTTGAAGATGCAATTGCATTGATAGTTAATGGTTTTTGTAAAGAGGTTCTTCAAGAACTACCGATGGAGTTTGCTGTAGAAGCCCAAAAGTTAGTTGGGATCTCTCTAGAAGGTAGTGTCGGATAATAACGGAGAAATATATGTTTAACGTATCAAATTTAACAGTTTCTGTTGAAGATAAAGAGATTTTAAAAAATTTTAGCATTGATGTAGGCCCCGGTGAAGTGCATGCAATTATGGGTCCAAATGGTTCAGGCAAATCCACTCTTGCTCACGTTTGTGCTGGAAAAGAAGATTATACAGTTCTTAATGGAGAAGTATTGCTAAATGATGAAAATCTACTTGATCTTGATCCTGATGAAAGATCAACACGTGGTTTATTTTTAGCTTTTCAATACCCAATAGAAATACCGGGTGTCACAACAATGACCTTTTTAAAGAGCTCACTTGAAGCTCACTATAAGGCGAATGGTAAAGAGGTTTTATCAACTCCTGCGTTCATGAAGCTAGTCAAGGAAAAAGCTGCAGAACTAAATATTGATGATGATATGATCAGAAGACCGTTAAATGTCGGTTTTTCAGGTGGAGAAAAAAAACGTAATGAAATTCTTCAAATGGCTCTTTTAGATCCAAAGATTTGTATTCTAGATGAAACCGACTCAGGTTTAGATATAGACGCTTTAAGATTAGTAGCTGAAGGCGTAAATAAACTTAGAAGTGAGAGTCGGTCGTTTATTGTAATAACTCATTATCAAAGGCTATTGGATTATATCAAGCCAGATTATGTGCATATTATGTACAAAGGTAAGATTATCGAGACAGGGGATAGTAGTTTGGCTCTCGATTTAGAGAAAACGGGTTATAATAACTATATCAAATAGGTCAATGAGCACAACACATATACAGATCAGTGCAGAAGAGCAATTGTTATCCTACTGCAAAGAGAATATTGCAACACAGGATAAAAAGCATTGCTTTTACAAAGCAAAGTTAGGTGCCTATGAGCTATTCAAAAGGCATGGGCTACCGCATGTAAGTAATGAAAATTGGAAATATACCAACATTTCACAAAAACTAAAAAACATTCCTCTACGCTCTCATGATCATTCAGTGCCCCTAAATGTTAATAATTTTATCAATAATTTTGATATCATGAGAAAACTTAAAGATACAAATGATACAGTTCTTGTTTTCATGGACGGTAGGATGCAGGAACAATTATCTTTGATATATGAAAAAAGAAATATAGAAATATCTGCACTAAAAGATGACGTCATTCCTGATTGGGCAAATAAAATAAATAATCAAAAACACTCTGAAAATAGAAATGAGGAATTTAATTTGAATACTTTGCTCATGGAAGACGGGGCGCTCATTAATGTTAAGAAAAATAATGATGGTAAAGCAGAGAACGTTTATATAGTTCATGTTGGAAATAATAATGGATTTTTTAATTACAGGCACATAATCAATATCGAAGACCATGCCCAGGTAAACATCATTGAATTAAAAATATCAAATAAGGCAGATATTGATGCCTTGTATACATCATCAATCATATGGGCCATCGGAGATCATTGTGTGGTAAATAACGTAAAATATCAGGCACACAATCAAATCACAATTGGTTTCAACCAACAGTACGCTGATATTGGTAGTGATACTGAATTTAATAGTTTTACAATATCATCTGGTTCAAAATTACTCAGAGAATTCAGGGATATTAACTGCAATGGCTCTAATAGTAATATTTCTATTTCTGGTGTAAATCTTTTAGATGGCAATAGTCATATTGACACACTACTATCAGTTCGACACAAAGCTCCAAACACAGTTAGTCGAGAGAAATACAAATCAATTATTAACGACAATGCAAAGGGCGTTTTTCAAGGCAATATTATTGTTGATCAAATAGCACAAAAAACAATTGCGAAACAATCAATCGACGCTTTGATATTGTCAAGTCATGCAGAACATGATGCAAAGCCTGAACTTGAAATATATGCAGATGATGTTCAATGTGGACATGGTGCTACAACTGGTCAAATAAATCAAGACTCGCTTTTTTATTTAAAATCTCGAGGTATCCCTGAAGATGAAGCAAGGAGATTACTTGTTCATGCATTTCTAACAGATGCGCTAGATGAGATAAAAGATAAAAATATATTAGAAACTTTTGGAGATGTGATGATTAATATGCTTAATCGCGTGTCAAAAGGTAACTTAAATGTTTGATATAAATAAAGTTAGAAATGATTTCCCCTTTCTAAATCAAAAAATAAATGATGGGTATGCAGTTTATCTTGATAATGCTGCGTCCTCACAGAAGCCAAGAACTGTTGTCGAGGAAATAGCACGCGTCTATCATGAAGAATATGCAAATGTGCATAGAGGAATTCATTATTTATCAATGAAAGCTACAGAAAATTTTGAGAATGCGAGAACTGAAGTTGCAAATTTTTTAAATTCTCCATCTGAAAATCAAATAATTTTTACTAAAAACGCAACGGAAGCAATTAATTTAGTGGCATCTTCTTTTGGTAGCAATCTTGAAAAGGGAGATGAAGTGATAATCTCAATATTAGAACATCATTCAAATATCGTCCCATGGCATTTTCTGAGAGAGAAAATCGGTGTTGTAATTAAATGGGCTAATATTGATGAGAATGGATGTATTGATGTTGATCATTTAGAATCACTTATTACAAACAAGACAAAAATTATTTCTGTCACGCATATGTCAAATGTTTTGGGCACGGTTCAGCCTCTAAAGGAAATAATAGATATAGCGCATCAAAATGATATACCAGTTATGGCAGATGGAACTCAGGGTGCTGTGCATAACGCTATTGATGTACGTGACTTGGATGTTGATTTTTACGTATTCACTGGACATAAATTATATGGACCATCAGGTATAGGGGTTCTTTATGCTAAAAAAGAACAACTTGATAAAATGACTCCATATCAAGGTGGGGGAGAAATGATTGCCGAAGTGACTAAAGATACGGTTACTTACGCAGATGCCCCTCAGAAATTTGAGGCAGGAACACCACCAATCGTTCAAGCTATTGGTCTTGGTCATGCAATAAAATACATTAATAAGATTGGTATTACAGAGATACATGAGCATGAAAAGAGAATATCAGATTATGCAAAAGAAAAATTAGTGCAAGTTGAGGGAATAAATTTCTTGATAGACCCAGTTAAAAGTAGTGGTATTTTTTCTTTCATGATGGACGGGGCGCATCCTCATGATGTAAGCACAATAATTGATAGAAAAGGTATTGCTATACGTGCAGGAACACACTGTGCTGAACCATTATTACAAACATTTAAAGTCACATCTACATGCAGGGCTTCCATAGGAATGTACAATAATGAGAAAGATATTGATAATTTGTATGAGTCTTTGTTATATTGTAGAAAATTCTTCACATAGGGCGTTAAGGTAATGGAAGAGAAATTAACATTAGATGAAGAAACCATATCTGATTTGACAGATAAAATTGTTACTGCGCTCAAGACAGTTTACGACCCGGAAATTCCAGTTGATATATATGAGCTTGGTTTGATCTATAAAGTTGATATAGATGAGAATTTTCACGTAGACGTTGAAATGACACTAACAGCTCCTGGGTGTCCAGTTGCAGGTGATATGCCTAAATGGGTAGAGGACGCTGTTTTATCAGTAGGTGGTATCAGCTCTGCAGCAGTAAGACTTGTTTTTGATCCCCCATGGGATATATCAATGATGTCAGAAGAAGCACAAGTTGCTCTTAATATGCTTTAATCAAGGTAGATAGCATGAAAGGCAATATTATAACATTAACACCAGCTGCAGTTGAAAGAGTTAAATCTCTCATAGCCAATTCAACAGAGCATGGAACTATGCTACGTGTTGGAATAGAAAAGGGAGGTTGTGCTGGTCTTCATTACTCCATGGAATATGTTTCGGAAACTCTTGCTGGCGATGAAATTGTAAATCAGGATGACATTACAATTGTCATTGACCCAAAAGCAATACTTTACTTACTTGGAACTGAAATGGATTATGTGGAGGATAAGTTTAGTTCCGGTTTTAAATTTAATAATCCAAATGAAACATCTGCATGTGGGTGCGGTGAATCAGTTGAAATAACTCCAATTGAGTCTTTGGATATCCCTAATTAAGACTTTTTAATACAATATCCAAAACCGTGTACGGTTTCTATTTTACATTTTCCAGAATAGTTGTCTTTCAAAACTTTCCTAAGTCTACTCATATGAACATCTACAGTACGATCATCTACCTCTAAATTATTATTCCAAACGTGATTTATAATTTGTTCTCTAGAAAATACATTCTCAGGACGACTCATCAATAAAGTCAGAATACTATATTCAGTTTTACCAATTTTTATATTTTTATCAGCTGCTTGTAGAGTTTTTTTGTTTTGGTCTATCAGAAGATCTGCGTATTCAATCGTATTTGATTTATTTGTTGATTTTACTCTTCTAAGCAGTGAGTTTATTCTGGCAATTAATTCAATTGGAGAAAATGGTTTCGTGATATAATCATCTGCCCCAGAAGTTAAGCCATGAGATGTATCAATGTCTTCACCGCGGGCGCTTAGTATAATGATTGGAAGTTCAGAGAATTCTTTTGATGCTCTAATTTTTCTACAGACGGAGATACCGGATGAATTTGGCATCATCCAATCTAATATTGCAATATCAGGGTTGTTATCAATAATTAAATCAAAAGCATCATCACCGTTATTAGCTGCTAATACTTTAAAATTATTTTTTTCTAAGTGAAACTTAATCAGTTCGATCTGATTGACTTCATCATCTGCAATAACAGCAAGCATTTTATCCTCAGAATGTAGTCATCGCCTTTGGGCGTTTTGTTTCAGGGACTTTTCCTTCTATTAAGAAATATGTCTGCTTTGCAATTGAAGTTGTATAATCGCCAATTCTCTCTAGATTTTTGGACATAAAAATTAGATGTGTCATCATTTTAATGTTATCTGAGTCCTCAGTCATAACTTGCAAGGTTTCTTTAAAAATACTCAAATATAGACGATCTGTTTCTACATCTGACTCCCATATTTTCATAGCTTTTTCTACATCTAGTTCCATGTAAGCATCTAAAACCTGATGCAGTAATCCTTGGACGTGTGTGCCCAGGCCAATAATATTTACAGGCAACCTATCAAATTCTTCTTCTGTAACAATTACTTGACTTCGCCTTGCTATATTTTTTGAATAATCACCAATCCTTTCGAGGATTGCACCAATTCTATCTGCAACAAGCAAGCTTCTTAGATCATAAGCAATTGGTGACCAGAGGGCCAATAACTCAAAAACAGATGAACTTATCTCCGCTGTTATTTGATCAAGTTTCTTATCGCGCTCGATTATTGATTCAAATTTTTTAATGTTTTTATCTTTTAGTGCATTGAGTGAATTATCCAATTGTGTTTCTGCTAGAGCACCCAGTTTTGCTATCTGCTTATTCACATCTTTTAAACCTTCATCAAATGCTGAATTAATGTGATTTGTCATCTTTTTCTCCTAACCTATTCTACCTGAAATGTAAGCCTCAGTCATTTCATGTTTCGGATTTGTAAATATATTGGACGTATCGTCGTATTCTATCATCTTCCCCAAATGAAAATATGCAGTTTTCTCAGAGAGTCTTGCAGCTTGTTGCATTGAGTGTGTTACTATGACAATGGTATAACGTTCTTTTAATTCATTAATAAGTTCTTCAATTACCGCAGTTGCAATTGGATCTAGGGCAGAGCATGGTTCATCCATCAAGAGTACGTCAGGATTTACCGCAATTGCTCGAGCTATGCAGAGCCTTTGCTGTTGACCGCCTGACAATGATAGTCCAGAAGCATCAAGTCTTTCGTGAACTTCATCCCACAATCCTGCTCTTTTAAGACTTTTATGTACTATGTTATCTAATTCATTTTTTGAGTCAGCCAACCCATGGATTCTTGGTCCATAAGCAACATTATCATAAATTGATTTAGGGAAAGGGTTGGGTTTTTGAAACACCATTCCAATTCGTGCTCTCAATTCAACAATGTCCGTATCTGGTAAATTGATATCGGTACCATCAATAAGAATTGAGCCTTCAACCTTACATCCTGGAATTAGGTCATTCATCCTGTTTAAACATCTAATGAAAGTTGATTTTCCACACCCTGATGGGCCAATAAGAGCAGTAACCTCTTTTTCTTCAATTTTTAAATCAATTCCGTGTAGAGCTCTCTTGTCTCCATAATCAACGGATATATTATTTGTAACTATCTTATTTTTCTTTTTCATCAACTTACCAACGTCTTTCATATTTTCTTCTAAGCAGTATAGCTAATAAATTCATTATTATCAAAATGAGTAGCAATATCAATATAGCTGCACTAGTAAGGTACTCAAAAGATCTCTCTGGATTATTAGCCCACATGTAAATTTGGGCAGGCAGCACTGTAGCTTTATCTGTAATTTTTGATGGCACATCCACAATAAATGCCATCATTCCTATCATAAGTAATGGAGCAGTTTCTCCTGCAGCCCTTGCTATTCCAATAATTGTACCCGTCAATATCCCCGGAAGAGCCAGTGGGACTACATGATGAATAATTACCTGCATTTGTGACGCACCAATACCATAGGCTGCTTCTCTTATTGACGGTGGTATGGATGCCAAAGCTGCTCTTGTGGCTATAATTATCACAGGTAAGGTCATAAGTGCTAGTACAATACCTCCAACTAAAGGTGCTGACCTAGGCATATTTAAATAATTTAAGAAAACTGCTAAACCTAGAAGCCCATATACAATTGATGGCACTGCAGCTAGGTTATTTATATTCACCTCAATTATATCCGTAATCCGATTTTTGGGAGCAATCTCTTCTAAATAAATTGCAGCTAGTACACCAATTGGAAAGCTTATTATCAGCGTTACAAACATTGTTAGTAAGGTTCCAACAATACCTCCTTTAAGACCTGCAAGTTCTGGTTCGCGGCTATCACTGTTTTGAAAAAGTTTCCATGATATTTGTTTCTTAATTCTATTATCTTCGGTCAGAAAGCTAATATATTTCAATTGGTCGTCTGATACTGTTCTCATATTTTCCGGTAACGTTACATCTATAATTTTTTTGAGAACTAAATCCACATCATCTGATGCTGTAACATATATTCTATTTTTTTTATCGATTAGGCTTGGGTTTTTTATATAAAAATCTTTCATTTTTATATACGCAGCAGTAGACAATATTTTATTCAATTCTTTTTTTTGCGATCTGCTTTCAACATTCGGGAAAAGTTCATATAAGGAAGACTTTTGGATGGATCTCCAGGATACTTCATTAGGATCATCTTGGAATTGTTGTATATCATCATCATTCATTTGTACATCTAGCCCGATGCTAGTTTGTGTAAATGCAGGTATGGCACTAATTGTAATAGAAGAAAGTAGAGTTATGAGTATCAATATCCCAATAATAAGTGCAGACATACTATAAATTTTAAATCTTTTTTCAGCTTTATATCTATTTTTCAGCCTATTTGATGTATTTAAATTAGTCATATTGTTCTCTGTATTTTCTAACTATATAGATTGATAAAATATTCAATAAAAGTGTGATAATAAATAGAGTAAATCCTAGAGCGAAAGCGGCGAGTGTCTTTGCGCTATCAAATTCTTGGTCTCCAACTAGTAAAACAACAATTTGAACTGTTACTGCTGTAACAGACTCAAAAGGGTTAATCGTAAGATTAGCGGCGACACCAGCCGCCATAACTACAATCATAGTTTCACCAATAGCACGCGATAATGCCAATAATATAGCACTCACAATACCAGGCAATGCAGCGGGAAGTATCACTTTCTTTACAGTCTCAGACTGAGTTGATCCAAGCGCTGCTGACCCCTCACGAAGACTCTGTGGAACAGCATTTATAACGTCATCAGATAGAGATGAGATTAACGGTATTATCATGATCCCCATTACAATACCAGCTGCTAATGCTGATTCAGAAGATAAACTAAGTCCCAATGTTGCTCCATTATCCCTGAGAAATGGTGCTACAGTTAAGGCTGCAAAAAATCCATAAACAACAGTTGGAATTCCTGCTAAAATTTCAAGCATAGGTTTCGCTATAGCCCTAATTCTTGGGTTAGAATATTCTGATAAATATATTGCAGATAATAAGCCAATAGGAACAGCTACACACATTGCAATTAGTGTAATGAGTATAGTGCCAAGGAATAGTGGAATAGCGCCAAAAAGACCCTCATTGGCAACTTGATCTTCACGCAGGGCAATTTGAGGGCTCCATTGTAGTCCAAATAAAAAGTCTGAAACTTTAATAATTTTAAAAAATTCGATTGTCTCGATTATTAGAGATAATACGATGCCTATTGTCGTTAAAATTGCAACTAATGAAGCTACAATCATTGTGTTCTTTATAATATTTTCAACTTTAGTTCTTGCATTAAACCTGGTGTTTATTTTTCTGTAAGCATAAAAAAA
>JBMYRO010000015.1:0-20944 GCA_049602435.1 Hyphomicrobiales bacterium
AGAAAGAGAAGCCTAAAGGAAAGAGAAGATGCCATTAAATATTCAACAACAAAATTTGCCAGGGATATAATAACTGTTGCTGATGACCTTGAAAGAGCAATAGAAAGCGTAAAAGGTATAGATTTTGAAAAAAATGACGCAACTAAAACTCTTTATGATGGAGTAGAACTAACGTTACGCTCTTTGACACAAATTTTTTCTAGAAATGGAATTGAAAGATTCGACCCTTCTGGGGAAAAATTTGATCCTACTATGCATGAGGCAATGTTTGAAGTCCCTGACTCAGAAAACGAGAGCGGTATTATCGTTCATTTAGTTGAACCAGGTTATCGTATTAATGACCGTATTTTAAGACCAGCAAGAGTTGGGGTTAGTAAATCAGAAAAATAAGTCATGTGTAATTTGAATAATCAGAAATGAACATTTTATGGTTTATGATAAAAGCACAAAAAAATTAACAAAAATCAGTAAACTTAATTTAACTGATTTTAGGAACCACAGCTATTCATCTATAACTTCTGATAAAGACTTTATCCTATTAACGGGTTCAAATGGATCTGGTAAGACAAATGTTCTAGAGGCTATATCAATGTTTACAGCAAGCAAAGGTTTAAGGGGATCAAATTTAGCTGATCAATCAAATACAAATGGAAGCGGGGGGTGGTCGGTCTTCATGGAGGTTCATAGTGAACTGGGAAATTTAAAACTTGGTACGGGAATTAACAAACCTGATCTCATAAATGGGAAAACGAGGCAGTGCAGAGTTGAGGGAACTTCATACAAAAGCCCAAAAATATTTACAAATTATCTTGGTATAATCTGGTTAACACCTCAAATGGATGGTCTATTCATAGGGCAAAGAAGTGATAGACGTAAATTTTTTGATAAATTAATAAATCTTTTAGAAATAGAACATTCAGAAAATGTAAAAAGTTATGAGCGATTGATTATGCAAAGAAATAAGGTTTTGGCACGATTAGATATTTTAGAAGATAAATGGCTAGACAATATAGAAAAGCAAATAGCTCAATTAGCGACACAGATATTTATTTCACGAGATTTGGCAGTAAGTAAAATAAATAAAATCATGGAGGAAGAAGTCAGATCAAATTTATTTCCTGCCGCAAAAATTGTTATGAGACAAGAGATAGGTAATATAAATCTTCATTCGGACATGGAGGAAATAGAGGAAAATTTTAAAAACTTATTTTTTGAGTACCGCAAGAAAGATAAAGCAACCTTCAAGGCAAACTTTGGGCCGCATAGAACAGATTTTACTCTTTTATATAAAAAGAATGATATGTTTGCCGAGAATTGTTCAACTGGTGAACAAAAAAACCTTCTTGTCTCACTGATACTTGCAGAAGCTAGGGTGTTTCTAAATAATAACGATAACTTACCAATTCTATTGCTAGATGAGATCACAGCACATATGGATAATAAGAGGCTTGAAAACTTATTTGATCAAATATCAGATATTGGATCTCAAGCATGGTTTACCGGCACTTCACCTGATTTTTTTAGTCATATTAGTAATAAAACTGATATTTTTGAGATTAGTGATGGAAAACTAATCTAGAAAGTGTGTTAATCCATTAAAAACTTGCAGAATCAAGTTTTTTTTTATCTAATATAAGTATTAAAAAAAGCACAAAACAGCCTTTTTATGAGCGATAAAAATCACGATATTAATACTGATTACGACGCAGGTTCTATTAAAGTCCTGAAGGGTCTGGATGCAGTGCGAAAAAGACCAGGGATGTACATTGGAGATACTGATGATGGTTCAGGTCTCCATCATATGGTCTATGAAGTAGTTGATAATTCAATTGACGAAGCACTTGCGGGACATTGTGACAAAGTTGATGTTATCCTAAACCCAGACGGATCTGTAACTGTAAAAGATAATGGTAGAGGAATACCAACTGATTTACATGAAGGCGAAGGAATTTCTGCCGCTGAGGTTATTATGACACAACTTCATGCAGGAGGTAAGTTTGATCAAAATTCATATAAGGTTTCTGGAGGATTGCATGGTGTTGGAGTATCCGTGGTTAATGCACTTTCATCAAAATTAGATTTAAAAATATACAGAAACAACTCTGTTCATGAAATGACTTTTTCTGATGGTGTTCCAAAAGAAGGTTTGAAGGTAACTGGTAAATGTGAAGATGGACAAACTGGTACAGAGATTACGTTTCATCCTTCAGCGAATATATTTACAAACATAAAATTTAATTTTCAAACGCTTGAACATAGATTAAGAGAACTTGCTTTTCTAAACTCTGGTGTTCACATTAATTTATCAGATAATAGGGGAACTGATGATAAGTCGGTAACAATGAATTATACAGGTGGTTTGGAAGAATTTGTAAGATATTTGGATAAGTCCAAGCAGCTCTTGATTGATAGCCCGATAAACCTTCAGTTAGAAAAGGATGGCTTATCGGTTGAAATATCGCTTTGCTGGAATGATAGTTATCACGAAAACATATTATGTTTCACTAATAACATCCCTCAAAGAGATGGGGGGACACATCTCGCTGGTTTCAGAGCTGGCTTGACCAGAACTATCAATAATTATGCAGCTCAAGTTAATCATGCAAAAAAAGATAAAATACAAATTACAGGTGATGATGCCCGCGAAGGAATGACTTGTGTTTTATCTGTTAAGCTTCCAGACCCCAAATTTTCAAGTCAAACAAAAGATAAATTAGTTTCATCAGAAATAAGACCCATAGTTGAGAGTTGCGTAAATGATGTTCTGGGTAGTTGGTTTGAAGAACATCCTAGCGAAGCAAAGAATGTTATATCTAAAATAATTGAGGCAGCTGTTGCAAGAGAGGCAGCAAGAAAGGCACGGGAGCTCACGAGAAGAAAAGGGGCATTGGATATATCAAATTTACCCGGTAAACTTGCTGATTGTATTGAGAGGGATCCATCAAAATCTGAACTTTTTATCGTAGAGGGGGACTCTGCCGGAGGCTCAGCTAAGCAAGGAAGAAATAGAGATTGCCAAGCTGTTTTGCCATTAAGGGGTAAAATTCTTAATGTTGAAAGAGCTAGATTTGACAGAATGCTGTCTTCAAATGAAATAGGAACTCTAATAACAGCATTAGGTACAGGTATAGGCAAAGATGAATTTGATATTGAAAAACTCAAATATCATAAAATTATTATAATGACGGATGCCGATGTTGATGGAGCTCATATCAGAACTCTGCTGCTTACATTCTTCTACCGATGGATGAGACCACTTATTGATGGGGGTTATTTGTATATAGCCCAACCACCATTATACAAGGTCAGTAAAAATAGGTCTGAACGATATATAAAGATTGATAGAGAATTAGAACAATATTTAATTGAGTCTGGATTAGAGAATGCAATTTATCAGAGTGGTTCAGGCGCTGAACATAGTTCGAATGATCTTAAACAAATTTTGAAGGTTTCAAGTGCAGTAAATAGTATATTAAACCAAATTAGTTCGAAGTATCCAAAATTTATCATTGAGGAATGTGCAATAGCGGGGGCTTTAGATCATACCTTGTATGATAACAAACAATACGCTGAAGAAACTGCAACATACATTGCGAAGAGATTGAATAACCAACGTAATACAAGCGGTAATCAAAATAATTGGTTGGGACGGACAAACGAAACTAATGACCTAATCTTTGAAAGAGAAAATAGGGGAGTCAAAGAGAGTTATGTTATTGATAAACAATTCATGTATTCTTCTGATGCAATCGCATTAAATGATTTATCTGCAAAACTTCAAGAGGTTTATTTAAAACCTGGAATATTAAAATTTAAAGATACAGAGCAAAGTATTTATACTCCATCAGAACTATTTGAGAAAGTGCTGCAAAATGGTAGAAAGGGCGCTTCAATTCAAAGATACAAAGGATTGGGAGAAATGAACCCAGAACAATTATGGGAAACTACGCTAGATCCTGAAATGAGGACGCTTCTTCAGGTTAAAGTTCAAGTGGCGGACGAAGCAAGCAATCTATTCACGCGCTTAATGGGTGATGAAGTTGAGCCACGACGTGAGTTTATTCAGGAAAACGCACTCAGAGTTGCAAATCTAGATATTTAAATGAGATAAATTAGAGTTGAATGTACCCTTGGGTAAAACTATGCATACGAACGGCTTTGTCTTTTTGAATATGGACTAATTCACCTGTTTGAATCCCAGCTTTATGATCATTGGTAATAACATTCGGTTGTATAACTACCAGCATATTTTCTTTGAAGACAAAATTATCATAATGACTAGCTGGTCTGCTTTTTGTACCAATTACTGGATCTAAATATCCACCGCCGTAACCATGAATTAAATCATCCCAAATAGAAAAACTACCATCCTCTATTTTTGAAGAAATATTGTGTATTTCATCAATAGAAGTTCCGTCTTTTAATATTTCAAAGATATTCTTGAATACTTCATCCCCAACTGCATGTAATTCACTATACAATGGATTTAATTTTTTAAAACCAATACTCCTCAAAACCTGTCCAGGATAATTCCAAAAATGGGAGCTGATTTCTGTTGTAATGATATCATCTTTTGTAATTGTTTTGTTGGAAGTATATTGATATGGGACACAATTATCTGGGTTATCCATATCTGTTATTCCAAAAAAATTTATTATTTTATGGCCACCATGTTTAAGATAACCTGATTGCGTAATTTGAGACATTTCATGTTCAGAAAGTCCAGGCTCAAGGTTATTGACTAAATTATTTATACCCTCATCAGTTAGTGCAGCAGCAATTTTCATCCACGAAACTTCTTCTGCACTTTTGATTGATCGCATCTTGTTATAATGAGAAAAAATATCTATCACTTGAATATTTTTTTCATTAAGTTGCTCAATATAATTGTATGGCAATCTACCAATAACACCTATTTTACTATTACTATCTAGATTCTGAATTATACCCGGAAAGATCTTTTGAGATAGTTTTCTCTCTCCCCAAATCAGGTTTGTTTGGTTGTTAATTAATTTTTCTGCCATTGGCAGATGGTTGTAGTGTTCTACATATAAATTTATTTTCTCCCCTGAAACAATATCAACTAGTGCTTCCTGTGTTGTGTGCCACCCTGTGAAATATTGTACAGCACTTCCAGATCCTATAGCTTCATAGATAATAACCTTATCAAGGTTAAGATTTGAAATGATGTCTGACAGAAGGGCAATTCTTCTTTTATATTCATTTTCTGTAAAAACAGGATATTTGGTTCCGAGAATTTTTTTGCTATCTTGATCTAGACTGTTAATAAAATGGCCATTATTCGTCATTAAATTTCCTCTCTGATTTTTTTATTATGATAATCCATATAGCACTTTGCCAGCTACTGGCATTTCAGCTCTCATGATTCTTCCATTCATCGAATCTGTGATATATAGCGTTTTCCTCTCAGGACCACCGAAAGCAATATTTGTCATCAAACTGTGCTCATCCGTATATACAAGATGAGTTGGAAGGCAATTGTTATCAAATCGCCAAACACCAACTCCAAGATGACATACAATTATTCCATCTTCTGAGTCCATTTCAATTCCATCTGGTCCTGCATGACCTCCTGATAGTTGGATTGCAACACCACTTTTACTTATACTTTTATCCTTCATCAGAGGGAGACGCCAAATTTGTTGAGATCTTGTTACTGCAACATAGATTTGGTTTTCTGCATTATTTAGAGTAATTCCATTGGGACTAGGTGCGTTTGTAACCAATCTTTGAAGTTCACCATCCTTTGAGTATTTGAATACCCTTCCACTCCAATCGATGATACCCGTTTGACCTTGATCTGTGAAAAACAAATCCCCGTCACTATTAAAGTGAAGATCATTTAAGCCTTTGAAGCCTTCTGAGTACATAGTTTCAATAACAGGTTCAATTTTTCCTGTATTCACATCTAAAACCATTAAGCCTTGTTTATAACATGCGATGAAAGCTCTTCCGTCTTTGTGGAATTTTAGACCGTTTGGCCATCCATCATATTCGCATACCAGATCCCAATTACCAGATGGATCAATTTTAAATATTCTTCCATATGGGATATCTGTAACATATAGGTTACCATTTCTATCAAAAGAGGGTCCTTCTAAGAACTGTTCAACTTTTGCGCCCTGCCTATTTGGATTTGACCAATCTGTTGTACCTAGATTTCTATATTTGTCAGGCAATGAAGCAAAAACTTCTGCTTTAATTAAGGATGGTTGACTGAAGGGGTTAAACATTTACGACCTCATAATTTAAGTATTTTATAACATAAACACATTACAAAAATTTTTTGAGAATACATAGATTTTTTTTTATTCATATATAAAATAGTCTTATTATTTTTTAAAAACTCTTCGATAATTTTTTGGAAAATTATAATTAATACGGAATAAAATATGAATATTGATCACATCGCACATGCAGTCCCAAACATTGATGAAGCTATAATGGCATACAAAAAATCCTTCAATGTTCCAATATCTGAAGTAATGATAATTGAAAAACAAAATATAAAAATGGCAATAGTCTCATTTGAAAACTTAAAAATTGAACTCATGGAGCCATTAAACGATAAATCTCCAATCAGTAAGTTTTTAGAAAAAAATCCAAAAGGTGGTCTTCATCATTACTGTATATCCGTTAACGATATCAAAAGAGAATACGATGAGCATAAAAAGTGTGGTTTAAATGTCATAGCGGAACCAACAACAGGTTATCATGGCAGAAATTTATATTTTATTCACCCAAATGAACTATCAGGAGTCCTTATTGAGGTTGAAGAAAACGAAAAATAATGATAGTTTCAAACCAAAAAAAATTAACGAATAGAGGTAAAGAATGTCAAAAGCTGGCGGTGATTATAAAGAAATATTATTTGAAATAAAAAATAAAGTAGCATGGATCTCAATAAATAGACCTGAAGTTAGGAATGCATTTAGAGAACAAACACTAGATGAACTGACCGATGCAGTTCTATCTACAAGAAATGATCCATCAATAGTATGTATTGTTATTAATGGAGTTGGTGATAAAGCTTTCTCTGCAGGCGGTGACTTTCATGCAATGATGAGATTAGATTGGGAAAATGCAGCGCATTGGAATGATAGAATGCTTGCTCTTGCAATGGCAATTAGAGGCGTCCCAATTCCTGTAATCGCTTCAGTTCATGGATATTGTATGGGTGGTGGTCATGAATTGGCATTATGGTGTGATTTGGTTATTGCTGCGGATGATGCTGTATTTGGGCAAAGCGGTGCTGTAGTTGGCGCATGTCCAACAGTTGGTGCAACCCAATACTTACCCCAACTAATTGGTTCAAGACTTGCCAAAGAAATGATTTTTATGGCCAGAAGATTTAAAGCAGAGGAAGCAGTAAGCATCGGTTTGATTAACAGAGTTGTTCCAAAAGCTAAATTAGAAGAAGAAACACAAAAGTGGGCTGAAGGATTAATAGAACGAAGCGGGCAGACAATTAGACAAACCAAAAAATCACTCAACCATGACTCCGATACACTATATGCAAGTTGGCAGCATGGAATGGAACTTCTAGCGCACGTTTGGGGATCAGAAGAGTCACTTGAAGGGATGAATGCATTTCTTGAAAAGAGGAAACCAAACTTCCAGCAGTTCCGTGAAAGAAGAAGAGAAAATGTTGAAGCATATCTTGATGGTCTTGCTAATGATGAAAATGAAAGAACAAAATAAAAAAACGGTCAATTGATATGAGTGAAAATAAAAATGGACCACTAAGTGGTATCAGAGTTCTTGATTTAAGTAGAATTTTAGCTGGTCCATTTTGCACCATGAATCTTGGGGACATGGGTGCAGAAATTATTAAAATTGAACAACCCGGAAAAGGAGATGACACAAGATCTTGGGGTCCTCCATTTGCAGGAAGTGAGGCAGCATATTTTCTTGGGATTAATAGAAATAAAAAAAGTGTCACTCTTAATTTAAAATCAGAAGAAGGCATAAAAATACTCAAAAAACTATTAAAAGACTCTGATGTATTGATTGAGAATTTCAAATTTGGAACAATGGACAACTACGGTATCACTGATGAGTGGCGCGAAAAAGAGGCTCCTCAGCTAATTCATTGTCAAATTACTGGTTATGGCGGAAGAGGTCCACGTGGAAAAAGACCTGGTTATGATTTTCTTCTTCAGGCAGAGAGTGGATTAATGAGTATCACTGGAGAAGAAAATGGTGATCCAATGAAAGTTGGTGTCGCATTAGTTGATGTCTGCACTGGTATGAATGCTACAATCGCAATTCTCGGAGCTCTAAACTCGAGGAACATATCCGGTAAGGGACAGAAAGTTGAGACAAGTCTCTACACCACAAGCATCTCTATGCTTGTTAATGTTGCTGCAAATCATCTTGTTAGCGGAAAGCCAGCTCGAAGATTTGGGAATGGGCATCCAAATATTGTGCCATATAGGACATTTGATGCCATCGATGGTAGTATCGCAATTGCTGTAGGTAATGATATACAATTTGCCAAATTTGCATCCTGTCTTGGAAGGGATGATTGGTCAAAAGACAAAAGATTTATAAAAAATGCTGACCGGGTTATAAATCGAAGCCTTATTGATAAAGAAATACAAGATGTAATTGGTACAAAAAAAGTCGATGAATGGTTAGAGAAATTATTAAATTCTAACATTCCTGCAAGTGCTGTGAACTCCGTTGAAAGTGCTCTCTCCGATGAACAGACTATAGCAAATGATATGGTTGTAAGTGTAAATCACTCAGAAGCTGGAGTTTTAAAAATGTTGGGTGTTCCATATAGATTTTCTGATACACCAGCAACAATCAATAAGGCACCACCCCTACTTGGCGAGGATAACAGAGAAATTCTTCAATCAATAGGTTATGATAATGATCAAATTGATTCACTCATAAAATCAGAAGTAATTTAGCAAATAAATAATGATTGAAAAGTTATCAAACTTACAAGATGCGATTAAAAATAATGTTTCATCTGATGATTTAATATTTATTGGTGGTTTTGGTCACTTAATACCATTTTATCTAACCCATGAACTTATTAGGCAAAATATTAAAAATTTGTCAATCTGTAGGTCTGGTGCTGATATTTTATTCGATCAATTGATTGCATCAGGCATTATAAAAAAAGTTATTTTTGGTTACATTGGAAATCCAACAGTTGGATTATCTCATTCTTTTAATAGAGCCTACAAATCTAACTCGATTGAAATTGAAGAATGGACAAATCAGTCAATAATCATGAGGTTACACGCCGCTCGAATGGGTGTTGATTTTGTACCCTCAAAAATTCTACAAATTGGTGATTTACCTGAAAATATTAAATACCTTAAAAAGGTTATATCTCCATACACGGGTCAAGAATATTCAGCAATTCCTTCATTAAAACCAGATGTGGCACTAATACATGCACAGCAGTCCGATAAATACGGAAATGTTCAGATGTGGGGTATTGACGGTGATACTGTTGAGGGAGCATTAGCATCGGATCGGATAATAGTTAGTGTTGAAAGAATTATAAATAATGAAGAAATAAAAGAGTCACCTGGAAAAACAATTATTCCATCTCACAGGGTCACAAATATTGTTGAGCTTCCATGGGGCGCATATCCATCGTACGTATCAGGTTTTTACTCAAGAGATGACGAGCATTATATTTCGTATGACTCTGTATCAAGGGACGAGTCAGAACTGGGGAATTATCTTAATGAATGGGTAATTAGCGTAAAAAACATTGAACTATATATGGAAAAGATAGGTAAAGAAAATAGATTATCCCTACAAAGGGGTTTATGCGGGGCATTAAATGAAAATTAATTACAGAGAAATTAGCCCAGATAAACGAATTGCCATGATTGCAGCGATGGAATTAAAAGGTTACAATTCATGTTTTGTGGGCATAGGAATTCCCTCAGATACTGCATGTCTTGCCAAGGATACAATTGAACCCAATATAAATTTAATCTATGAATCTGGAGCTATCGGCGCAATGCCAAAAACGAAATCTTATTCGACAGGCAGCCCATCAATAGCACATGGATCAGATATGATCACAGATAGTTTCTCTGTTTTTTCTGATTTACAAGCAGGCAGAATTGATGTTGGGCTACTCTCAGCTGCTCAAATAGACATATATGGTAACTTAAATTCAACAGTTATAGGTGACTATCGAACTCCTAAGATAAGAATGGTTGGCTCAGGCGGAGCGCATGATATTGCGTGTTTAATTCCTAATTTAATTATTCTCATGCCTCATGATCCGAGAAGATTTGTTGAAAAAGTTGATTTTATAACAAGTCCAGGCTCTGGATCTGCATTTGACAAATTGAGGAAGAAATATCAGTTAGGAAGAGGCCCATCAATTTTAATAACGGATAAAGCTAAATTTGTCATGTCTCCAAGTGGTTGGAAATTGGATAGTGTTCTTAATGATTTTACCTATGAAGAAGCTGTCGAAGGCATCCCTTGGAAATTAACTGAAAATAATAATAAAATAAAGATTGATCAAAATATCTTGAACAAAGTTGATAGTATTAGTGGTTTATGACCTCATTTATACTCTTTGATGTACTATCAATAATTGTATCAGCATCCTTTTTGGATAAACAAAAAGCAGGAGCAAATCCTATAGTGTCCCCGGATGGCATTGCTCTTGCAAGAATACCATTAACCGCCATTTTAGAAACAATCTCTTGAGCCAAAGCCCCTTGATTATCATAGAATATTCTATTCTTTTTATCTTTCACCAGCTCAATAGCTGATAGGAGTCCCTCATATCTAATATCACCCACGTTTGGATGATCAATAAATGTCTCATTCAGTTTTTGATTAAAATACTTTGCAATTTCTGAACCTTTCTTAATCAAATTATTTTTATCAATATGTTTTAGGTTTGCTACTGCAGCTGCACAAGAAATTGGGTGAGCTGAGTATGTGGATCCATGCGTGAATACACCATTTTTATCTGTTCCATCTCGTATGACATCATAAATTTCATTTGAAATAATAGAGCCAGACAAAGGAGCATAGGCAGATGTGATACCCTTTGCAACAGTTATTAAATCTGCTTTTATATCATAATAATTACAACCAAACATCTCACCTAATCTTCCAAAGCCTGTAATCACTTCATCTGCAATGAATGAAATATTATATTTTTTAAGTACCTTATCTATACAATTCCAATAAGTCTTTGGCGGCGGAACCAGTCCACCATTACCCATTACTGGTTCTGCTATGAATCCTGCAATTGTTTCTGGGCCCTCAATCATTATTGTTTCTTCTAATTTTTCAGCACAATAGTTTGAGAATTCTTCTTCAGTTTGATCTAAATTATTTCTATGAAAGTAGTTTGCTTCTTCAGTATGTAAGAAATTGCTCAATGGAAGTCCAAAGTTTTTGTGGTAGTTTTTAAGGCCTGTCAAACTCCCAGTGAGTATCCCTGCTCCATGATAAGAGCCATTCCTGGAAATAATTTTTTTCTTCTCAGATTTTCCTATCAAATTGTTGTAATGCCATAACAATTTAATATTAGTTTCGTTTGCATCTGAACCCGTCAATCCAAAATATATCTTACTCATATTTTTCGGGGCTAAATTTACAACAATATTAGATAATTCAATAGATGCTTCAGTACTATTCCCATAATATGCATGATAGTAAGCTAAATTTTCAGCCTGTTTTTTTATTGCATCAATAATTTCAGTACAACCATATCCAACATTTACACAATATAAACCAGAAAAGGCATCTATGTAATCTTTCCCATCAGAGTCTTTTATCCTTACACCATTCGCAGACTTCATAATCCTAGCCGGTATCTCACCTCTTTCAAACTTAGCAAGGTGAGTTAAGGGGTGGATAAAATTTTCTTTATCTAACGCGGACAATTTATTTGTATACATCTTTAAATTTGAAATTTCACATTACTGAAACATCTTATGTTATTATATTCCTAAAAATCAATTATAATTATGAGAGGGTAGAATTAATGAACATTTTTCCAGCACTAAAAGAAGCCACGGCTAATAGAGATTTTGATAAATTTAGCAGTTATTTTCATGATGAATATACATTTGTAAGACACCAATCTGGAACAACAATGAATAGAGAGGAAACACTTGGTATGATCAAAGGTTTTCTTGCGAGTGACAGTTTCACAATTGAGCAGCACAGATGTGTTTATGAAAATGAGGATATATTAGTTGAGCATATGGTTATTGCTTTTCCAGATAATACAAAAGAGGCAGTTCTTGCAGCTTACACAAAAAAAGATAATAAACTGTATAAGTGTGAAACAGGAGCGACTAAAATAGGATAATTTAGTGTGGGTAAGTGATATCAACCTTAGGGATTAATAGGGATATGTTGAAATTTTGTATGTAAGATGAAGTTTCGACTTACATTCATCTTACCCACACAATTACATAACGGGACTATTAAAAAGAGGGATCACTTTTTTTTCAAATATTTTTTCCTTCACCGTGGACATGTTTTTCAATATGTCTAGATGGTTTCTTACCGTTTATATCCTCACCAATTGGTGACCATGTACAAACATTTGTTGTTTGAGTCCAGATTGTTTTAGCTTCACCAGGGATGAAAAACTCTACAAACTCACAATTACTATCCTTTGTATAAAACCAATGGTTCTCATTTTCAAAATTATATAAGATATCGTATTTTGATAACTCATACTCTTTCCCATTAAGTACAGCAATGACATTGCCCTGTGTAAGAAATTGATAATGCTCTGCACCCACATGGTAATGCTCTGGGCAGGAAGTGTTTTTAGGATAGATTATTAATTCCCCTTTAACACTGTCCGTATTAGCAAGCGTTTCAGAGAGCAAATAAACTCTTTTCCTATCATCATGTTCAGATTTTAGTATAGGCTCATTTCCCCAGTTAATTATATTTATCGCCTGTTCAAAATTATCAGTAGGGGTCTTTTCGTGAACTTTATAATTCAGGATCTTTGTAATAACCAAATTTGAAGCTTCTGATACGCCACAGTCTATATTTTTATTTCCTTTTATGAAGATTATCTTATTGTCATCAATAATATTATCTTCAATGTTAATTGATCCTGATAATATTTGGATCCACATAATGTCATTTTCGCTATTTTTAATATTTAAGTTTTTTTGAGCCGATAATTCAAAGTAATCTATTGTGATTCTTGAGTCTACTAAGTCCTCTCTAGTGATCAGATTTTTAAATTTAACTCCATCATCTTCAAATTTAAATTTTATGTCATTAAATTTCTTTATTATGGGCATATTTCACTCCTATTTGCACAAAGTTACTAAAGAGGATATAATTTTTATTATATTAAGTAAACCCATAGATATTTAATTACGTAAATTTGTTAGAACATGACTACAGAACTTAAATACACATTAATATTTTATGGGATCTTCCTTATTTCAGGGTATTTATTTAGAAAAGTAAAGGCAAATGATGAGGTTGTTATTGATGACACTCTTCCATCAAACAGGATGGCGCATTACTTAGGTATAATCATAATAATATCCTTTGCGTGTGCAGTTACTATGACAGTCATTACGATTATGAAATTTTTTAATTAGGAGTTTAAATGTCATTTAGACCAATCAAAACTAAATCAAATCCAAAATCTGTTCTTGAAGGTGCAGGTGTTTCACTTGATAGAGTATTTGGTTTTGCAGATCCAGAAAAATTTGATCCTTTTTTATTATTGGATGATTTTAGAAATGAAGACCCGGAAAAATACAAAGCAGGATTTCCATGGCATCCACATCGAGGAATTGAAACAATTACATATGTGCTTGAGGGAACAGTTGAACATAAGGACAGTCTTGGTAATACTGGGCTTCTTGCAGGTGGCGATGTACAATGGATGACAGCTGGCTCAGGAATCATGCACCAAGAGATGCCCCAAGGCAATGAAATTGGACAGATGCATGGATTTCAATTATGGGCTAATTTACCATCTGATAAAAAAATGACTTCTCCCAGATATCAAGACATAGATACTACAGGGATTCCAATAGTCGAAGATGATGATGGTTCAAAGATTAAAGTTGTAGTTGGCGATTACAGAGGAATATTAGGACCTGTTGATGGTATTGCGGCTGAGCCTCAGTTTTTAGATGTCTATGTGCCACCAAATACAAATAAATTACTGAAAATTGACACTTATAAAAGTACATTTGCATACGTATTTAGTGGTTCAGCTCATTTTCAATATGCTTCAGATCCTGTAGGCATCAAAGTAGAAAAAGAATTCAATGGGGAAGAATTCAATATTAGGGACTCATCAGGGAATAAGACTCTAATTTATTTTGACCCAGGAGAAAATGTTGTATTACATACTTTTGATGAAGGTGTAAGATTCTTACTCGTTTCTGGTAAACCAATTAGAGAACCCATCGCATGGCATGGACCAATTGTAATGAATACAAGAGAAGAACTTATCCAAGCTATGCAAGATTTAAATACAGGAAACTTTATTAAATAGAAGAGAGAATTAAATGAACAAGAATAAATTATTTGTGAAAGCAGGATGTCCATTTTCCTACAAGTTTATTGTATACCTCAATGAAATAAATAAATTAGATGATTTTGAATTACATGTTGCACATGCTGATGAAGAATCATACGAGGAAATAACAATGTATATTCTCGAAAAGTCAGGGCAAAAAGCAAGCTTTCCAACTGTTGAGTCATCAGACGGTATATTTCTTGCAGGCTCTGATGAATTAATTGAGCATTTTTCTGGTGTTTATAGCATCACCAGAGACAATATTGAGATGTTAAAATATTGGGAAAATAATATGATGCCAAGAATGAGAAATATTATGAAACAACTCAGAGAAGCAAAAGAAAAAATAACAGAATTAAGTGTATAGTTAATAAGTGTCTTCCATAAATCTCAATACTAGCATAGATATTTATTGCGAAAGGGTATCGTCTGATCTATTTGCAGAACCAATTAATTTTCTATCTAATATCGCTTTTATTATTGCTTTTTATATTCTTCTTAGGAGATTAAAAGATTTATCCTTCAGTGATAAGTCTTACAAAAGATACACAACTATATTAACTTATTTAATTTTATTAATTGGTTTGGGCAGCTTCTTATTTCATGCATTTGGTAATTTATGGTCTGCCTTTGCAGATACATTGCCCATAATGATATTTATACTGTTCTATCTTTATGTTGCAGTTCGTTTCTATCTTGAACAGACTAATTTAGTTTCAATTGCTGCACTTATTATTTTTTTGAGCTTAAATATCTTGCTGGGGTATGCTGGTGTAGAGGAAATTTCAGCTTATTTAACAGCACTATTTGCTATGCTCCTAATATCAGTTATATCGCTTACGAGAGATGAGATTGAAATCTCAAGAGGGCTTTTTATTACATCAATTATCTTCATGATTTCTCTGACATTTAGGCAACTTGATAATTTTGCTTGTTCCTATATGTCATTGGGAACTCACTGGATCTGGCATATATTAAATGCAATATTACTATATAGTTTGGTTTTGTTATTCATTGAGAGGTTTAAGAAGTGAAATTTCTTCTAATTTACACTACATGCGCTTCAGTACATGAAGCGAAACGTATATCTGAGATTTTACTTAAGCATAATTTAATTGCCTGTTCGAATATATATCCTTCAATGATTTCTCTCTATAAATGGAATAATAAGATTGCCCAAGATGATGAATGTACAATTATTATGAAAGCAATTGAAGAGAATTTTTCTGAAATAGAAAAACAAATAAAAAAGTTTCATTCATACGAAATACCGTGCATTGTTGGTTTGCCTATTTCTCAAATCGACGATGATTACGCAAGTTGGCTCTTACAATCAACAACTACTGAGACATGAACAGAAACTTATTTAAAAATATCAAAGATCACAAACTTTTTCAGGCAATTGTTGTATTTGCCATTATATTATCTGCACTTTTAGTTGGTGCATCCACATATAATATACCACCAAGTATTCTATTTATTCTTCATGCCTTGGATGTATTAATAACTCTTTTTTTTGTGGTAGAGATTTCGATACGATTTTTTGCAGAAAAAAGGAAATTACATTTCTTCAGGGATGGTTGGAATCTATTTGATACGATAATTGTAATAGCTTCAATAATTCCTGCAGGACCAAATTCCTCAATACTCGTATTAAGACTATTAAGAATTTTTCGAGTTTTAAGACTTATTTCTGCAATACCTGAATTGAAAGAACTCATTGAAGCACTTCTGAAATCAATTAAAAGAGTATTTTATGTCTCATTGCTCTTATTTATAATTATTTATGTTTATGCATCTTTTGGCAGCATTTTATTTGCTGAGAGTGATCCAGATAGATGGGGTGATCTTGGTATATCCATGATAACACTCGTGCAAGTGCTAACACTTTCAAGTTGGGAGAATGTGATGTTACCAATGCAAGAAATATTTTGGTGGGCATGGATATATTTTTATAGTTTTGTAGCAATTGGTTCCATAACAATACTAAATCTTATAATCGCAGTGTTAGTTGATGTGATAACAAAGTCACACGACTAGAAAAAAAATTAAACTATGATATAATCCCAAACGTAATGTCTTTTGAATAATATTAGGGAGAAATACATGACTACAGGACAACTAAATCCAAATGATCTCGTTGGAGTCAGTTTTTGGATAATATCGGCCGCAATGGTCGCGGCGACTTTCTTTTTCTATGTTGAAAGAGATCGTGCCGTAGGTAAATGGAAAACTTCATTATCTGTTGCTGCTATGGTGACTGGTATTGCAGCAATCCATTATTTCTATATGCGAGGTGTATGGGTTACAACCGGTGAAACACCTGTCGTATTCAGATATGTCGACTGGCTATTGACAGTTCCATTACAGATTATTGAATTTTATCTAATTCTTGCAGCAATCGCTGTTGTGTCGGCTTCACTTTTTTGGAGATTGTTGAGCGCATCAGTTGTAATGCTAATTGCTGGATATTTAGGTGAAATTGGATCGATGAATGTATGGTTCGCATTCATTATTGGGATGATAGCATGGATTTATATCATCTATGAAATATTTGCAGGTGAAGCAAGTAAGATAAGCGCAAGCGAGGGAACTCCTGCATCTCAGAAAGCTTTTAATGCACTAAGAATCATTGTTACAGTTGGTTGGGCAATCTACCCAATTGGGTATGTAATAGGATATGTTGGAGCAGGTAGCGCTGATTCGCTTAACCTTATTTATAACCTAGCAGATTTTGTTAACAAAATTGCATTTGGTGTTGTGATTTGGGCCGCAGCAACATCTGAATCAAAATAATCTAACATGCTAGTGGAACTATAAATGTTCCACTAGCAATCTTTTTTCTATTTATGAGTAAAAATAAAATTAGTGTAATATATAATGAATCCTGTTCTATTTGCAGAATGGAAATCAATCATTATAAAAAGCAAAGTTCAAAGAACCTAGAGTTCATTGACTTAAATGATAGAAATTTACCAGAGAATATAAAAGTAAAAAATAAGGCAGATATCTTACGAAGATTGCATGCGTTTGATGGCAATCAATTCCATATTGGAGTTGATGCATTTGCTGTAATTTGGGGGAATTTAGATAAATATAAGTTCCTTAAAAAATTACTTGAGTACAAAATTATTTATTTTATAGCTTTTTATATTTATGAATTTTTATCATTTTTGCTTTATCTAAAAAATAGAAGGCAGCTAAATGAATAAAGAACTGCCCCAAAAAATTTGTCCGATTTGTAACCGACCATTTAGCTGGCGTAAAAAATGGAAGTTAAATTGGGTGGAAGTGAAGTACTGTTCAAAAAGATGCAGACAGGAAAAAAATAGATACTTTTTAATGGTATAGATTATCTAGTTCTTTTTTATATTTTTCAATAACTTTGAACCTTCTAACCTTCATTGATGGTGTCATCATCTCATTCTCAATTGTAAATTCTTCATCAATAAGCACATAATTTTTAATTTTTTCAATTGCTGAGAGACTTCGATTAACCTTTTCAATTGAGTTATCGATAATTGTCTTAGTTTTTTCCTTATTTTCATTTATATCCATATCAGTGACAATAATCGCAACAAGATATTTTTCACCATCACCAAAAACCATTGCTTGTGAAATTCCTTCTTCCATAATTAATAGTGATTCAATCTTTGTAGGAGAAATATTATCACCGCCAGAGTTAACGATAATATCTTTCATACGATCCGTAATAACCAAGTAGTTATCCTTGTCAAACTCTCCGATATCACCTGTTTTTAACCATTTTCCATCAAAAGCTGCCTTTGTTGCATTTTCATCTCTGAAATATCCATTCATTACGTTCTCTCCTATCACAAGGATTTCGCCATCAGCAGATATTTTTACTTCTGTGTTTGGCAGCAAGGGCCCTACGGTATTGATTTTATTATGACCTGGGTAGTTTACTGAAATCACAGGCCCACTTTCTGTCTGCCCATAACCCTGATAAATTGGGATGCCTAGCGAGTAGAGTGAAATACCTACATCATAGTTAAGGGCAGCTCCCCCAGAAATCAATCCGACGAGACGACCACCAAATCTGTTACCAATTTTTTTTCTAACAAGCTTGGATAGTATATTGTCGTATATAGATTTGAATATGGGTAGTTTTCCTGTTTCGTAATGTTCTCTACCAAGAGCTATAGTGTCATAAAAAAATTTTTGTTTAATTTTACTTTCCTTACTCATTTGCGTAGAAATTCTCTGAAGTAAGTTTTCATAAAATCTTGGCACTGCTGACATCAGATGTGGTTTTACTTCAGCTAAATTTTGGAGGAGTTTGTCAATCCCTTCGGCATAGTATATTTGGTTTCCTGAATATAAATTATAAAATTGAAGCGTATGCTCATATGAATGCGATAATGGAAGCCAAGATAGGAATAATACATCTTCTATATGTTCTAATGCTGGTCTCAATATTCTATAGGCGCCCTCACAATTGTGTAATATAGAACCGTGACTCAACATAACTCCTTTTGGAAAACCTGATGTACCTGATGTGTATATAATACAAGAAAGATCCTTTCTAACTTTTCTATTTGACTCTAGTTCTATTAAGTCAATTGCATTTTCACCAGCTTCCTTTTGTATGTCACCCCAATTATGTAATTTTATATAATCAGATGTTTCGGTAACGAAATCATCTATAAGAATTACATGGATTGTTTTCTTTAATTTGTTTATTGCATTGGCAACCTTCTCAAACAAGGATTCGTTGGAAACAATTACAACCATAGACTCAGAATGATTGATTATATATTCATAATCTTGAGATGTTATAGTTGTGTATGCTGGAACACTTACACCATCTGCCGCCATTATTGCAATATCACTTATCTGCCATTCAGGTCTATTTTCAGAGACAAGTACGACCCTTGCATCATTTTTAATTCCAATTGATTTAAGATAGTTGGCGAGGTTATTTATAGCTTTGTAAGTTTCTGACCAGCTAATTGATACATAATCAGAATTTTGTTTTGACCATAAATATGGTTTATCTGAATTTGCTATAGATTTTTTTCTAAATACAGATAATAGGTTGTCATACTTTTGAACTTGTTCAAAACTCATTCAAAAAGTATGACATATTTTTTCTTGTCTGAAAAGTAGAGAGCTAATTATCTTTCTTTTTTGCTTCTTTGGCGGCTTTCTTTTCAGCCTTCTTAGCTGTATCTGAAGCTTTCTTTTCAGCCTTCTTAGCTGTATCTGAAGCTTTCTTTTCAGTCTTCTTAGCTACATCTGAAGCTTTCTTTTCTTTTTTTATTTCTTCTTTTTCTATTTTTTCTAGAAATTTAGACTTTTGCTTATCAGCATTATCAAAAGCCTTCTGCGCTAATTCAAGAAACTTATCATTATTCTTTTCTTCAGCTTTTAGTAGAAGATCATATCCTTTGGAAATAAATTTCTCCTCTATTTCGTAAGCTTTCGTTAGATCATTAATCTGTTTTTTGTTGTAATCATTTTCTATGATTAAAGAGAGATCATTGGAACTTATCAGAAGAATTCTGTCTTCCTTATTATAAACATTCTTTAGAGATCTATTCAGAGCATCCAGCTGTTCTTCATTCAGCTCAAGAAGTTGATTAGTCACTGCAGTCAGCTCGGTATTATATAGATTATCAGCTTGGTTTATCTGATCAAGTAATGATTCTAGTTGATCACTTGCTACCTTCAAAAGGTCTGCTGCAAGAGTAATTGACTGGCCAACTACATCAATATCTCTAGATAAAAGTTGACTATCGATTAAAAGATTATCCAGTTCTATTGATAATTCATTTTGACTTTGAGAGTTCTCAATGATAGAAGTTTCGGTCTCATTTAGAGATATTAATATATTTGAAATGTCTAACTCAGCTTGTTCGATTCGACTCTGAAACTCAAGATATTCAGAATCTTCAGGGGTTAAGATAGAAAATATTTGGAGATAACTATCAAGTTCAGTTTCCTTTGCAAGAAGGTTTAGATCCAAATCGCTGTAATTATTTTCAAGTAAATCTTGTTCTTGGATTAAGCTATCGATTGTTCCTTCTAATGCTGTTAATTCTGTTTCAATTTGTGTTTGTTCATCAATCAATAGATTATACTCATCATTGATTGAATTATAATTTAATTCGCTCTCATTATACGCTATCTGCAAAGGGTCAAGTTGTGATTCAAGAGTTGATATTGTCTCATCATATAAGATTTGATCATCAGCGAGGAAAACCCTCTGTAAATCATCGTATATGTCAGCCTTTACAATACTAATAAAAGTTAGTGGTAAGGCTAATACTCCAATTAAAGTAAAAAATAATTTTTTCATAATTATTCTCCTTACGCATTAAGTTTGTAATAAAATAAAAAGTAAAAGGTATTTTAGGCTTTTTTGTGTCA
>JBMYRO010000016.1:0-12402 GCA_049602435.1 Hyphomicrobiales bacterium
ATGATTATCCAAATGTTCCCGGTCCTGGATCACACCCACCTGCATTATTTGATATAAAGGGTGCATTTAAAAATATAGTTGATGAACTTTATAGTAAGGAATTTCAGGAGATAGTTGAAAATAAATTCAATTTAAGTCTTAAGAACAGACCAAAAATGTATACAATTAGAGGGTTTTGCAAAAAAAGTGATGGAAAAATTCATCCAGATTCAAAATCAAAAATCATTACATGTCTTTTATATTTAAACCAAAAAGTTTGGGACTCAGAAGAAATAGGTGGGAAATTGAGAATATTAAATGACAGTCACAATTTAGAAAACTATGTGGAAGAAATATCACCAAATGGTGGGACAATGTTACTGTTCAAAAGAGAAAACCATTCTTGGCATGGGCATCATTCTTTTGAGGGGCAAAGAAGAGCTATCCAACTTAATTGGGTTAAAAACAATTGGGTTGTATGGCAAGAGCAAGGACGTCATAATTTAAATTCATTTATCAAGCGCACTTTCAAGTGAATTAATTATTTCTTTTGCAATAATGGAAGCACCATACTGTGATAAATGATTGTCATCCCAATATAACGCCACACTATTCTTTACTGCATAACAATTTTTTAGGTCACAAAAATCATTAACTGGATCAATTATTGTTATCTTAACGGGCAAATCATTTAATTTACTATTTACATACTCAGATCTACTATCCCACCAATCTTTAGTTACGCCATATATGTCATCCTCTGAGTAAACAGATATTAATTGATTTATGTCAAAAGGTAACTCTGGCGGTGGTAATAATAGTATTACATGTTTATTGTTATCAATGAATGAATTGATAATTTTTATTAAGGATTGCCATCTTACATCTCTTTCAGTTCCTCCAATTTCATCAGGTATATTAGGATAATTTGTATATCTATTAATTCCAAATAATGCTGAGTGGAGTCTGTAAGCTATTACAACAACATCAGTTGAATTATCATTGTTTATGTAGTTTATTGACTCATAACTCCAATCCAAACAGCCATTTTTTATTTTGTTTTTATTTGATCTATCAAATGCAGGCGGACAACCACTGAAAGATAAATGTTTGATATTATAATTTTCAAATTTTGATAATGCATATGCAATTGGTACCACATGACTATCACCAAATACAGTTATCCTCTTATTACCCGATCCATAGCTACATGCCTTTGAAGGTGATAGATAATTTGAACCACTTGTATGGCATTTATCTCTTAATGGACTTCCAATTGCGGTTGAGGATATATCCCTTTGCAAGGTATTCATTTTAATTTTAGCAAACCCATCATTGTTTATACCAATATATGAAATAATAATTATAATAATGGTTAAGAGGCTGTATGTGTTTATAACTAATTTATTTGATATTTTTTTTGAATATCTAAATGGATTTTCAACAAATTTCCAAGATGTGTAAGCAAATATTAATGTAAAAAAAATTATGAGAATTTCAGGTAAATATAAATTATAACTCTTTTGGATATATCTGTTTAGAACAAATAATGGTTGATGAATTAAATAGGCGCTGAAACTAATCTTGCCTATTAACACGATTATTTTTAGATTAAGCAATCGACTTAATATATTAAATTGGTCATTTAGAATTATAAGCGATGTACCTATTACTGCTATGATAGATAAATAAACATTTAATAGGTCTGTTTCTGCAAGGATGACAAAAGTAAAAAAGATCATTACAAAACCAAGAATTGATGAATATTTGGTTGTAAATAAATTTTGTTTATTCGTGTTTTGAAGAACAAATGCACATATAGAACCAACTAGTAATTCCCATGCTCTCAGATGAGGTAGATAAAATGACCCAGATGGGTCTGAACTAAATACTAAAAGTGAAAATAAAAGTGATAAAATTGTTAAGAATAGTAAGAAATTCCTAGTATTGTTCCTAATCAATTTATAAGAATAAAATAAGATTACAGGGAAAATAATATAAAATTGTTCTTCAACACCCAGACTCCACATATGAATTAATGGATTTAATTCTGATGAGGTATCAAAGTATCCTGTATTTTTCCAAAAATAAATATTTGGAATAAAAATTACAGTAGCAAACAATGATTTGAAATAATTTACTAAATCAATTGGATTAAGAATTATAGAGAAAATTAAAGTTGTAAAAAGAAGTGTAAATAATAGAGCAGGAGCAATTCTTCTTATTCGTCTTAAATAAAATCTTTTTAATGAAAACGTATTATTTTGAAGATCATTTAAAAGTATGCTTGTTATTAAATATCCGCTTATTACAAAAAATACATCTACACCTAAATAGCCACCGCGGATAAAATCATATCCTGCATGGAATAAAATAACTCCCAAAACAGCTATAGCCCTAAGTCCATCAATTTCAGGTCTGTATGTATTCTTCTGGTTCATTAATTAAAGATAGATTATTTCTTATTAGTTGTGATTATATAAATACCCGATAAAACAACAATACCAGAGCCAAGCAGTATATATAAGTTAGGGCTTTCACCCAAAAGAACTATTCCAAAGGATAGAGCAAATAATACTCTAACATATCTGAATGGAGTTACAAATGATACATCACCAACGCGCATTGCAATCGTTAAACAAAAATATGCACTCACTCCAGCTGCTGCATTAGCTAATAAAAATATTAATGCCTCAAAACTTATGGATACCCATAGGACTTTTTCAGGAGAAATAATGATATTAAAAATTGATAGAATAATCCCAGATATTATGACCATGTAAAATCCATAACTTCCCAACTGGTAATTTGACATTCCAACGGGACTCATCCTAGTTGCAAGATCTCTTCCAGCAAAACCAATCATCCCAAGTACAGCAAAAATAGAAAATATTGTAAAGCCATCAGTGCCCGGTTGAATTATCATTAATACACCAACGAAACCGGTGAAAATTGCAATCCATCTTTGCCACCCAACTTTTTCATTCATAAAAAAAACAGCACCCATAACGACAACAAGAGGTGTGGCTTGAAGTATTGAAGCAGCATTTGTGATAGGTAAGAATGCAATCGCCAAAGCATAGAAAATTCGACCCATAATTTCGAATATTGAACGAATAATTAGAGTTTTATTGAAGGAATCTTTGTAAAATATTGGTTCATTAGCATAGCGTGAACATGAGATAAAAAATAAGCTACCCAAAATACCACAAATGATGAGTAACTGGCTTAGAGGAATAAACTCGGTCGCTTTTTTTAATGTAAAATCCTCAAGGGTGAACGCTAACATTGCTAGCGTCATAAAAATACTACCACGAATATTATCCAAGTTATTGCTCCAATTTAATGCTGGTGATATATTTTTTTGAATATTATATAGTTTTTATGATATCAATTTAGTAAAATAATAACAAAAAATTATCAATAAATATATCTTAAAGGAAAACATTATGTCTCATAAATTGGTACCTGATACTCAAGCTCCAAATTTGGAACTAAAACTTGTGGGCGGTGGAGAATGGAAGTTAAGTGATCAAAGTCCATCTTCATTTACAATGGTTATCTTCTACCGCGGGTTACATTGCCCTGTATGCAAAAACTACCTTACAAAATTAAATTCTATGATTGATACTGTGAATGAATTAGGTTTTTCTGTTGTTGTTGCTTCAATGGATCCACTCGAAAGGGCTGAGGAGTCAAAAAAAGAATGGGGAATTGATAATTTAAATGTTGCATATGGATTGGATGAAAAAACTGCAAGATCTTGGGGTTTGTATATATCTAAATCAATAAATGAGAGAGAAAACCATACATTTTGCGAACCTGGACTTATATGGATTAGACCAGATGGAAGGCTATACTTAATAGACATTGGAAATATGCCTTGGGCAAGGCCGGATTTAGAGACACTTCTGCCAAAAGCGAAATTTGCTGTAGAGAATAATTATCCAGCAAGGGGAACACAAAAATAATCTTTATAATATAATGAAAATACTTTCAGCTATATTTATCATTTTGCTTTTAAATTTGAATGATGGTCATTCTTTAGAGTTATCTAATTGCATGGATAGCCCGACTGATCGAATAGAAGTTTTTAAAAAATGGCATAATTGTCTTGGAACAGTCAATTATCCAAGTGGAGCTATATTCACAGGTGAATGGAAAAAGGGACAAAAATTTAGAGGTAAGCAAATTTATACTGATGGAACATATTACCATGGCGAATGGAAAAATGGTGTTTATCATGGAAAAGGTATTAAAACTTCTAGATTCTTCTTTGATAAAGAAGGTGTCTGGCAGAATGGTAAATTTCAAATAAGAATGAAAGTAGATGTTGAGCATTTCATAGGTGAAGAGTATTGCGTAGAGAAAGGTCTCGTCAAGGGATCAGCTGAATATGACAAATGCCTTATGGAACTTACATTATTGAATTAATTTATTTAAATAAATTATTGAATTTGTATTAATTTAATGCAATCTTTGTAGTTCAAATATTTTTAGGGAGGTATTATGTCGTCAGATAATGATAGAATTAAAATTACTTTACCAGAAAGTGAAATGCCTACACACTGGTATAATGTATGTTCTGATTTAAAAAATCCGCTAGCCCCACCACTTCATCCAGGTACCGGACAACCAATTGGACCTGATGATTTGGCTCCATTATTTCCGATGCAATTAATAATGCAGGAAGTTAGTGCTGAAAAAGAAATTGAAATTCCAGATCAAGTAAGAGATATTTATCGTCAATGGAGACCAAGCCCATTATATAGAGCTAGAAGGTTAGAAAAGGCCTTAGATACACCTGCTAAAATTTATTACAAATATGAAGGTGTTAGTCCATCTGGAAGTCATAAACCGAATACTGCTGTTGCACAAGCCTATTATAACAAACAGGAAGGTGTAAAAAGACTTACAACTGAAACAGGCGCAGGGCAGTGGGGTTCATCACTTGCCTTTGCTGGGTCAATTTTTGGTTTAGAAGTAGATGTTTATATGGTTAAAGTTAGTTTTAATCAAAAACCATATAGAAGAGCATTAATGGAAAGTTATGGTGCTCGGTGTGTGGCAAGTCCAAGTACTGAAACAGAATCTGGTAAAGCTATCTTAAAAGATAATCCTGATAGCACAGGATCACTTGGTATAGCTATTTCTGAAGCCGTAGAAATGGCAGCACAAAGAGATGATACCAAATATGCACTAGGTAGTGTTTTAAATCATGTCCTTTTACATCAAACTATCATAGGTCAAGAAGCTATGAAGCAATTAGAAATTGCCGGTGATGAACCTGACGTTGTAGTAGGTTGTACTGGTGGTGGTTCAAATTTTGCTGGTATTGCTTTCCCATTTATTGGTAGAAACCTTCGAGGTGAGTCAAAAACCAGTATTGTAGCAGTTGAGCCAGCGAATTGTCCTTCACTTACAAAAGGTAAATTTGCATACGACTTTGGTGATACAGGACATTTAACTCCATTAGTTAAGATGCATACTCTAGGATCATCATTTATTCCACCAGGATTCCATGCAGGTGGATTGAGATATCATGGAATGTCACCTCTTGTTAGTCATCTTGTTGAAGATGGTGAAATTACACCAACAGCATATAAACAAGTTGAGTGTTTTGATGCAGGTGTTCAATTTGCTAAAGCTGAGGGTATATTACCAGCTCCTGAAGCTAATCATGCGGTAAAAGGTGCTATTGTTGAGGCTCTCAAAGCCAAAGAAGAGGGCAAATCTAAAACAATATTATTCAACTTATGCGGACATGGTCATTTTGATATGCAAGCTTATACAGACTATTTTGCAGGTAATCTGAGTGATCAAGATTATGATGAGTCTGAAGTAGCAATGGCACTTGCAAATCTTCCTTCAGTGTCTGCTTAGTATTTTGTAATGCGTACTAATTTATGTGTTGGTACGCATTAATTACTCATTTCTAAAGAATTATTTCTTTTTGAGCCAATGCTCGTAGATTTCCAGCTCAAGAGTATCTATTTCTGAGCCTTCGTAATTTTTCCAAACATCGGCTTGTTTAAATCTACATCTATACAAAGGGATTATAGATGGATTATCGTGACATAGAGCAATTTCTTCTGGATTAGGAAATTCACCGCAAATTCTCTCTATAATACCCACTTTTCCCCTTACGTAGGATGGAGTACGGCAGTGTGATTTAGAAACTCTTTCATCAACAATTACTAAGTCGTTTATTTTGAATTTTGTTTTCATATTAATCTGGAAGTCTGACGCCAACTAAATAATCTCTCTCAACAATTTCAGAGAGTTGTTCTTCATTCCATCCGTCAGTATTCGATGGTCTTGGTGGTAAGATCAAATATCTCATATCTGCATTTGAGTCGTGTACTTTAATTTCTTTATTTTCAGGGACGATTGTTCCAAATTCTGCTAATACTTTTCGGGGTTCATGAACAACTCTGGATCTATAGCTTCTAGATTTATACCATGATGGAGGCATTCCTAATAATGTTCTTGGGTAACATGAACAAAGTGTACAAACTACAATATGATGAGTTTTGGGCGATTGGGGCATACAAATGATATCTGCGAATGTCTCTAGTTTTATTCCGATATTTGAAATTGCACTTTTTGCATCTTCTATCAAATATTGTCGGAAATCTTCATCGCTCCATGCTTTTGCTACAACAGTTTTACCCCTATTAGGAAATACATTATCAAATTGATCAATTTTTTGAGTTATATCCTCTTTTGTAATTAACCCCAATTCAATCATAATTTCTGCTATTGCTAGGGTGTCATAATAATAGTCAGGGGGACCTTCACCAGTCTCATCTTCTTGAAAGTCAGATACTTCATGTGAGTGTGGAACACCATCGTGAAGATGTTCTATCGTATTTGGATCCGGTAGGTTTATCTTAGGTACATCAAATTCAGCAATTTTTTTGAGCCTTACTTTACTAAATAATTCTTCATTATATATGCCTTTGTTGATGCATATATTATGAAGTGATAAACAATTACGTTCAAAATAACCAATCTCAAAATATGCATCACCAAGTTTTTCTGTATGATATCTTAACTCATCAAGAGTTATAATTCTTTTTGAAGACACAACTATTCTCAATGCATTTGCATACTTCTCCCAATGAGTCATTTCTGGATCATTTAGATCTATTGGAATAGAGTTTTCTCCACCTACATCATGTGGACCCATTTTTTTATGTATTTTTGACATACTCAAATCTCTTATTATTTAACTATTTTAACCCAAAAAGCTTGACTTTGTTATACATAATTTTTAATTCTATTATATATATTTTTTTTAGGAGCAAAACATGTTTGATGATCAAAAATGCCCTGTTATTCATGGGTCAATTGTAAGTAATAATTCTAAGAACAGTGGTACAACCAATAAAGACTGGTGGCCAAATCAACTAAACTTAGGAATACTTCATCAACATGATAAAAGATCCAACCCAATGGATCCTAATTTTAATTACAGAGAAGAATTCAAAAAACTAGATTACAGTGCGCTAAAACAAGATCTTAATGATCTCATGACTGACTCTCAAGACTGGTGGCCTGCTGATTATGGTCATTATGGGCCTTTTTTTATAAGGATGACATGGCATGCGGCCGGCACATATAGAGTTGGCGATGGTCGTGGTGGCGGTGGAACCGGTGCACAGAGATTTGCTCCTTTAAATAGTTGGCCTGATAATGGAAACCTTGACAAAGCAAGAAGATTGTTATGGCCTATTAAACAAAAATATGGAAATAAAATTAGTTGGGCTGATCTACTGATCCTCGCAGGAAATGTCGCGATAGAATCAATGGGTGGTAAAACATTTGGTTTTAGTGGTGGAAGACCGGATATTTGGGCTCCTGAAGAAGATATCAATTGGGGTGTTGAAGCAGAATGGCTAGGGAATAAAAGATATACAGGCGAAAGAAGATTGGATAATCCTCTTGGAGCAGTACAAATGGGATTGATTTATGTTAATCCAGAAGGTCCAGATGGTAACCCAGATCCATTGGCAAGTGCAAAGGATATAAGAGAAACTTTTGGCCGAATGGCAATGAATGATCGTGAAACGGTTGCACTTGTTGCTGGTGGCCATACTTTTGGTAAAGCTCATGGAGCAGGAGATACAGCAAACGTGGGAAGCGAGCCTGAAGGATCTCCGCTAGAAAATCTTGGTTTCGGCTGGCATAATAATCTTGGTACTGGTGTTGGTAGCCACGCAATCACAAGTGGTATAGAAGGTGCTTGGACCGCTAACCCTATAGTTTGGGATAATGGTTATTTTGATCTATTATTCAAATATGAATGGGAACTTGTTAAGAGTCCTGCAGGAGCGCATCAATGGCATCCAATAAATCCATCTGAAGAAGATATGGCTCCAGATGCTCATGACTCTTCTAAAAAAGTGACAACCATGATGACTACTGCCGATATGGCACTTCTAAAAGATCCAATTTACAGAGAAATATCAGAAGATTTTCATAAGAATCCTGATAAGCTAGCAGATGAATTTGCTAGAGCGTGGTTCAAATTATTACATAGAGACATGGGTCCAAAATCAAGGTATATGGGTCCAGAGGTTCCTGGTGAAGAACTAATTTGGCAAGATCCAATCCCTAAAGGTAAAGATTTTGATGTGTCAAAGGCTAAAGATTTAATTAAGTCAACAGGCTTAACTTTACAAGAAATGATTGAAACTGCATGGTGTAGTGCTTTCACATTCAGAGGGTCAGACTTAAGAGGTGGGGCTAACGGCGCAAGGATTGCTCTAGAACCTCAAAAGAATTGGGCAGCTAATAAACCTGATCAACTTACGAAAGTTATTGGTAAGCTAACAGAAATAGCCAAAAGCTGCGATGCTTCACTAGCAGACATAATTGTTTTGGCTGGAAATGTTGGAATCGAAATTGCATCTGGTAAAGAAGTCGCTTTCACTCATGGACGTGGTGATGCAACTCAGGAACACACGGATGTTGACTCCTTTGCTTATCTTGAACCAATTGCAGATGGTTTTAGGAATTTTGTAAGGGATGATGTTGATATAAAACCTGAAGAAATTCTTCTTGATAAATCACAATTGTTAGGTTTGACAGCACCAGAAATGACAGTTTTAATTAGTGGCTTTAGATCATTAGGTATTAGCCATGATAATCAAGGTGTATTTACACAGAATATAAATAATCTGAGCAATGATTTTTGTATTAATCTTCTAGACATGAATGTTAAGTGGTCAAAATCTGATGATTTTAATTATGTCGGTACAGATAAAATTTCTGGAAAAGAAATAAAAACAGCATCAAGCGTTGATTTATCACTTGGTTCAAATTCTCAATTAAGAGCAATTGTAGAGGTTTATGCAAGTGATGATAACAAAGATAAATTTATTAATGATTTCATTTCAGCTTGGAATAAAGTTATGAATAATGATCGCTTTGATGTCTAAGATTTTATCTAAACAAAAGGTATATTTATTATGAGTATTTTTGACAAAGATTTGACAGAAGATCAAATTATGATGAGGGATGTATGTCGACGTTTTGTTGATAATACAATTATACCTTTTATATCAACTAATTGGAAAAATGAATGGGATTTAACCCCTGAGTCTAGATTACCAGACTCTATACTTCAAGACGCAGATAAAATTGGTATACGAACACTTGCTGTTCCAGAAGAATACGGTGGAATGCCTCTCGATCAAGAAAGGGAAGTAAGAACCTTTGCAATAATTTCTGAAGAGATAGCAAGGGGTGACTCTGGGTTAGCAGATAAACTTGTTCAAAACTGGAAAGTATCAGTTTTATTGAGAGAACTTGCTTCAAAAGAACATCAAGATAAGTGGTTTGGAAAACTAATGAAAGATCCAAATTTCCTATTTGCTCACGCTTTAACAGAGCCTAAAGGAGCTTCAGATAGGTGGCTTGGTTACAATGCTCCTGAGGCAGCAATGGATACAAAAGCTGTTAAAGTTGATGGTGGATGGGTAATTAATGGACGTAAACATTATATAAGTAATGGATATGATGCTGGTTTATATGTGATTTATGCTAATACAGCACCTGGAAAAGGGATGTTGGAAGGAACGTCATCATTTATTGTGCCGCGAGGAACTGAAGGTTTTAATATCGCAAGATGTAATGAAACAGTTGGTTGTAGATACATGAATAACGGGGAGTTAGAATTTATTGATTGTTTTGTTCCCGATAATAATCTTCTTTGTGAGGGAACTGCACTTAGCAAAGCAGGGGTTTACTTTAGACCTGGAAAGATTATACAGTCTGCGAAGAACTTGGGAGTAGGTCAAGCTGCACTTGAAAAAACCGCAGAGTTTGTTCAGAATTATAGTAGAGGCGGAAGATTACTGATCAAACATCAAATTGTAGCTTCTCGGTTAGCTGATATGGCAACAAGAGTTTCTGCAGTTAGAAGCTTGGTTATGCAAGCAGCTTATGCATGTGATATGAAAACAAATGATGCAGATGCATTATGTTGGCAAGCAAAGGTTTTTGCATCCCAGGAAATATTGAATGTATGCCAAAACGCAATGGAATTACATGGTGGTATGGGCGCAATGCTAGACGCCGGTATTGAGAAATTAGTCAGAGACGCAGCAATATTCTTGCATATGGATGCAACAGTCGATATTTCACACTTTAAAATTGTCAAGGCACTCTGGCCAGACACAGCCGGTATTTATGCAGGTCCTGAGGTATAATCTTCGTCATATCTATATGTGCATTTGTTAAACACTACGTATTCGAATAAACTTTCTTTGCACTTTAGATGATCCGGTTGAGGAAAGTTGTAATTTCTGGATATATATGTACCCACAATTAATATTATTAGAAGTATTAATATAAACCACGAAATTCTTGTCATGTATTATAAATGGTATTTATTTAATGATTGGTCAACTATTAAAATTATTTAAAACTGATAGTTTAAAAAATTTAATTTTGATATTTATTGTTTTTTCTATCACCGGAATAATATCATTATATGTATCAGATGTTTTAATAGTATTTATATCAAAAATCATATCTAATGAATTAATTAAAATTGTGATAAGAGTCTTTAGTCTATTTGTTCTATATCAAATACTTTTAATTTTGGTTGCAGTGCCTTTTGGGCAGTTTGCATATTTTATTTCTTATCAAACAAGATTTATAAAAAAGATTAAGTCACTGTTTTAATTGAATATATATCGTTTTATTCTACCTTGTTCCCACTGACAAAATAAATAAAACTTTTTTATAATTGTATATTAATTTAATGTTATATTTGTAAAATATAGGATGTTCATGAATTTTTATGAGGTGTGTCATGACAAGAATTTTAATTAAAAATGCTCAAATTTTAACGATGGATTCATCAATTGGTGATCTAGATAATGCAGATATATTTGTTGAAGGTGATACGATATCGGCTGTTGGACACAATCTCAAAGCTGATGATGTTGAAATAATAGATGGCAAAGATTTTCTCATATCACCTGGACTAATAAATGGACATATCCATACTTGGCAGACTGGCTTAAGGGGTATTGCATCTGATTGGACATTGGTTGATTACTTGGCCTCGATTCATGCTGGTTTGGCTTCCTATTATAATGCTGATGATATGTATATAGGTAACTATGTGGGTGCTCTATATCAAATCAATACAGGATCTACAACAATAGTTGATTGGTGCCATAATAATCCGACTCCAGATCATACAGACGAAGCAATTCGTGGATTAGAAGAGTCCAAAATTAGGGCAATATTTTTACATGGATCTCCGAAACATGAACCTAAAGAAGGACAGCCACATTTTAGTGAAGTACCACACCCAAAAAATGAAATAGACAGACTAAGGAAAGGTGCTTTTGCGTCAGATGATCAATTACTTAATCTTGGAATGGCAATTCTAGGACCACAACAATCTACACTTGATGTATGTAAACATGATTTCAAATTGGCAAAAGATTTGGATTTGATTGTTAGTATGCACATAGGTGGTAAATTTATGACTCCAGAAGGGTTTGATGTTCTTAAAGAAATGAAACTTCTCAATAAAAAAACAAATATTGTACACGCAAACAATATTCCAAACGAGATGTTGGATAAATTAGTTGATGCAAATTGTACATTTTCAATTACACCAGAGGAAGAGTTGCAAATGGGTTTTGGAAACCCTCTTACAAAACGTTTAATTGATAGAAATGGTACATTTGGTTTTGGTTCTGATATTGAGTCTGCAATGGCTGGTGATATGTTAAATGTAATAAGATTTGCGCTACAAGCTGTCAGGCATGAATATACTCTAGAAAATTATGCCCTACATAACGCACCTCCATCAGATATAAAAGTTACAACACGAAAGGCTTTTGAGTGGGCAACTATAGATGCAGCTAGATTATTTGGTATTGATCATAAAGT
>JBMYRO010000017.1:0-10135 GCA_049602435.1 Hyphomicrobiales bacterium
GACATATTACCCCCTCAATTCTGCAGCAGCATCCATGACTGCCTCTACAATTTTATGATATCCTGTGCATCTACATAGGTTCCCAGCCAACCAATATCTCACCTCTGTTTCTGTTGGATTTGGATTTCGCTCAAGCAATGCTTTTGCTGCAATCAAAAAACCTGGTGTGCAGATACCACATTGCAGCGCTGCATGTTCAATAAATTTACGTTGTAGAATATGAAGGTTGCCGTCTTCTGACATGCCCTCAATTGTATCAATCACCTTACCTTCAGCTTCCACAGCTAATGTTAAACATGAGCAGACAAGTCTTCCATCTAACATTACAGAACATGCGCCACAATCCCCTGTGCTACATCCTTCTTTTGTACCGGTAAGTCTTAGTTGATTTCTGATAACAGATAAGAGTGTTTCATTTGACTCACAAAGGAAATCACACTCATCTCCGTTTATAGTTGTTTGAACATGTTGTCTAGCCATTACTTATTCTCTCCAATGCGATGTTTAATGCTCGTTTTGCAAGAACTCCGATTACTTGTTTTCTAAATTCTACTGTTCCTCTTTTATCATCAATTGGTCTTGCCAAATTCCTTACTTCGCTCATAAATTTTTCAATTACTTCCTCATCTACTTTTTTTTCAATTAAGGCCTTAGCTGCAGCTTCGGCAACTAGGGCCTTTTCAGCAACAGCACCTATTGATACTTTTGCATGTTCTATTTGAGAGCTTTTACTTATAGAGATATTGACCCCAACTCCCGCGACGGCAATATCCATTTCTGTGCGTGGAGTAAACCTTAAGTAAGCACCACTTGAATTATTATTCTTATGAGGAAATTTTATCCCAACCAAAACTTCATCTGATTTAAGAATGTTTTTGCCAGGCCCTAATATGAAATCCTCAACCAGCACATCTCTTTTTCCTTTTGAGCCTAAAATGATAGCCTTTGCATCGGATGCTATCATTGCAGGAATGCTATCAGCAGCGGGCGAGGCATTGCATAAATTTCCACCCATACTTGCTCTTCCTTTTATTTGAATTGAACCTATTAGCTTTACACCATCCACTACTCCTGGCCATGCTTTGGAAAACCCTTGATGCTCAATGATAGTCATACCAGATACTGCGGCTCCAACAAAAAAACCATCAGTGTCTTCCTTAATTTCCATCATCTCACTGATATTTTTTAAATCAATGACTGTTTTTGGTTCTATAATCTGTGATTGCATTTGGACCAGCAAGTCTGTCCCCCCTGCTAATAGATGTTTTTTTTCTGAGTTATTGCTTAATAATGATGATAATTCATCAATTGTTGATGGTGAATGGAAGTCCATTATCATACCCCTATTATTTTCTATTTAATTAATCTAATACGAAAAAAAATTTGTTGCAAAAAAATTAATTAATAAATTGATTAACTCAAATACTATCGATAATAATAATTTAAATTTACATCTTATAAATAATACCTTAGTAAGATGGTTTATAAATCCTCTTCAATTTTGAGTTAAACAATTAGAAACTTCATAAAATGGATCTTAGAAATATAGCCATCATTGCACATGTTGATCATGGTAAAACAACCCTCATCGATAAATTATTGTCCCAATCGGGCGCTTTCAGGGAAAACCAGAAGGTTGCTGAAAGAGTAATGGACTCAAATGACTTAGAAAAAGAAAGGGGGATCACAATATTAGCAAAATGCACCTCTGTTGTATGGGATGAAGTTAGAATAAATATAATTGATACACCTGGTCATGCAGATTTTGGCGGCGAAGTCGAAAGAATCCTTAGCATGGTTGATAGTGCTATTCTACTTGTTGATGCCGCTGAAGGTCCAATGCCGCAAACAAAATTTGTTTTAGCAAAGGCTCTCCAGATAGGGCTAAGACCAATGGTGGTAATAAATAAAGTTGATAAAAGTGACTCCAGACCAGACGAGGTTGTGAATGAAATTTTTGATCTTTTTGCTGTATTAGATGCTGACGAGTATCAACTTGATTTCCCAATCTTATATGGCTCCGGAAGAGATGGCTGGGTAACAGATGATTTAGAAATTAAAAATGATAATTTAAACCCATTATTTGACTTAATAATCAAACACACGCCACCTCCAAAGGTTGAGAGTGGGGAATTTAAAATGCTTGGAACTATTCTAGGTAACGATCCTTATTTAGGCAGATTAATTACGGGAAAAGTATTTTCTGGAGAAGTATCCACAAACCAGCAAATAAAAGTATTAAGTCAGGATGGGAGTCTAATTGAGACTGGCAGGATTACAAAAATTTTGGCATTCAGGGGTACTGAAAGAGCCGGGATTGAAAAAGGCACATCAGGAGATATCATCTCGATTGCAGGATTAACAAAAGGAACTGTAGCAGATACGTTTTGTTCAATAGAGAATAATAAAGTTTTACATGCGCAACCCATTGATCCACCAACTGTACAAATGGCATTTAGTGTAAATGATAGTCCTTTAGCTGGGACAGAGGGAGATAAAGTCACCGGGAGGATGATTGGAGATCGATTAATGAAAGAAGGCGAAGGAAATATTACACTTCAAATCCAAAAATCACAAAATGATAGCGGTTACCTTGTATCTGGAAGAGGAGAATTGCAATTATCAGTTCTAATTGAAACTATGAGAAGAGAGGGCTATGAATTGAGTGTTTCAAAGCCGCAAGTATTGATGAAGAAGGATGATAATGGCAAGTTACTCGAACCCATAGAAGAAGTTATTATCGATGTTGATGATGAATATACTGGGCAAATTGTTCAAGATCTTAATTTACGAAAAGGAGTCATGCTAGAGATGAAGCCATTTGGCATGGGAAGATCTAGATTGATTTTTGAAGCACCTACGAGAGGATTAATTGGTTATCAATCTGAACTAATGACTGCTACAAGTGGTACTGCAGTTATTAATCGATTGTTTTCTCGATATGAAAATCACAAAGGTGAAATCAAAGGTAGAACAAATGGAGTATTGATTTCAAACGGACAAGGAACATCCGTAGCTTTTGCATTATTTAATCTTGAGGAACGAGGGCAAATGATTATTGGTTCAGGTATCCCTGCATATCAAGGAATGATAATTGGAATACATTCGAGACCCAATGATCTTGAAGTTAATATACTTAAAGGTAAGAAATTGACAAATATTAGAACACACGCAAAAGATGAGGCAGTAAAACTAACACCGCCTCTGGATATGAATTTAGAAAGAGCAATTGCATGGATTTCTGATGATGAATTAATCGAAGTGACACCAAAATCAATAAGGATACGTAAAAAATTTCTTGATCCTAATATCAGAAAAAAAATATCAAGAGAAAAAATTAACTAATATTGTTTTGATTTAGAATAATTATTTTAAATTTAAGTTAGGCTCAAACTCTAATGTTGAATGAGAAATATTAAAACTTTTATCAAGGATTCCCTTTATTTGATACTTAAGATTCTCTACTTCCTTTAATTCTGAAACTTCCACTATAACATGCGCCTCGAGTGCGTTCTGCTCCTCATCTATTCCCCAAACATGAATATCATGCATATCTATGACAAGATCTATTTCTTCAACTTTTTTCTTTATTTGGTCAATATTGATCCCCTTCGGAGTCCCATCCATAAAGAAATTTAAGATATCTGGGGTTAACATAAATGACTGTAATAAAATATATAATGCGATAAGCAATGTTAAGAATGCATCTATCCAATACATGTCATATTTTAATATAAAAAAACCACCAATAATTACAGCAACAGAAGCTAGACTATCAGCTAAGTTGTGTAGATAGACAACTTTCATATTTGTACTCTCCTTTGACAAATATGCAGTTATTATTGTAGTTGCTAAATCAACAATTAGTGCAATTGAAGCAACAATTATCATTAGTTTTCCGGAAATTATGTTTGGTTCGATAAATCTCAGGATTGCCTCGTAGATAAGAAAAAAACCAATTATGATAAGGGAAATTACATTGATAAATGCCGCTATCATTTCAGCTCTTTTATATCCAAAGCTTCTTATTTTATCTGCAGGGCGCCTTCCGATAATTCGGGCAAATATCCCAAGTCCTATGGTTATTGCATCAGTAAAGTTATGAAGTGCATCTGCTATCAATGATAAGCTACCAGATAATATACCACCAATGATTTGAAAGATTGATAATAATACATTTATGAGGAATGCAAATATCAAAGTATAGTCACTTCTTTTATCTGCTTTTTTGGATTTATTCATTAGATTTCATAAAATAATTAGACACTTGGATAAATAAAGATTTTTCCTATAACATGCAAGAATTTATCCATCATTTTTCTAGTAATTTACTTCAGGTTTATGTTACACTTTATTATAATTAATTTAACATAGAGGTATAGATTATGATCAATAAAAATTTATTAATTGGTTTAGTTTGTGGCTTCACAATCGGAGCAATCGTACCAGTTTATAGTTATTTTAATCCCATCGCTGTAGAAACCGAAGGTTTTAATGATATCTGTGAAGTGGAAATGATTGAAGGCTCAGTTGGAGTTTCAGACGCCATTGAAAAAGATAACAGCATTTATAAATTCATCAGAGTTTTATAAATAGGAAAATCTAGTCAGATGTCAGGTGTGCCTCTATTTAATTCAATAGAAATTAAATCAATCAGCTTTAAAAATAGAGTTATAATGTCACCTATGTGCCAATATTCTGCTGAAAATGGGCACCTGACAAACTGGCACAAGCAACATTATCCGCGCTTTGCACAGTCTGGACTTGGTGGCGCTTTTATGGAAGCTACTGCCGTATCACCAGAAGGAAGAATTACTCATGGCTGCACAGGAATATGGCATGATAAATTCATACCGGATTTATCAGAAATAGTGAAAATATTCAAACAGTATAATGTAAATATTGGAATCCAATTAGCCCATGCTGGCAGAAAGGCAAGCTGTGATAGACCAATTGATGGTGCCAAACCACTTACATCTCAATCAAAGGAAACACCATGGGAAATAATAGGTCCATCTGCTATTCCAATGAGCCCTGACTCTCCTGAGCCACGTGAGGCATCTCAAGATGATATTAATAGAATAGTTAATGACTTCACTTTAGCCGCTGAAAGAGCCAATAAAGCTGGATTTGACATGATTGAGATACACGGCGCTCATGGTTATCTACTTCATACATTTTTATCACCAATATCTAATAAACGAACAGATAATTATGGTGGTAGTTTCGAAAATAGAGTTAGGATAATTAAGGAAGTTGTTAGTTCTATCAATAAAGTTTGGCCAAAAAATAAACCTTTTTTCTACAGAGTATCTTCAGTTGATGGACTAGATGGTGGTACGACTTGGAATGAAATATTAGAGCTCGTAGAAATACTAAAATCTCTCGGTGTCGATGTAATAGATTGTTCATCAGGAGGGCTAAGCGGAACCTCTGCGATATCAAAAGCTAAGATTACTCCAGGGTTTCAAGTAAATTACGCAAAAAATATCAAAGAACATTGTAAGATGAGCACAATGGCCGTTGGTGCGATAATAGGTTTTGAACAAGCAAATAATATAATCACTGATAATTGCGCTGATTTTGTTGCGCTTGGAAGAGAACTAATGTCAAATACTCAGTGGGTTTATCATGCTGCAAAACATTTTAAGCTAGATAATTCAAAAGATTTTATCGATCCAAAGTATGCTTTTTACCTTCAGAGAAGGGATGAGCAACTCGATCTTGAGCATTTACCTAGATAATTACGCTAATTCCTAAATCTCAAACTAATATCTTGTCCAAACATAGAAACATGGAAATCGCTCATATTTATAGGATGTGGCGGAAATACTGATCCAAGTAATATTACATCACCCTTCTTGATGCCTCTTCCTATTTGATTTGCAACTTTATTACATTCATCAAAGTTACCTTCAAGTGTGCCAATTATTGCTTCTATATTATTAAATGGATCCCACTTTTCAGATCCCATAGAAGTTAACAACTCTTCCTTATCTATGGCTTCAATCCAACCAGTTTTAGTATCCTTCCCTAATATCCATCCACGCTGGTAAATATTTTCAGATAGCACAAATGTCGGATTAATTGGAGGACTATGGAAGTCAACAAACTCTATCCCAGGTACAAAACTTGATACTGAATTTTTTATTTGATCAAAAGACGCATCACCATCTATGTCATGGCTAATGTGGGCAGCCAATTCTGCTTCAACTCTTGGCTCATTATAATTTTTTAGATCAATTTCGGCATCTGATTTTATTTCCCCTGAGTCAAATAAAGCCCCAACAAGAGGTCTTGTTATTCCAAGTGCTTTCATTCCCGCAGGAGATCCAAAACCTAATTTCCATCCAACTTGTGTATGACCAAGTTTTATTTCTTTTTCAATTGCAGTGTTTAATGCATCTAATTGTTCTTGATTAACCATGATTAGGATGAACCTCATATCCCGCGTCTTCTAGGGAACCTTTACCTATCCAACCCCATACAAGTACAACATCTTTATCACTTGTATTTTTAAAACCATGCCACTGATTACGTGGTGTAAATACAACGTCACCTTTTTTACTTGTTTTTTCCCCACCATCGTGCTCATACATAACGCCTTCTCCAGAGATGACAATCCAAAACTCATCGACATGAAAATGACGATGCCTATCATGCATAGCTCCAGGTGGTAAAACAGTCCACCCTAATAAAAAATCTTCAGAACCATTTGAAGCCTTATCAATTAAAAACTGAACCTGCATATCAACCCAACCATCTTCTTCTTTGAGTCCTCCTACTTTAGGAACGTCACTAATATTCATCATAAACTGATCTTTTATCATCATTCTCCCCCATTCATTTTTTTGTAGGCTCTGTGTGCTACAACAAAATCATGATGCCCTAAACCCATTCCTCTGCTTGCATTCATCATATCATTGGCGGCCGAAGCAAGCGGCGCTGGTGAAGCAAGTAATCTTGATTGTTCTAGAACAAGTGTCATATCTTTTTGTTGCAATGCAACATCAGCAAGAGGTTTTTCAGGCATTTTACCATCCAAAATAAATGGCCCCCGATAAGATAAAACCGGCGAAGTAGCAACAGAATTAAGTATTGCATCAACAACAACTTGTCTGTCAACGCCGCCCTTTTCAGCCATCGCAACAGCTTCACCAAATGCAATCACCTCTACCATTAAAAGAAGATTTATAGAGAGTTTTGTTTGAACCGCAAGGCCATTCGATCCAATATATGATACTTTGGGTCCTATTGCTAACAGTGTGTCATATACTTTTTCATAAGACTCTTTTTTGCCACCTACCATAATCGACGCAGACCCTTGAACAACCGTCACAGGACTCCCAGAGAGTGGTGCATCCATCATTTGAAGCCCTCTCTTGTCAAACTCTTCCGCAACAAAACGACTAACTTCTGGTGATATTGTACTCATATCAAGATAAACCGCTTCTTTGTTAAGTGCAGTAACTATTCCATTTTCACCTAAAGAAACATCTTTAACTGCATTTCCATCAGTAACAATAGATAACACAATATCTGCATCTTTCGCTGCTTCGGCAGGTGAACTTGCTAATTTCATTCCTGCTTTTTCTAGGTTTTTTGATTTTCCTGGTGATCTGTTCCATCCAGTTACTGTGTGTCCAGCTTCAAGTAATCTTGGAACAATAACTTGCCCCATATCACCCAAGCCAATAAAACCAATTTTAGACAACTGTATCTCCTATTAATATCCAAAAAGCAGTTTTTATATTAGTCTATTAGATTACTACGAGCAAGTTGATAAGTAGCGTAAATTTGTAAACAATAGAAAAATATCTATATCTATTTATTCGATTAAATGATATTAATGAATATGTTTTGAGCTCTATTTCATAATGTGAAAGTTCAAAGTATTAATATGTAGCTAAAAGCCATGTTACTACGGCAATTTAACATCTGATTAAGAGAAAAACTTCGGGCTTGTGCCCATAAAATGTTAATTGCTATTAAAGGAGTATTCGTAATATGGCAAATGGAAAAGTTAAGTGGTTTAATCTTAAAAAAGGATATGGTTTTATTCAACCTGATGAGGGTGATAAAGATATATTCGTTCACATTTCTGCTCTACAAAATGCTGGAATAAGAAATCTATTTGAAGATCAAGAAGTTTCATACGATGTAGCAGAAGAAAAAGGAAAAATTTCTGCTGTAAATATCAAACTTAGTGAATAAAAATTAATTAAAAAAGGATCCCAAACTCATCTCTAGATAAGAAATCTACCAATTCTGGATCAGTTTCTCTCATCTTGTTTGGTGTGTTTGGTCTCCACTCATCTTTAATATCCTTTTCTCTACCCATTTGTTCTCCTCTAAGAGAACTTATTGCCCAAAAAGTAAATTCTGTAATTTGACAAGCATAGTCACAACTTCTGTCATAATACGTATAATATGCATTTACAGGATATTTTTGTGGAACCTTATTATATTTTCCACCCCTCGCAATATCCATAAATTTTGAAATTTTTGATCCCTCACTTTGTCCAAAATCTTCAGGATAAACCTTTGAGTAGCCAGCATGGGTAATTAGGTGAAGCGCTTCCTCTTTTGTGGGATCCCAACCTTTGTTTGATAAATTCATTTCATCTTTAAACACAGCTAGAAAAATACCATGCTTATTTTCAATAATAGCATCACATTCGTTGTCTGATAGTTCTTCACATTCATTTTCAATTATTTCATCAACACCTATATAAAATATCTCTTCAAAATTCCTAATTTCTCTCTCAGTATTAAATATAACGAAAACACTTCCCGATCTCATAATATTCTCAATCACAAGTTGATTATCAGGAAACTCATCATCATCATAATCCAATAGATTATCCATTACCTTCTTGGCATGTAATAAATATTTATTATCGACTCCAGGCAAGGAACAAATTTGTATACCAAAACTATCTTTTATATTAATACCCTCATGCATTGGACAGTCTGCTTTTGAATTGCTCATTTGGGAAAAATATGTAAGTAAAATGATAAAAAAAATAACCAAATTATTTCTCATCATTTATTAGCCTCTTTTTCATTCCAATTCCTCCATCAAGACTATATCCTCCCAATCTGCCATCACTTCTTATAACTCTGTGGCAGGGTATATTTTTAGGATCACTATTTTTACCACATGCATTTGCCACTGCTCTATATGCGTTTGGTCTTCCAATTCTTTTTGCGAGCTCTTTATATGTTATTACTTGGCCTTTTGGTATTTTTTTTATTTCTTCAAATACTTGTAACTGGAAAGGGGTAAATTTTTTTTTATTTGTTAACATTTATTTATTTTTTAAATTCTTAAATAATTGGTCCCACAATGACTCAAAATTATCTAATGGGAGAATATTACAATAATAAATATTATCCCCATTTATGGACATCTCAGGTCTATCAATATTAAAGAAATATGAGACGCCGTACTTACCTTCTATCATATAATTGCCATACCCTATATCTACCAATTTATACTTGATCTTATGATTTTTTATGCCAATTGCCTTTCGTTCTACAAAAAAATGTCTATACGTTTCACCTATGCCGCTAAACGTAAAGCCAATAGTTCTCAAATATTCTTCAGTATTGTCTTCCTGGAAATTAATATTTTTACATATAAGGCTTTTATTTAGTGGGTATGCAGATAATTTCTCTATATTTAATGTAAGACAAATAATTAATAAAAGAGGAATAAGTCTCATTTACACCACCAAGGTAAATGTTAATTGCTGATGGATGTCTTGGTATTTTTTGCCCAATAATTATCAGATGACTGATGTTCTATCCACGACTCCGGCGTTTCTGCGCCTGGCATCATTGAAGCATCGGTTCCAGCAAGTACCTTATGGTGATCTATATTAAGGGTCTTTAACCAACGTTGCTGACCCATCGTAATGGCAACAAAATAACCAATTTCAACTATCTCTGCCTCACTGAAATATTTATATAATTGGTCCCAAAGATTATCGTCGCACTTAAGATCCCAAACAATAGCTTCAGTATATCTTAAGGCTGCCTTTTGCTTCGCACTATACCTAGAAGATTTTTCAAAATTTAACAAATCAAAATAATCCTCTTCAACTAACCCTTTATTTCGTGACTGAATTGA
>JBMYRO010000018.1:0-9748 GCA_049602435.1 Hyphomicrobiales bacterium
TTATCATCTATGAAATAATGACAACTAACTTTTGATAAGGGATCCAAGAACCATTTAATTATGCTTTGGGTTGGCGCATTAACCCCAGTATAATGAATTATTAAATAATCAATTTTTGATCCATCTACTCGCTTGTTATAGTTTGGAGATTTATATTTATCCTTTATCATATAAAAAATTATGTAATATTGAATTTAATTTTAAATACAAATAATTTGTATAAGAAAAGTTTACTATGAAAAAAAATAATTGGAACTTTTGGATTGATAAAGGTGGCACATTTACAGATATAATTGCTATTTCTCCTGAAAAAAATCTTCACCTAGAAAAAATATTATCAAAATCCGAAGAATATAATAACTCCATCATACATGGGATAACAAATATACTTAACAAAAATGACTCACAAATTGAAAATATCGACAGTATATGTATTGGAACAACTTCGGCGACTAATTCACTTTTAGAAAGGACTGGTGAAAAAACATTACTAATAGTTTCAAAAGGATATATGGACTCATTGCGAATTGGTTATCAAAATAGGGATGACTTATTTGATTTAAATATCAAAAAAACACTTCCTCTTTATTCAAAAGTAATTGAAGTAGACATCAGATTACTTCGTAATGGCAAACCTCTGGAAAAATTAAATTGGGATAAAATTCATTCACAACTTAGATCCATCAAATCGAATGAATATACTTCAATTTGTGTTAGCCTCATTCATGGATGGAAATATACTGAGTACGAAACTAGATTAAAAAATTTACTACAAGATCTAGGACATAAAAATATAACTCTTGGTCACGAAATTTCTGAGACTATAAAGTACATAAAACGAACCAACACAGGTTTAATAAATGCATATGTCGACCCAATTATTCAAAGTGATATAAATGCAATTAAACAGGAGTTCCAGACAGAAAAAAATAAAATAAATCTCAGATTTATGCAATCCAATGGTGGGCTCTCAAATAATAATAATTTTAGAGGAATAAATGCTCTATTATCCGGACCTGCAGGAGGCATTGTGGGAGCTGTTTCCTCTGCAAAAGCTTCAAAAATAGATAATATCATAACATTTGATATGGGCGGCACGTCAACGGATATATCACATTTTGATCATGAAATAGAATATAACAATGATAAAAATATAAACCAGATAAATGTCCAGGTGCCAATGATAGATATTGACACAATTGCTTCTGGAGGCGGATCCATACTTGAATACAAAAACTCAAGAATGACTGTAGGCCCAAAATCTGCAGGATCTTATCCTGGTCCAATGGCATATGGAAAGGGTGGACCACTTACAATTACTGATGCAAACCTCATCTTAGGAAAAATACTAGTAGATCATTTTCCTAAGATTTTTGGTAAAAATAATTCATCTCCATTAAACAAATCGCTAGTTGTAAGCGCATTCAGTAATGTTAGAGATCTTATAGATAAAGAGAAAAGCATTGAAGAAATAGCAGAAGGTTATATTAACATTGCCGTAGAAATGATGTGCAGAGCAATAAAAAATGTTTCAACAAAAAAAGGTGTTAATTTGGAAGATTACACCCTTGTTAGCTATGGTGGAGCTGGGGGACAACACGCCTGTTTGATAGCAGAGAGCCTAAATATCAAAAAAATATTAATCAACCCATTATCAAGCTTTTTATCCGCTTATGGTATCGCAAATTCAAATGAAAAATACATCAATCAAAAAACAATATTATGCGAATTTACCGATCAAAATATATCCAAAATTAAATCCACAATTTCAACCTTGAAAATTGAAAACAGTAAGAATTTCTCAACCACAAAAATCTTTCACAAGCCAATCATCTACCTCAAATATTTAGGGACCGATCAAACAGTTAGTTTACGGATAGATGATAATAAATTTGACATTAAAAATATAAAAAATAGATTTGAGAAGGCCTATAAGAGAATATATGGTTTTATTCCTAATACTTCTGTAATAATAGATTTAATACAAGTTGAAACCTCAACTAAAATAGCACCAACTAATTTCTTAAAAAGTAACAAAAAGAATCCCACTCCTCATGATTTAACAAGCTTTTTCATCAAAGGAAAATGGGTGAATGCAGAAATTATCCATTTGGATTCATTGCCAAATAACCAAAACATATGTGGACCCAAAATACTCATTGATCAAAATTCAACTATTATTATTAATGGTGGGTGGGTTGCCAGAAAAGATGATGTTAATAATATTATCCTGGAAAAGGACCAATATACGAAAAAACAAAAAGTAAATACAAAATCACCTGAAATACTTGAAATTTTCAACAACCTATTCATGTCGGTAGCGGAAACAATGGGTGAAACACTCAGAAGAACCGCTTCATCAGTTAACATTAAAGAACGCCTTGATTATTCATGTGCATTATTCGATAAGTATGGAGAGCTTGTAGCAAATGCTCCTCATATTCCAGTTCATTTGGGATCAATGGATGATTGTATAAAATATTTAATTAGAACAACAAGTAATATCAAAAAAAATGATATATTTATAAGCAATTCGCCCAGATCGGGTGGTACTCATCTCCCAGATATTACGATAATCTCACCAATATTTTCAAAAAAAAATGAAGAAATTATATATTTTTTGGCCACGAGAGGTCATCATCCCGATGTTGGTGGCATATTCCCAGGGTCAATGTCCATTGAAGCAAAAAAATTGGAAGATGAAGGAATTATTTTTGATAACCTCAAAATTAAAATTAGTGATATTAATCACCCATCAAAGATTATTGACGTACTAAATAATAGCAAATACCCAGCAAGAAATCCTCAGATGAATATTCAAGATCTTACTGCACAAATTGCCGCAAATAAGGTTGGTGAGATTGAGATATTTAAATTAATAGATAAATATGGTGAACTTGCCGTTAATGAACAAATGATAGAAATCAGGAGAAATGCCCACATTTCATCATTAGAGGTTATTAAGAAACTTGTACCGTCTCAATATACATTAAATCTCGATAATTTTACTATTCAGCTAAAAATTAAAATAAATGAAGTAAAAAATAAAATCATATTTGATTTTAGAGGGTCAAATGCTGAAAACAAAAATAATTATAATGCCCCTATACCAATAACAAAAGCTGTCATTATGTTTGTAATTAGGTGTCTTATAAATGATAATATCCCTCTTAACTCTGGCTTGCTTCAATCAGTGGAAATTATCTTAGATGATGACTCATTCTTGAACCCATCAAGTAATGCGGCTGTATCAGCTGGTAATGTTGAAATCAGTCAAGCACTCGCAAATTGTATATTTGCAGCTATTGGGAATAAAGCATCGTGCCAATCAACTATGAATAACTTAATATTTGGTAATAGTGAATTTCAATATTATGAGACAATTTGTGGTGGGCAAGGTGCACATCGTGATCACGATGGACAGGATGCTGTTCAAACAAATATGACTAATTCAAGATTAACAGATCCTGAAATTTTTGAAGAATCCTATCCTATTAGTATTTTAGAATTATCTATTAATAAAAATACTGGAGGAACTGGGAAGTATATTGGAGGTGATGGAATAAAAAAAATATTCAAAATTGAACAACAGATGAGTTGTTCAATTTTGTCAAATAATCGGATTTATCCTCCATTTGGATTAGAGGGAGGTAGTGATGGCAAAAAAGGCAAAAATATATTAATTAGGAATAATAAAAGTGAAGAACTAGGAGGCAATTGTCAAATAGATCTTCACAAGGATGATATATTAATAATTCAGACACCATCAGGTGGTGGTTTTGGAAAGTTAAATTAATCGTGACTTATTATTTTTAACCAATGATTTAATTCATCTTCTGTCCAATTCTTTCTTCGCGTATAATCTTCTGCTTGATCATTTGTAATTTTACCAACCCCAAAATAGCGGGACTCAGGATTACTAAAATATATTCCACAAACTGACGATGCTGGAATGATTGCACATGACTCCGTTAATTTCATATTTATTTTATTTTCAGCATCTAATAACCGAAGAATCGTAATCTTTTCTGAATGATCGGGTTGAGCTGGATACCCTGGAGCAGGCCTTATTCCTGTATATTTCTCATTTATAAGATCATCATAACTCAAATCTTCATTTGGATCATATCCCCATAATTGCTTTCTAACCTTTTCATGGAAAAACTCCGCAGAGGCTTCAGCAAACCTATCACATACGGATTTAAATAAGATCGATTTATAATCATCATCTAATAAATTAAGCTTTTTGTTTACTTCTTCTTCATTAAAATCAATCGATACTGCAAACAAACCAATATAATCATTGCATTTTGACTCTTGTGGTGCGATGAAATCAGCCAAACACAGATTTGCTCTATCATTTCTTCTTGCAATCTGCTGCCGGATTGAGTGCAAAGTATCAATTTTTTCATTTGTTTTTGGATCGTAAATATATATATCTTCATTAAAAGATTTAGCTGACCAAAAACCAATTACAGCTTTTGATTGAATAAGCTTCTTTTTAAGAATCTCTCCAATTAAGATATTTGCATCATCAAAAAGATTTTTTGCCGTAGGACCAATATTTGGATCTTCAAATATTCGTGGATAGACTCCTCTTATCTCCCAAGTCTGAAAAAAAGGTGTCCAATCTATGTAGTTACGTAATTCAACTAAATTTGTGCCTATATAATCTCTAACACCAAGATATGAGGGCTTTTTCACACTCATTTTTTCCCAATCTATTTTTAATCTATTGGAACGGGCATCAGTTAGTTTATCAAGACCTCTCTGTTTATTATTAGATGAGTATTGCTTTCTAATTTCTTCATACTCATCATTTAATTTATTTAATAATATTTTTTTTCTATCTTTAGATGATAAATCAGACATTATTGATGCTGCCTTACTTGCATCTAGAACATGAATAGTACTTTTATTATCATAACTAGGTGAGATTTTTAGAGCCGTGTGTGCTTTACTAGTTGTAGCGCCTCCAATAAGTATTGGAATATCTAGATTGTGTTTTTTGATTTCACTAGCCACATGACACATTTCATCTAAACTTGGTGTTATTAATCCAGATAAGCCAATTGCATCTGCTTTTTCATCAATTGCAGTTTTGATAATTTTTTCAGCAGGAACCATCACCCCTAAGTCAAGAACTTCAAAGTTATTACATTGTAAAACGATACCAACAATATTTTTACCGATATCGTGCACATCACCCTTAACAGTTGCCAATACTATTTTCGCAGTCTTTTTTGATGCAATCTCACTATTTTCTTCCATGTAAGGCAATAAATAAGAAACAGCTTGTTTCATAACTCTTGCACTTTTTACAACTTGCGGTAAAAACATTTTCCCTTCGCCAAAGAGATCACCAACAACATTCATACCCTTCATCAAAGGGCCTTCAATCACAGCCAGTGGTTCTCCAATTTGCAATCTTGCTTGTTCGACGTCTTCTTCAATATAGTCATTAATTCCATTTATAAGAGAATAAGATAACCTGTCCTCTATATTTGTATTTCTCCATTCAATCTTCTTAGATTGTTTTTCTGTTGTTTCATTTTGGAATTCAATTGATTTTTGAAGAAGCTCTTCAGTTGCAGAGGTAGATTTGTTTAAAATCACACTTTCACATAAATCCCTGAGCTCTGTTTCAATATCATCATATATAGCAAGTTGCCCTGCATTAACAATGCCCATATCCATACCAGCACGAATTGCATGATATAGAAAAACTGAGTGCATCGCTTCTCTTACGACATTATTACCCCTAAAAGAAAACGATAAATTCGAAACGCCTCCTGAGATACTCGACAAAGGCATATTTTTCTTTAATAACTGACAAGCATCAATAAATGATTGCCCGTATGCATTATGTTCTTCTATACCGGTAGCAACAGCAAATATATTGGGATCAAAAATTATATCTTGTGGTTCAAACCCTACAACATTTACAAGAATATCATATGCTCTCTTTAGAATATCAAATTTTTGCTCAGTTGTCTCGGCTTGACCATTTTCATCAAAAGCCATTACAACAACAGCAGCACCATAAAGTTTGATTTTTGTTGCTACATCAATGAATTCATCTTGTCCTTCTTTCAGACTGATTGAATTTACAATTGATTTGCCCTGGATACATTTTAAACCCGCTTCAATGACACTCCATTTAGATGAGTCAATTACAATTGGAACTTTTGCCACATCAGGTTCTGACGCTAATAAATTCAAAAATTCTACCATGACTTTTTCAGATTCTAATAACCCTTCATCCATATTAATATCTATCAATTGGGCACCATTATCAATCTGCTCTTTTGCTACTTTTATTGCTTCATCAAAATTATTTTCTTGTATTAATCTTTTGAACTTTGCTGAACCTGTTACATTCGTTCTTTCACCAATATTAATAAAGTTAATATTGCTTTCTTTGTTGAATGCTTCGAGCCCTGATACCCTGAGTATTGGCTTTTGTTGAGAAGGTATTCTTGGTTTTATTCCCCTTGTAATATCTGCGATGTGTTCTATGTGCTCAGGCGAAGTACCGCAGCAACCACCTACTATATTGAGCATGCCATCTTTAGCAAACTCTTCTATGATGTGCGCTGTTTCATGTGGCATTTCATCATATTGACCTAACTCATTCGGTAATCCTGCATTAGGGTAGGCTGAAATCAAAGTATCCGAAAGATTTGATAATTCTAGTAAATGTGATCTCATTTGTGAGGCACCTAATGCACAATTTAAACCCACTGAAAACGGCTTGGCATATCTAATTGAATTCCAAAATGCTTCAACCGTTTGACCAGACAATGTCCTTCCTGATAGATCTGTTATGGTTCCAGACAGCATTAATGGTTTATAAGTTTTTAATTTTTGATAAGTTTTTTGAACAGCATAAATTGCTGCCTTTGCATTGAGTGTATCAAATATTGTTTCAATCAAAATTATATCAGCACCTCCAACTAACAATCCCTCTGTAGCTTCAGCATATGAAGTTACAAGATCATCAAAAGTAACTGCTCGAAATGATGGGTTTTGTACATCTGGAGACATAGATGCGGTTTTGTTTGTAGGTCCAAGCGCGCCAGCAACAAAAATCTGTTTACCATTTTCTTCAAAGTATTCTCTTGAAACATTTTTAGCAATCATTGCAGATTTTCTATTCATCTCATAAACAAGCTTCTCATTACCATAATCTGCTTGAGAAATAGAGTTTGATGAAAATGTATTTGTTTCAATTATATCAGCGCCAGCATCACAGTATGATTTATGAATATCTCTAATCAGGTCAGGTTGGGTAATAGATAGTATATCATTATTCCCTTTCTGATCAAATTGAGAGTCCAAAAGATCTCGTCCCCGAAAATCATCTTCAGAAAGCTCAAATTTTTGAATTTCAGTCCCCATTGCACCATCAATAATGAGAATTCGTTCTTTCGCTATTCTTTCCAATTCATTCATTTATTTCACACTATCAATATTTAATTTACTAATAATTTGATCCATCAAAGATATCTGATTTAAGCTGTAGATATGAAGATTATTTATCCCATTTTCTATAAGATCTCTAGCCTGATCAGCAATAATTGATAAAATAATCTCTAACTGCTGTTCGTTATTCAAATTATCAAAATGATCATTAAAAATTTCTTCGAATTTTTTTGGTATGCTAGCTCCACACTTAATTGAAAATTCTCGAATTTTTGGAAAATTAGTAATTGGAATTATTCCTGGAATTAGATTTGCTCCAATTTTACTTCTATTCAATAATTCCTTATAAGTATAAAAGAGATTATTATCGAAAAAATATTGAGTTATTATATGCTTTGATCCACTGTTGACCTTGTCTTTTAAATTTTCAATATCAGCTTTCAACCCTTCTGAGTCAGGATGCTTTTCTGGATATCCTGCACAATATACTTCAATATCAGATAGCTTTTTTATTGCTTTTATCAATTCACCTGTTTTTTGGAACCCTTGTGGATGTGCCTTATATTTTTTTGAGATATTGTTTGGAGAGTCTCCCCGTAAAGCTACGATCTTATTTACACCAATTTTTAGATAGTATTCAACTAAGCTCATTGTATCACTTATGGAAGAGTCAACACATGTTAAATGAGCAGCAACATCTATATCTGTGTCTTGATGTATTCTTCTGACTAAATCCATAGTTTTATCTCGATTTGAACCTCCTGCACCATATGTTACTGATATGAAACTCGGTTTATGTATAAGTGCATTTATTTTTTCAACAAGTTTAGAGTTGTTACTAATATCTTGAGGTGGAAAAACCTCATATGAAAAATTGATATTTTTTTGGAAAATATTACTCATGGTTTTTTCCCAGCCATGCCATTACTTTTAGCTCGCTAATACTTGGTTGTTTGAATGAGACGGCTCTAGTTTTATCAACTAAACCAATATTTGATTTTTGAAAATAATCTTTAATTTGAGTTTCATCAAAACCTAACCTCCTATGTGAAAAGTTCGTTCTTAAAAATTCATTTTGATGTTTGAGGAAATCAACAATCAATATGAAACCTCCCTTATTAAGTAATTTCTTAGCTTCCCTGATTAAATCCTGAGGTTTATCAAAATAATGGAGTACTTGATGATAGATAACAAGATCTGCTTTGCCGTAGGATTCTATAGCCTCTGTTTGTGTTATGTCGCCATAGATTATTTTACAGTTATGTCTATTGTCTTGAGTAAGCTTTGACTTTGCCATTTTTATAACCGTGTGGTTATTATCAACACCTACACACATTTTTGATAATGATGAAAAAAGTGATAGCATTTTTCCTGATCCAGTTCCCATGTCAAAAAGATTTCTAATTGGTGTATGTATATTTTTGATGATAATTTCACGTAGTTGATTATCTAGAGCAACGTTACTAAATTGATTAAGCGGATCAACATAATATTGATCTTTATATTGTTTAAAAAAGAAATCATTTGCATCATTTAATCTTGATTTTTGTAGATCATATAATCTTTGAATGTCTCTTTCTTTTGGATTTTTGTAAGTTTTATCTTTTAGTAAATAATCTAATAAATACTTATTGGATTTATCATTATTCAATTTACAAAAAACCCATCCACCCTCTTTAATTCGGGTAATTAAACCAGCCTCATCTAATATTCTAAGATGTCTTGAAACCCTTGGTTGACTCTGATCTAAAGAGTGAACAATATCTTGAACGCTCAGCTCACCATCAATTAATAGATTAATTATTCGGAGACGAGTTTCATCTGCAAGTGCTGCGAAAGTTTTTATTTTTTGTTCTAACATTTTTTTATATAAAGATATCTTTATATCGTTATACAGAAAACACCTGCAATGTGCAAGAAAATTATTATTATTTATTAAAATTTTATTACAAAAAAACCTCTCAAACTTGTTGAAAAGGTTGAAAAATTGCGAAATTTTTATTGTTTTATTTTAATTAAAAATTAAATATATTAAGATACATTTTGGTAATGTAGTAAAAATCACATATTAGGCTAGTAGTGCATCACTACAAAAACATTTAGGCAGTAAAATAGAAATGAGTATATATAACAAGATCAGACCAAGTAATTATGGCCCGATACTTGCAATTCCTTTTTTATTTGCTATTGCCTTCCATGCAAATGCAGACGTGTTTATCCCATTTGAACAAACAATAGCTGATCAGTACAATATGCCCGCAGCAACTGAGGAAGTTGTAGAAGTGGCTGAACCCGTTGCTGTTGTATCTTTCGAACAAACAAT
>JBMYRO010000019.1:0-6193 GCA_049602435.1 Hyphomicrobiales bacterium
CTTGATTAACTGTTGTTTTTTTTTGTATAGTTTTTTTTCCAAAAAAATACGAAGCAAAACTCAAAAATAACAGGGTTAATATATAAAAATTAAGCATTTCTTCCAATTATCCAATTCAAACACAAATGAGGTCTTCGATGTATATAAACTCGAAGACCTCAAGATAACTGAACTGATACTAACTATTACATGATTAGTTTAGGCATATCAGTTGCAGCTTTACGATATGTTACTCTTTCATCTTCTGGTAGAGGTATTAGTCCTTTGTCAACAAGATAACCATCCTCACCATAGGAATCTTCAGAGGTAAATTCTTTAGTATATTCTTTGATCCCAGGAACAACGTCTATGTGAGCGTGTTTAACGTAGAAATATAAGGATCGTGAGATACCATATGAGCCATCAGCAATGTTTTCGAAAGTTGGTTCAATGTTGTTGATGACTGCTCCTTTTATTGCATCGGAGTTTTGGTCTAAGAAACTAAAACCAAAGACTCCAATCGCATCACTATTGGCCTCTAGTTTTGATACCATGAGGTTATCATTTTCTCCTGCATCAATCCAATAACCATCTTCTCTTATACCATATACAACAGCTTCCCAAACATCCCCGTCTTCTTTTTTAAGAGTGTTTAGGCACTCTATTGCCTTTGCTCCACCTTCCATTGCAAGTTCTGACCAGGCATCTCTTGTGCCAGATGTTGGAGGAGGTCCAAGAACTTCTATTTTTACATTTGGAAGTGAGGGATTAATCTCGTTCCATTTTTCATATGGGTTGTCAATTAGTTTACAATCTTCACTGGTTGCGTCAGGTCCAGGAACTTTAGCAGCAATTGCCAAAAATATCTCTTCCATTGTTAATTCAAGATCTGGTCCTTGATTTGAATTAGCGACAACAATCCCATCGAAACCTATAACAAATTCTGTCATATCAATACCATTCGCAGTACAGTTATCGTATTCACTTTTCTTAATTCTTCTTGATGAATTTGTAATGTCAGGATGTTCAAGTCCAATACCAGCGCAGAAGAGTTTCATTCCTCCACCTGATCCAGTTGACTCGATTACTGGAGTATTATTGTCGGAACTTCTCCCAAATTCCTCAGCAACAACTGTTGCAAAAGGAAATACAGTCGATGATCCTACGATTTGAATTGTATCACGGGCATCTGCTTTACCAATTGGAAACATAATTAACCCGCTAAACATAATAAATAAAAAATATTTAAAAACTTTCATTTTAAAAGCTCCCTCAATAAAATTAACAGTTTAACTGTTCTCTTAATGGGCGTTGTATTTTAAATTATTGTTACCTTAATATTACAAAAATATTACAAAATTATATTATCTATTTTATCCACAGGTACATAGAGTATATTTTTGTTATCTATGAGCACACAAACGAAAATTTGTAATGAACTTTTTATTTTTTATAGACCAGGCTATAGATTACCAAACCAAGAATTGCACCTAAAAACTGGGCAATTATAAAATATATTGTTCCGGAATAGTGTATTCCAGAGAAGGTGTCTGTGAAGGTTCGTGCAATTGTAACAGCTGGATTTGCAAATGAAGTTGAGGCAGTAAACCAATAGGCTGCACTTATGTATAGCCCAACAGACATTGCTAAAGATGAGGATCTTTCCTTAATTGTAAATAAAATAGTTGCGATTAATCCAAATGTTGCAATAAATTCAGAAACCCACTGGTTTGGCCCAATTCTGATCTTTGACGAATATTGAAGTAATTCATAATCAAACATAAAATGTGCAATCATCATCCCCAATAAACCGCCCAAGACTTGCGCAACAATATAAAAAACAAGGACACTAGAAGTAATTTCTTTTTTGATAAAAAATACAACTGATACGGCTGGGTTAAAGTGAGCTCCGGAAATGGATCCAAACATTGTAATTAAGACATAAAGTATAGCACCAGTTGCTATCGTGTTTGCTAGTAATGCGATCGCATCATTACCGCCTGCGAGTGTTTCTCCCATAATACCTGACCCGATCACTGTAGCTAATAAAAGCATAGTTCCTAAAAACTCAATAAAATATTTTATTATAATTTTTTTCTGCATTTTTATTCATCACACAGAAGATAATGTATTTTGTAAATATTCTCTGGTGACTTTACCATTGATATTAACACTAAGAGCATTAATCAATTTGTTTAGTCGCTTTTCAAGAGTGCTGTAGGTATCCAAAAATGCCTGATATTGGATATCTTCATCTCCATCAACACATGCTGGATCAGTTAAACCCCAATGAGCATTGATTGGTCTACCGGGCCATATAGGACAAACTTCTCCTGCAGCATTGTCACATACCGTAATTATAAAATCCATATTGGGCATTGAACAAAATTGACCCCAGTTTTTAGAGCTTAGTGTGCTTATATTATGCCCTTTACTCTCAAGTAGTTTAATAGTCATAGGATTTATATATCCAACAGGTTTGGAGCCAGCTGAAAATGCACGAAATTTACCTTTTCCAATTTTATTCAAAATGGATTCTGCAATAATGGATCTGCATGAGTTACCAGTACACAAGAATAAAAATGTATAATTTTCACCCATAAAAAAAACCTATAAAAAATTCAAAACATACTTTATTAAAAGTTGATACCTGATGAATGTATGCCACTTAAGCAGTTATTGAGCTATTCTTATGTTGCAAAAATATGACAGATTTTATTTTTTGGAATTATCAACAGGAAAAAAAATAGAAAATGTTGTTTTGCCATCGATTTCGCTTGTGATTTCAAGCTCAGCATTATGTCTGAGTAAAATATGTTTAACTATAGCTAAACCAAGTCCAGTTCCACCGACATTTCTAGATCTTGCTTTATCAACGCGGTAAAACCTTTCTGTAAGTCTTGGCAGATGCTCTTCACTAATTGGGGTACCAACATTAATTACAGAGGATTTAAGATAGTTTCCATCTTGCCTTTTTATTAGTTCCAACACGATATCTATTTCGCTATTTTCATGTGAGTATTTAATTGCGTTATCAATTAAATTATGAAAAACCTCTATTATTTGATCCGAGTCAGCGGAAATATTTGGAATATCATAGTCAGGGTATCGGATGCTTATACTCTTTCCTAGCTCACCAGCTCTGAGATCAAGTGCATCTTTTGCTGTTTTTATCTGGTCTATAAGATTAATCTTCTCATCTAATTCCGCGTACATGTTGATTTCTATCTTTGAGAGTGAAAGTAGGTCTGAAATAATTCTATCCATTCTATTTGACTCTTCTTTCATAATGCCCAAAAACTTAGCGCGTTGATCTTTATCTATTTCTTCGACTTGGAGTGTTTCAATAAAGCCACTGATGGTCGTTAAAGGAGATCTTAATTCATGACTTACATTTGCAATGAGATCTTTTCGAACAGTCTGAAATTTTTCTTCAATGGTTTTGTCTCTAATTATCATAATCCCTAAGTTATTTTTCTTATGATGATAAGAGAGCTCAAGGATATGTTTGCCAATGCTTGAATTGTATAAAAAGATTGTATCAATTGATCGATTTTCATTAATAGCATCAATCAGTTCGCTATTTCTAATTACATTGTATATTGGGATATCTATAATTTTATTGCCAAAGTATTGTAGGGCAATTTCATTGGCGAATAATATATAATAGTCTTCCGATACAATAATAACTCCTTCACTCAGGTGATTCAGTAAGGTGTTGAATTGTTTTCCGTATGACATCTGTCTTTCACCAACGCTGTTTATGTGTTTGCATAAAAGTTAGCATTTTCTTGAATAAATTTAAACCTTGCGTCTGCTTTTGAGCCCATCAATTGATCAATTATTAGTTCATAATACTCTATTGGTGAGTTGCTGATTGAAACTTGAACTAATTTCCTAGTTTCTTTATTCATAGTAGTATCTCTTAGTTGATTAGGGAGCATTTCTCCTAATCCCTTAAAACGAGAAATCTCCACTTTTGATTTCTTGAATTGTTTTTCAATTATCATTTCCCGATCATTGTCATCAATTGCATAAAAGATATTATTTCCACCTGTGATTTTGTATAAAGGGGGCACGGCTAGAAAAAGATGATTTTTAACAATAAGTTGTGGCATTTCTTTGAAAAAGAAAGTGATAAGTAAAGCTGCGATATGAGCTCCATCGACATCCGCATCAGTCATAATTATTACTTTTTCATAGCGAAGGTTTTCATCGGTATAATTATCAGATGTTCCGCATCCAAGTGCTTGAACTAAATCTTTCAATTGTTGGTTTTGATAATATTTTTGAGCGCTACTGTTCGCTACATTAAGAATCTTTCCTCTCAGTGGAAGAACGGCTTGATATTTTTTATCTCTAGCTTGCTTTGCGGACCCACCAGCAGAATCACCCTCTACAATAAATAACTCTGTTCCCTCTGCTTTTTCTTCAAGGCAATCAGCTAACTTTCCTGGGAGTCTTAGTTTTCTGAGTGCGGATTTTCGATTAAGATCTTTTTCATGTTTTTTGCTAATTCTCGAATTGGCAGTGCTAATGAAAAAGTTAATTAACTTTTCTGCTTCAGATGAATTTTCTGAAAGCCAGTGATCGAAATTATCCGCTATTATTGAACTAGTAATAGTAGTTGCATTTTTTGAACTAAGTTTCTCCTTTGTTTGACCTTGAAACTCAGGTTCGTTTATAAAGATTGATAAAACTCCATCCATACAACTTACGATGTCATCGAGGGTGATTATTTTTGAATTTCTAATTCCAATAATTTCTGCATAGTTTTTTATTGATTTTAATATTGCACTTTTAAATGCATTCTCATGAGTTCCACCGTAAATAGTAGGTATTGTGTTACAAAAAGATTTTAATTTATTTTTATCACCAGCTGACCAAAGAAGTGACCATTCAACCTTTCCATCTTTTGATCTAGTTGTTGAAGATCCAGAGAAAGTATTGGGAATAAGTAGATTTTTTTTGTCTAACTCTTCATTGACGAAGTCATTTATTCCATTTGGGTAATAAAAGCTTTGTGAGCGAACTTCAGGGTCAGGTTCTGTGTTGTTCTGCCAATTGATTTTCAGCCCTCCAACAAGGTAAGCTTTTGTTTTAATAATTTCTATTATTTCGGTGGCTTCAAAGTTTATAGTGGGATCAAAAATTGTATAGTCAGGTTTGAAAGTTATTGAAGTGCCATCATTTGATTTTGTTACACCTTTTTTTTCTAACTTTGTGACAGGTTTTCCTAATTCGTATTCTTGTATATATAATTTTTTATCTCGTATAACTTGAACCTTTAGATGTTGAGATAATGCGTTTACAACAGAGATACCAACACCATGAAGTCCGCCAGATGTTTTATATGATTCATTATCAAATTTTCCACCTGCATGCAGAGTTGTCATAATTATTTCTAGTGCAGATTTATTTGGTTGTTTAGGGTGGGGGTCTATTGGAATCCCTCTACCATTATCACTAATGGTTATAATATTATCATGGTCTAAAACTACATCAATTGTATGAGCGAATCCAGCCACCACTTCATCTACACAATTATCGATAACTTCATTAAATAAATGATGCAATGCTTTTGAGTCCACTCCACCAATGTACATGCCCGGTCTTTTACGCACAGGCTCTAACCCTTCAAGGATTGTGATATTTTCGGCAGTATAAGAACTACTTTTTTTAGATGGTTTTTTTGTATCTATACCTTTATTAGGTTTTCGTGTTGGTTGAGATATTTTTGTATCATTCTCAATAATGTCAAATAAATCATTCATTTAAAAGCTTCATATAGAATCAATAATTTAGAATAATTATACACAAACTCTCAAGGTAAAAAAAAACTAAAAGCAACAATTAAGTTACTTTTAGTTTTTTAAAGTGTTTTTAAAAGATTTATAAATTATACGCTGTAGTACATATCAAACTCTACAGGATGAGGTGTGTGTTCAAATCTAATTACCTCTTCCATTTTAAGCTCAATATAAGCAGCTATTTGATCTTTTGTGAATACATCACCAGCCGTTAAGAAGTCATTGTCTTTTTCGAGGTTAGCTAGAGCTTCTCTTAGACTTCCTGAGACTGTTGGTATTTTTTTAAGTTCTTTTAGCGGTAGATCATATAAATCTTGATCAGATGGTTTTCCTGGATGGATTTTGTTTTTAATTCCATCTAAGCCAGCCATTAGCATTGCAGAAAATGCTAGATATGGATTTGC
>JBMYRO010000020.1:0-6127 GCA_049602435.1 Hyphomicrobiales bacterium
CATGATCACGACCATGATCACGACCATGATCACGACCATGATCACGACCATGATCACGATCCAAAGCCAAAGAAAAAGGCTACAACAAAACCAAAGGCTGCTTCAACAAAAGCAAAGCCAAAATCGGCAAAGACCAAGAAGTAAGGTGTAATCATGACTGATAGAAAAGAAACATATATGAACCTCATTCCAATGGTTGTAGAACAATCAAATAGAGGTGAGAGAGCTTACGATATCTTTTCAAGGCTGCTCAAAGAAAGGATAATTTTTATTACAGGTCCTATTGATGATGGTGTTGCAACAGTTGTAACCGCACAATTGTTATTTCTAGAGGCTGAGAATCCAAAAAAAGAAATTTCTTTATATATTAACTCACCTGGGGGAATTGTTACATCTGGAATGGCAATATATGATACCATGCAATTTATAAGACCTCCTGTATCAACATTGTGTATCGGTCAGGCTGCGTCAATGGGTTCTTTATTACTGACAGCTGGAGAAAAAGGAATGAGGTACTGTCTTCCTCACTCCAGAGTAATGGTTCATCAACCATCTGGAGGATTTTCTGGACAAGCTAGCGATATTGAACGTCACGCTCAGGATATTGTAAAAATTAAAAGAAGATTGAATGAACTCTACGTCAAGCATACAGGTCAGGAATACGACACAATAGAAAAAACACTTGATAGGGATCACTTCATGAATGCTGATGAGGCTATGGAGTTTGGTATTGTTGATGAAGTTATATCTTCAAGGGGAGAAACAGATAGTAAATAAATAAGAAGCAATTTATATCTTGTTAAGATTTATGATATAATTTTTACTATATCAAATATGAGATTGAGTTATGAGTAAAGTCGGTAATAGTGATACAAAATCTACATTGTACTGCTCATTTTGTGGTAAAAGCCAGCATGAGGTTAGAAAACTCATAGCTGGGCCAACAGTTTTTATCTGTGATGAATGTGTGGATCTATGTACTGATATTATCAGAGAAGAGACAAAATCATCAGTTATAAAATCCGATAAGGAACTACCTACACCTTCTGAAATTTTTAAAATTCTTAATGAATATGTTATAGGTCAAGAACACGCTAAGAAGGTACTTTCAGTTGCTGTACATAATCACTATAAAAGATTATCAAACGAGGTAAAAACCTCAAATGATGTTGAATTATCAAAATCAAATATACTTATCGTAGGACCAACAGGAAGTGGTAAAACGCTACTTGCTCAAACACTGGCAAGGATACTTGATGTTCCGTTTACTATGGCTGATGCCACTAGTCTCACTGAGGCAGGTTATGTGGGTGAAGATGTTGAAAACATAATCTTAAAGCTTCTTCAGGCTGCCGATTACAACGTTGAGAAAGCGCAGAGAGGAATTGTTTATATAGATGAAGTTGATAAAATCAGCCGTAAATCTGATAACCCCTCTATCACCAGAGATGTATCCGGTGAAGGTGTCCAACAAGCACTTTTGAAAATCATGGAAGGAACTGTGGCCAGTGTTCCTCCTCAGGGTGGGCGAAAACATCCCCAACAAGAATTCCTTCAGGTTGATACAACAAATATACTATTTATTTGTGGTGGTGCATTTGCAGGTCTTGAAAAAATAATTGCCAAAAGAACAAATGACTCGTCAATCGGTTTTGGTGCATCAGTTGAAGAAATTGAAGAAAAAAATATTGATGAATTATTTACAATTCTTGAACCAGAGGACCTTCTAAAATTTGGACTTATTCCTGAATTTGTTGGTCGTGTGCCAATCATAGCAACTCTTGAAGATTTAAATGAAGATACACTTATTAAAATACTAACAGAACCAAAGAATTCACTCGTTAAACAATACCAACGAATGTTTGAGATAGAAAATGTTAAACTCACATTTTCTGAAGATTCACTAAGGTCTATTGCAAAGAAAGCAATAGAAAGGAAAACGGGCGCACGTGGTTTACGTTCTATACTTGAGTCAATTCTTCTTGAAACAATGTTTGAATTACCAGAACTAGACATGATTGAAGAAGTCGTTATATCCAATGAAGTGGTCGAAGGGAAATCTCGTCCCTTATATATATATTCTGAACAAAAAGAAGATTTAGGTAATTCTGCTTAATTTTTTTCAAATATAGTTTATTTCTATTAAAATAACTTGAAACTATGCGTTTTAAGTAACAAATTATATAAAGATAAATAATTTGTGAGTTTTAGACATGGAAGACGATATAAAAATAAGTAGTGATTTATACCCTATCTTACCTTTAAGAGATATTGTTGTTTATCCAAATATGATTGTTCCGTTGTTTGTGGGAAGGGATAAATCCATTCAAGCGCTCGAAGAGGTTATGAATAATGATCGTGAACTTTTCTTGGTCTCACAAATTGACTCTACAACTGAAGATCCAAACGAAGACAACTTATATAAGGTAGGTACCATTGCATCTGTTATGCAATTACTAAAATTACCAGATAACACAGTAAAAGTGCTTGTAGAGGGTACAAGCCGTGCGAAAATCAGAAACTTCATAAAGGGAGAGAAATTTCACCAAGTTGAAGTTGATTTTATTAAAGAAATTATTCCAGATGATCCAGAGATTGAGGCAATATCAAGGTCATGCCTCATGGAGTTTGAAAACTATACTAAAATAAATAGAAAAATACCGACCGACACTTTTAGTTCAGTGTCGGAGATTGATGATTATTCAAAAATAGCTGACACGATTGCTTCAAATTTACAAATCAAGTTATCTCAAAAACAAAAAATACTTGAAACGAATAATCTCAAGGAGAGATTCGAGCTCATCTTAAGTTTCCTAGAAGGTGAGATTGACGTCTTACAAACTGAAAAGAGGATCAGAGGACGTGTAAAAAGACAAATGGAAAAAACTCAAAGAGAGTACTATTTGAATGAGCAGATGAAGGCAATTCAAAAAGAACTTGGAAAAGAGGGTGAAGATGGCGGTGATGATACTGCTGAACTAGAAAAGAAGCTTGAATCTCTAAAATTACCTAAAGATGTCAAGGAAAAAGCAAAATCTGAATTTAAAAAATTAAAACAGATGAGTCCTATGTCTGCAGAAGCTACAGTTGTCAGAAATTATCTGGATTGGATAGTGTCAATTCCATGGAGTAAGAAGTCAAGGTTTAACAAACCAATCAAATATTCAGAAGATGTTCTTGATAATGACCATTATGGATTAGAAAAAGTCAAAGAGAGAATAATTGAATATATTGCTGTTCAGAAAAGAACAAAAAAATTAAAAGGCCCAATACTTTGTCTTGTTGGTCCTCCAGGAGTGGGTAAAACCTCTCTCGGCAAATCAATTGCTCAATCAACTGGTAGGGAATTTGTAAGAGTAAGTCTTGGTGGTGTTAGAGATGAGGCTGAAATACGTGGTCACAGAAGAACCTATATTGGCTCACTACCTGGCCGCATAATACAATCGATGAAAAAAGTAACTACAAAAAATCCACTATTTCTTTTAGATGAGATTGACAAATTAGGTTCTGATTATCGTGGAGATCCATCAGCGGCTCTTCTTGAAGTTCTAGACCCTGAACAAAATGATAAGTTTAATGATCATTATTTAGAAGTTGATTATGATTTGTCTGATGTAATGTTTATTACAACTGCAAATACTTTAAACATACCACCGGCTCTAATGGATAGAATGGAAATAATTAGGATTGCTGGTTATACAGAAAATGAAAAACTAGAAATATCCAAAAAACATCTCTTGCCAAAGGTTTATAAGCAGCATGGATTATCAGAAAGAGAGATTTCCATCGACGAAAGTGCTCTCTTGGAAACTATTCGCAGATACACAAAAGAATCTGGTGTTAGAAGTTTAGAGAGAGAATTATCTAAGATTGCAAGAAAAGCAACTAAGAAACTTGTATCTAATGAATCAAAAGATTTAAAAGTAACAAAGGATAATATCTCTGATTATCTCGGTGTCTACAAATATAGATATGGAGAAGCTGAACGCGATGATCAAATAGGCATAGTTACTGGCCTTGCATGGACAGAATATGGTGGCGAACTTCTAACCATTGAAGGGGCAATGATGCCTGGAAAAGGTAGGATGACAGTAACTGGTAATCTGAAAGATGTTATGAAAGAGTCAATCTCAGCAGCTGCATCATATGTAAGATCGAATGCTACAAAATATGGAATTAAACCTCCATTATTTGACAAAAGAGACATTCATGTTCACGTCCCTGAAGGTGCTACACCAAAAGACGGTCCTTCAGCGGGTGTTGCCATGGCTACAGCAATAATATCACTTATGACACAGGTTCCTGTCAGAAAAGACATTGCAATGACGGGTGAGATTACATTACGAGGTAGAGTTCTTCCTATTGGTGGCTTAAAGGAAAAGTTGCTTGCAGCTGCAAGGGGAGGAATTAAAACAGTATTTATACCTGAAGAAAATAAAAAAGATTTATCTGAGATCTCAGAAGAAATAACAAAGGATCTCAAAATAATACCAGTAACAAAGATTGAAGAGATTATAGATGCAGCTTTAGTTTCAAAGCTTGATCCAATAGAATGGAGCAAAGAAGATATTGAAGCACACGATCAATCTATAACTGGCGGTAATGATAAAGAACGACCGTCAGTAGCACATTAACTGATTCTGTTTTTTTTGAAAAATTTACTGTTATTTTTATCATTGAGAAAAAATTTATCATGATTTTTCTTCAAAATAGTGCATAAGTGGCAGTTTTCTGCAGTTTTTTGAAGATTTTGCTGTTTTTTTTTGATTACCTTTGGATCAGTTGTTAGGATTAACTATTAATTAACTTTTCTTGTTAAATGATAAAAATATAATATCTGAAAGGGATAATACTATGAATAAGAACGATCTAATTAATAATGTCGCAGATGCAGCTGGTATTTCAAAAACTGCAGCTTCAAGTGCTGTAGATGCAGTATTTGACTCAATCTCATCAGCTTTAAGTAGTGGTGGAGATGTTAGACTTGTTGGGTTTGGAACATTTTCTGTTGCAAACAGAAAAGCAACAACAGGACGTAATCCACGTACAGGAGAAGCTATAAACATACCTGCTTCAAAGAGTCCAAAATTTAAAGCTGGTAAAGCTCTAAAAGACGCAGTTAATTAATATATAAATTTATATTAAAAAAAATACGTGCGGTTAATTATCGCACGTTTTTTTTGTACATATGCAATTATTTAATTCTAGATTTTTTATTTTTTTTACTGTATTTATTGTTTATTGTAGTGGGCGGTTAGCTCAGTTGGGAGAGCATCTCGTTTACACCGAGAGGGTCGGCAGTTCGAGCCTGTCACCGCCTACCATTACGCGGGTGTAGCTCAGTTTGGTTAGAGCGCCGGCCTGTCACGCCGGAGGTCGCGAGTTCAAGTCTCGTCACTCGCGCCATTTTAAATGGCGTTTCTTATTATTTTCTAGTTATTTTTTATTAATATTCTATCTATAAGATAATTACTATTCGGGAGAGTAGTTTTGCAAAAAATTAGTAGATCAGGCGTTGAAAAATATATTGGTTGTAAAAGGTGCTTTGTACTTCAATATAAGTATAAAGTTAGCCCATCACAAATACCATTCACACTAAATTCTGCAGTTGATGAATTATGCAAAAATGAATTTGATTATTATCGCAATAAAGGGGAACCTCATCCACTTTTTATAGAATATAATATAGATGCTGTTCCATTCAAACACGACGATATCGATAAATGGAGAAATTTTAGGCAAGGGCTATCCTATATATCAGAAGAACATGGATATCACTTTTATGGAGCAATAGATGATGTATGGGTTAAACCAAATGGTGAATTGATTGTATCAGACGTAAAATCCACATCCAAAAAAATATTTGATTGGTCTGAAACAGCAAAATATGAATATGCTCGAGGTTATCAACGTCAGCTAGAAATGTATCAATGGTTATTTAGAAAGAATGGCTTCAATGTATCTGATACTGCATATCTAGTGTATTTCAATGGTTTAAAAAATGAACCAATGTTTGAGCAGATGCTAAAATTTGAATTACATTTGGTTGAATTAAATTGCAATGCTGATTGGGTAGAGCAAAAAATTATTGAAGCTAAATCATTACTAGAACAAGATACGATCCCAG
>JBMYRO010000021.1:0-5078 GCA_049602435.1 Hyphomicrobiales bacterium
CCTTTTACACTTTCATCACTTAAGATAATTTTGAAAGCATTCATCACTTGCTCTTTTGTTGCTCCACCTCCAACATCGAGAAAATTTGCTGGCTTTTCCCCATAAAGCTTTATTATGTCCATGGTGGCCATCGCTAATCCGGCTCCATTGACCATACACCCAATTGTACCATCTAATTTTATATAGTTTAGACCATGCTTCGATGCTTCAATTTCCAATGGCTCTTCTTCACTTAGATCCCTTAAAGCTAATATTTCTTCATGTCTAAAAAGTGCATTCGAGTCAAAGTTCATTTTTGCATCAAGGCAAAGAAATTGATTATCTTCCGCAAGGACAAAAGGATTAATCTCAATTAAACTTGCATCTTTTTCTATGAATAACTTTAGTATGTTACTCAAAATTTCATTTAACTGATCAAATTGGGTTTCCTCAAGATTCAAAATATCTGATGCTTTGCTTACATCATCTTTTGATAATTTGTTTGTTGCTGGATCAATGAATATTTTAGCAATTTTATGAGGAGTTTTTTCTGCTACTTCTTCGATATCCATACCACCCTCAGAGGAAGCAATTAGACAAATGGATTTTGTTTTTCTATCGATTAGATAAGATAAATAGAACTCCTCTTTTATCTTGCAACCATCCTCTATATATATTCTTTTAACTTCCTTACCTTCTGGACCAGTCTGTTTGGTAACCAGATTCATACCCATCATATTATCAAATGCTTCATAAACATTTTCTATGCTGTTAACAACTTTAACACCGCCGCCTTTCCCACGCCCACCTGCATGAATTTGAGCTTTAACAACCCAAATAGGCCCTTTCAATGTATCTATTTGCTTGTCTAGTTCCGCTTCATTATAAGCAACAAAACCATTCAAAACGGGTACATTGAATTGTTTGAGTAATTCTTTAGCTTGATGTTCGTGAATGTTCATAGATTTATGATGTTAATTTGCTATTGCTTATTTTAGATTTGGGGCAATCTTTTGACAAGCCTCAACAAGGTTCTTAACAGAATTTACAGAGGAGTCAAATTCTTCCTTTTCATCTTTATTAAGATCAATTTCTACTATCTTTTCAACGCCATTCTTACCTATAATCACAGGCACACCAATGTAGTAATCATTCACATCATATTCACCTTGAAGATACGCTGCTGCTGGCAATAATCTCTTTTTATCTTTTAAATATGATTCTGCCATAGAAATTGCAGAGCTTGCTGGTGCATAATAAGCAGAACCTGTCTTTAATAGCGCTACAATTTCTGCACCGCCGTCACGCGTTCTTTGTACTATATCTGCAAGTTTTTTCTCAGTAATCCAACCCATCTTGATTAGATCAGGGAGTGGAATACCAGCTACTGTTGAGTATCTTGTTAAAGGTACCATTGTATCTCCATGTCCACCTAAAACAAAAGCTGTAACATCTTCAACTGAAACATTCATTTCCTCAGCAAGAAATAGTCTAAATCTTGCAGAGTCAAGAACACCAGCCATACCGCAGATCATATTTGGCTTATGCCCTGTTGCCTTTTGAAGAGCCCATACCATCGCATCTAGAGGATTTGTTATACAAATTACAAATGAGTTTGGTGCATGTTTTTTTATGCCTTCTCCAACAGAGCTCATCACCTTTAGGTTGATTTCAAGCAAATCATCTCTACTCATACCCGGTTTACGAGGCACTCCTGCAGTAACAATGATAACATCTGAATCAGCTATTGCACTATAATCAGAGGCTCCTTGTATTTTAGAGTCAAACATTTCTACGGTACTAGCTTGGGCAATATCTAGAGCTTTACCTTGAGGAACCCCATCTATGATATCAAAAAGAACTATGTCTCCTAATTCCTTTAATCCTGACAAAAGAGCCAATGTACCACCTATTTGGCCAGCTCCAATAAGTGATATCTTATTTCTTCCTGCACCCATAATAATTCCTCTCTTTTTTAAACTTCAATTATATTATTTAAGTATTCAGCTGATTGCATTTCCTCTAGTCGTGAAACTGTTCTTTGAAAGATATTATCATCTTTTCCTCCAATCATAATCTCTTTCGGAGCAGATTCAGCTAATATAAACAAGATCTTTTTTGTTTCATAAAATGTATCAATCAAATTTATAAATCTTTTTATTTCATTTCTTTTTCTTGGATCAATTACTGGAATATTTGAAATAAAAATCACGTCATAATTTTTGGCAATTTCAATATAATCAGCAACTCCCAATGGTTTAACACATAAGTCTTCATAGCTAAATTGAGCATATTTACCTGCTGATCTATCTATGGATAATTCTCTACCTTTGACAGTAAGAATCCTATTGGTAACTTCTATACTACCAATCAGATTTTGCCAAGTATCAATGTAATATTTTTGATTTTTTTCACTGTTTGGATAAAAATATACCTCCGTGTCTTTTATCCTATCCATTCTGTAATCCTTTGATGCTTCCAGATTATATACATCCATATTCTCTTCTAATTTATCTATGAAAGGAATGAAAGTATCTCTGTTTAGACCATTTGAATATAAATTCCTTGGATGTATATTAGAAGTTGAAATAACTAATATTCCCATCTCAAATAATATTTTGAATAACCTACCGAGTATCATTGCATCTGCGATATCCTCAACCTGAAATTCATCAAAGCACAGTAACTTGCAATCTTTTTTTATATATCTAGCTACCATCAGGACAGGATCTGTATTTTGATCTACCCCGTCAGCATCTTTTATTTTTTGTCTCCACTTGAAAATTTCATCGTGTACCTCATTCATAAAAGCATTGAAATGTACTCTCCTTTTTTCTTTGATATCAATACTGTTATAGAATAGATCCATAAGCATTGATTTTCCTCTTCCAACTTGCCCATAAATATAAATACCTCTTGGAGGCTTTGCTTTTGAAATGCCAATTTTTGATAGGATTGAATGATTGTTTACGAAGTGTAAAAACTCTTTACTTTTTTTTGATAACTCTCTTAGTAAGTCAAATTGTTTTTGATCAAATTCAATTTCATTGTTTTTTAGCAAATAGTCATATTTTTTTTCTATATCATAATTCATGATGTACGCGCCAAGCTGATCAATGATTTTTGATTACATATAGTTGTTTATGAGTATATTACAAGCATATCTTTTTTGCAGTCACAAAAAAAGGGCTGCATAGCAGCCCCTTTAAGTTGTCCATCTTGAATAATTGATTCTAGAATGCTTGACCGTAAGTCTCGAATTCGTTGAGTAATTCAATTTCAACAGTTTTACTGCCGATTTCAACTGGTCCTTCAGTTTGGTTTGTTCTCATTAATGCACCACCAGTTGCTGAATCAGCTGAATTATCAGTACCGGCATTTTCCATTATGAAATATGCTGCCACAGCTACAACAACAGCAACAATAACCCCAATTACTAATTTGTTATTCATGGCTACCTCCCTAAATTAAAATTCATTATAAGAATGTATTATAGATTTTTTGAAATTTCAATCCAATTTAGTAAAACTGAACTCCTCAGAAATGTCAACTAGTTCTGATTTATATAAATATGATCTTCGTACATAGCTTTTTTGTGCTCGTTCCATCATCGCTTTATGTTTATCTTGAACTTCACCAATTACTTTTCCAGGCGCTCCAAGTACAATGGAATTATCTGGTATTTCTTTCTTCTCAGGAATAAATGAATTTGCTCCAATCAAGCATCCCTTCCCAATTTTAGCGCCATTTAAGATAATAGCTCCTATGCCAATTAATGAGTTATCGCCAATAGTGCATCCATGTATCATTGCCATATGACCAACTGTTACATTAGTCCCAATGTTCAGCCCGTAGCCGGGATCTGTATGAGCAACTGATCCATCTTGTATGTTTGAACCTTTGCCAATGACAATAGGTTCATTATCTCCTCTCAATACAGCATTCCACCAAATACTTACTTCTTCCTCTAAAACTACATTACCTATAATCACTGCATTCTCTGCTACCCAACTGTTTTTATTGATTTGTGGTCTCTTGCCTTGATATTCATAAATCATTATTTTCCCCATTTTAAGTCAATACCATTATTGATTATTTCAGTGAACGAACCAAATAAATTTTTTCTTATTGAACTATTTTTTAGTCCAATCTCTTTTGTATTGAAAAAATTATTCCTCATAGAAAATAATTCCGTTTATGAACCTCATTAGTTCGGCGAAGTGCTTGACAGAGTCATGGTTTTATCGCAATGTGAATTGTGATGAGAATACTCGGAATAATTTTATACACTGTAATCATTCTAGCAATTAGCAGAATAATACCCCATCCACCCAATTTTACACCAGTTTTGGCTATTGCCGTCACCTTACCAATGATTACTACTAATAAATTTATAGGAACAACAATTCCACTATTTGCAATTTTCCTATCTGATATCCTTATTGGATTCTATAGCTATATGATATGGATATACCTATCATTTATTGTAATATCTCTATCAAGTTATTTTCTTCTTAGGAGATTTAACCTCCTAAATGTTACCGCAATGTCACTTGCATCTTGCTTAGTATTTTTTGTTGTCACAAACTTTGGGTTTTGGACAACGGGTTACTATGGACATACTTTTACTGGTCTAATCACTGCATATATTATGGCAATCCCATTTGCTACAAATACTATCTTATCTACCTTGATATATAGTTTGCTGATTTATTTTCTGCTTAAATCTAAAGATAGATTTTCAGCTAGGTTTCAGAGAATTTTTAATTAATCCATGCTTTAAACTTAAATTATTGTGAAAATCTATTACAATTGAGTGCTTTTTTTATTCATTAATTCGTATATATTTAAACCTAAATAAGAAACTTAGCTGTGATCATGAGTGCAAAACCAAAATCGATTATTGTAAAAGTCGGTAATGTGTCAATTGGCGGTGGTGAACCAGTTGTTATTCAATCAATGACAAATACCGATACAGCTGATGTATCAAAAACTACTCAACAAATTATCGATCTCTACGAAGAAGGTTCTGAAATAGTTAGAATTACTGTAGACAGAGAAGATGCCGCAAAAGCTGTTCCATATATAAGGGAGAGTTT
>JBMYRO010000022.1:0-4598 GCA_049602435.1 Hyphomicrobiales bacterium
TGATGTTCTTCATCTTCGTGTTCATCATGATGTTCTTCATCTTCGTGTTCATCATGATGTTCTTCATCTTCGTGTTCATCATCTACAGAATGAATAATATCCTTCCTAAATTTTAATAAAATTAGAGCTTCATTTGAAATAAGTTCAACAACATTTGTTCTTTTATTAATGCTATCTAGAGGTTTCTCTATAAAAGTTTCTAAATCTTCACTTACATAAAAAATTAAATCTGCGCCATTTATTGCTTCTATGTGTGATGGCTTTAAATTAAAGCTATGTGGAGAAGCAATATTATCTACGATTAAAGTGGGCTCAGATACACCCTCCATAATTGCTGCAGTAATAGAGTGAATTGGTTTGATAGAGGAAACAACATTTAGATCTGATTTTGCATCATTTGAAAATGCTAATATAAAAATTATAATAGGAATATAGAATTTAATTTTAATAGAATTTTGCATATTTTTTTCTTTATTATGTTATTTTGAATTATTAATTTGATATTGAGAAAATGTTATATTATAACATAACAATTGTAAAATAAAAAAACCATAAAATGACTGAAAAAAAGAATAAAATTTTATTGGAACTGAATGGTGCTGGTATAGCAAGATCTGGTAAATGGCTTGTAAAAGACGTAAGTTTCTCATTAAGTGAAGGTGAAATCTTAACAATAATTGGGCCAAATGGTTCCGGAAAAAGTACCACTGCAAAAATGGCACTAGGTATATTAAAACCAGACAAAGGAAATATAACTCTAAATACAAATAAAATTGCTTATGTACCTCAAAAACTCCAAATTAACTGGAGCCTTCCTCTTAGGGTCATTGATTTTATGAGGCTTACCAAAAAAATAAAACTAGAGGATATTAATAATGCACTTGAAATGACAGGTGTGGCTTCTCTTTTGTTCAAAAATCTAGATAACTTATCAGGGGGAGAATTTCAAAGAGTACTTCTAGCAAGAGCGATTGTAAATAAGCCAGAACTATTAATTCTGGATGAGCCGGTTCAAGGCGTAGACTTTAATGGTGAAATTGCTCTATACAATCTAATTAATAAATTATCTTCTGAACTAAACTGTGGCACAATATTAATATCACATGATTTGCATTTTGTTATGTCCAGTACAAATAATGTAATTTGTTTAAACGGACATATATGTTGTTCAGGATCCCCAAAAACAATTGTTCAAAGCAAAGAATTTATTGATTTATTTGGTGTAAAAGCAGCACAAACACTCTCGCCATATGAGCACGATCATGATCATTCACATTAATTGGATATAACACAAACATGATAATATTAGATGATTTCTTCATAAGAGCATTAATAGTTGGCATTGGTATTGCATTAATTGCTGGTCCCTTTGGCTGCTTTGTTATTTGGAGACGACTATCATATTTTGGTGAAACCCTATCACACTCATCCCTGCTCGGTGTTACTCTCGGTTACATTTTTTCCATAAATATTACAATCACTGTCTTCTTAGTATCAATTATCGTTGCAATCTTGTTACTCTATCTACTTGAAAAAACAGAGCTGCCTTCTGACTCTTTACTTGGATTATTATCTCATGCAAGTTTATCACTTGGATTATTAGTGGTTGGCTATCTCTCATTTATTCGCTTTGATGTAATGGGACTATTATTTGGGGACATACTTGCTGTAAATAAAGTTGATGTGGTGGTTATTTGGACCATTGGGCCATTAATATTATTAATTTTTTATAGAATTTGGCCATATTTACTCGCAGCGACTGTAAACCGGGATATTGCTGCTTCAGAAAATATGAAACCCAAAAGGTACGATATTGTATTTATTATCCTATTATCTGGGCTAATTGCAATATCAATAAAAATGATAGGGATCCTTCTCATTACAGGATTGTTAATTATACCAGCAGCGCTTGCTAGAAATTTATCAACAAACCCAATTCAGATGCTATTCATTGCAAGTATAGCTGGTGTGTTTTCAATCGTTATTGGATTAGTCACATCACTAGAGATGAATACATCTTCTGGCCCATCGATTTTGGTTGCAGCTTCTCTACTATTTATTATATCATTACTACCAATAACAAAGAGAGTATTTGGTGCGAGAATTAAATAGGAAATTAACGCATGGATAAAAATTTAACTAATAATCAACAAATAGTTCTAAATTCTCTTGAGATGTCTGATCAGCCTCTCGGAGCATATAGCATTCTTTTCAATATTCAGCAGAAAGGCATTAAATCACCTCAACAAGTATACCGTGCGCTGGATAAATTAATTGAGATAGGTGCTGTTCATAAAATTGAAAGCCTAAATTCTTATATTGCCTGCAAAAACAAAAATTGTAATACAAAAAAATCCACATCCTTCATAATTTGTGAGAAATGCAAAAATGTTAGTGAGATAATTGAGAATAATTTATCGGATGAATTCTCAAAACTTACAAAAAAATCAGATTTCAAATACTCCACACATAACCTAGAAATATTTGGTTATTGTAGAAAATGCCATTAATTATAGTATATTAACTTTTATCTCTGATATATACAGAGACAGAGTTTATTACTTGATTTTTTTCTCCTACATTGCTACCACCAGCTTGGGCCATATCGTTTCGCCCTCCACCTTTGATGTCTGAGAATGCAGATATTATTTTTACGATTTCATTTGCACTGTACTTATCCACTAAATCATTCGTAACGCCCACAATAAGCATTTTTTTACCATCTTGATCACCTATGAGAATGATAATTGCAGATTTGACTTTTGCTTTTGTGTCATCCATTAGCTTCCGTAAATCTTTTGGTGAGACATCCTCAAGATTTTGGTATATCAGATTTACATCACCTACCATTAACTCCTCAAGATTATCACTTATATTCTTGAATTTATCATTTTGAGTTATAGCATTAAGCTCCTTTTCGATATTCTTTTTCTGCTTGATTAATATTTCTAATTTTTCAATAACATCGTCGCCTTGCGCATTAAGAAGTTCTCCAGCTTTGATCATTCGAGAATTTTGTTTTGACAGATAATCGATCGCTTCTTGTCCAGTAATTGCTTCAATTCTTCTTACACCTGAGGCGATACCCTGCTCTGCCATAATTTTTATTGGACCAATGTCGCCAGTGTTTTTCACATGAGTTCCACCGCACAACTCAACAGAGAATTTTTTATCATTAAAACTACCCATTGATACGACCCTCACTTCTTCTCCATATTTTTCACCAAATAGAGCTCTAGCACCGGTCTTCATAGCATCATCAGTTGACATAACTTGTGTTTCAACTGAATTATTTTGCATTACAATATAGTTCGCTATTTTTTCAATTTCCAAAATATCATCATTTGGTATTGGTTTTTGATGACTAAAATCAAATCTTAGTCTTTTATCATTGACCAAAGATCCTTTTTGAGAGATATGGTCACCTAATATTTGCCTTAATGACTCATGTAGCAGATGGGTTGCTGAATGATTTGTTGAAATCTTTTGCCTAAAATCTCTATCAATTTTTTGTAATAATCTTTGTCCAACTTTTAAATCTTTTGATTTTTGAGTGAGTATCCCCTTATGAAGAAAAATAGCTCCACCAATTTTTTGTACATCTTTTACAATGAACCTAATGCTAGCATCTTCGCTTATAAATTCGCCTATATCTGCTACTTGTCCCCCTGACTCAGCATAAAATACTGTTTGGTCCATTATCAAAGTTGCATCATGATCTGCCTTTACTACATCAACTTCTTTTTCATCTGCAATGATAGCAATAACATTACCGGTAGACTCATAATCAGTATACCCATGAAATATTGTTTGAGGATATTTATTCAGCAATTCAAAATAAAATTTACTATCCGCTTGTTCACCAGAACCCTTCCATGAAGCTTTAGTTTGACTCTTTTGAAGATCCATTTCTGCGTTAAAAGCGTTTATATCGACAGTCATATTCTTTGCCTTTAAAAGATCCTCAGTTAAGTCTAATGGAAATCCATAAGTATCGTATAACTTGAATGCTGTCTTACCGGAGAACACTTCATCCTTTGAATGGTTATCTAGCTCATCATTTAGTATTTTAAGTCCTCTGCTTAAGGTTTCTCTGAATTTAGTTTCTTCATATTCTATTGTTTCTTTGATAAGAGAAATATTATTACCTATCTCTGGATATGCATCTCCCATAGTTTCAATGAGTGTTGGTAATAGTTTATGTAATAATGGTTTCTTATATCCTATTAAATCTGCATGTCTTGTTGCGCGTCTACATATTCTTCTTAGGACATAACCCCTTCCTTCATTAGATGGCAATATACCATCAGCTATCAAAAATGCCGTTGATCTTAGATGATCTGCAATTACTCTGTAACTTGCTATATCATTATCTGGTGATTTTTTAACTACATCAGCTATTTTGTTTATTATTGACTGGAATATATCGATATCAAAATTTGAGTGAGTCCCATTAAGGACAGCAGTCATACGCTCTAAACCCATACCAGTATCTATGGATGGATTTGGCAAATCAATCCTTTTGGATGAGTCAACCTGCTCATATTGCATAAAAACTAAATTCCAAATTTCTACAAAACGATCACCATCTTCATCTG